>NZ_CP126740.1:0-325977 GCF_030246925.1 Microbacterium sp. zg-Y625
AGGCGAGGTTGCCTGATTAGCGTTGCCCCCGCACGTTATCCACAGGCCCGCCCCCTCCGCGTGCGGCGGATGCCACGGCGCATCGATCCCCGGAGGCGCAATGTCACAGCCCGATCTTCCAGACGTTCCCGTCTGGCGAGCTGTGCTCGGCGAACTCTCCCACGATGATCGGGTCACCCCTCAGCTGCAGGGTTTCCTCAGCCTCGCCGTGGCGCAGGGGGTCATGAGCGGGACCCTCTACCTCGACGTGCCCAATGAACTCACCGCCGCGCAGCTGAACAAGCGTCTGCGCGCGCCGATCATGGAGGCTCTCGCCCGCGTCGACGCCCAGCCGGCGGCATCCACCTTCCGTGTGGTGGTCAACCCCGAGCTCGCCGACATCCATCTGAACGCCCCCGCCCCGCTGCAGCCGGCGCCCGCCCCCGTCATCGTGCGCAGCCCCATCGTCGAGGAGCCGGAGCCGATCGCCCCGCCCTCGCGCAGCGACACCCGACTCAATCCGAAGTACACCTTCGACAACTTCGTCATCGGTCAGTCGAACCGCTTCGCGCACGCGGCAGCGGTCGCCGTGGCCGAAGCACCCGCGAAGGCGTACAACCCCCTGTTCATCTACGGCGACTCGGGGCTCGGCAAGACGCACCTCCTCCACGCGATCGGCGAGTACGGGCTCAGCCTCTACCCCGGCATCCGCGTGAGGTACGTCTCGAGCGAGGAGTTCACGAACGACTTCATCAACTCCATCGCCAACAACCGCGGTGCCGCCTTCCAGGCGCGGTATCGCGAGGTCGACATCCTGCTCATCGACGACATCCAGTTCCTGCAGGGTCGCGCCGAGACGCAGGAGGCGTTCTTCCACACCTTCAACACGCTGCACGACCACGACAAGCAGGTCGTGATCACCAGCGATGTGCCCCCGCGACACCTCACGGGGTTCGAGGACCGCATGCGCAGCCGCTTCGAGTGGGGCCTGATCACCGACGTGCAGGCGCCCGACCTCGAGACGCGTATCGCGATCCTCCGCAAGAAGGCACAGTCCGAGCGGCTTCTCGTGCCCGACGAGGTGCTGGAGTACATCGCGACGAAGGTGTCCTCCAACATCCGGGAGCTCGAGGGAGCCCTGATCCGCGTCTCGGCCTTCGCGAGTCTCAACCGATCGGCCCTCGACATCGCGCTGGCGCAGACGGTGCTCCGCGACATCGTGGACCACGACGATGCCAATGTCGTCTCCCCCACCGACATCATCACGGCCACGGCGCAATACTTCCGGCTGTCGGTCGACGACCTGTACGGGTCGAGCCGGTCGCAGGCCGTCGCCACCGCCCGCCAGATCGCCATGTACCTGTGTCGCGAACGGACGAGCCTCTCGCTGCCCAAGATCGGGCAGCTGTTCGGCAACCGCGATCACACCACGGTCATGTACGCCTATAAGAAGATCAGCGAGCTCATGAAGGAGCGGCGCTCGATCTACAACCAGGTGTCGGAGATCACCACGCAGCTCGGTCGCAACGGCCGCTGACGGGCGCTCGACGCCCTCCCGCTACCGCGACGCCCGGCGTCGCGGTAGCCGTCGCAGCGGGCCGCTTCGGCGCGCCCTGCCGGTGCGCCCTGTGCTGCGCTCTGCCGTCCCGCGGCATCCCTCGCGGCCTGCTCCGCCCGCTCGCGCTCATTCCCCCTCGCGCATGTCTGCGGGCCCGGCATATGCGATCTCGTGGCGCTTGACAGGGTACCTGCGGGGTCCGATCATCCGGTTCTACACAGTGTGGAAAACCTGTGGATAAATGTGGGACGCGCCGACAAGATTGTGAGTGGATCCGACCGGCCTGTGGATGACAAGAGTTTTCGAGCACCGCCCTGCAGCCCTTGCAATCACGCGAATCCGCAGCCATTTCACAAGTCACACGCGTGTAGTTCGGTTGTGCCGACAGGGATCGACGAAGTTATCCACAGTTTCCACAGCTGTTAACAAGATGACAGAACCTTCTCTATGAATTCCGGGTCCATCACCGTGACGCCGCTGCGATCGACGTCTTCCGGGGCAGCGGCTTCGTGGCGCTAGCATTGGAGGCCCTACCGCCATCAAGGGAGCACCTGTGAAGTTCCACGTCAATCGCGATGTCTTCAGCGAGGCCGTGTCGTTCGTCGTGAAGCTTCTGCCGCAGCGCAATCCGCAGCCGATCCTCGCGGGCGTGCTCATCGAAGCCACCGACGCCGGCCTGTCACTCTCGGCTTTCGACTACGAGGCATCCGCCCGAACGACGATCGACGCGACTGTCGACGAGCCGGGCACGATCCTGGTGCACGGGCGCCTCCTCGCCGACATCGCCAGCAAGCTTCCGCAGGCCCCGGTGCAGATGAGCCTCGAAGAAGACGGCGGCATCCTGCTCACCTGCGGGTCGGCTCGGTTCACCCTGTCGTCCATGCCGGTGCAGGAGTACCCCGCGATCCCTGAGGTGTCGGGAGAATCGGGCCTCGTCCCCGCCGACGATTTCGCCACCGCCATCGCCCAGGTCGCCTTCGCCGCCTCCCGCGACGACGTGACCCCGGTGCTCACCGGCGTGCAGCTCGAGGTCTCGGGCACGCAGCTCAGCCTCGTCGCCACCGACCGCTATCGCGTGGCGCTGCGCGAACTGCCGTGGGACGGCGGCTCTGCGGCATCCGACGAAACGACGACCGCGCTCGTTCCGGCTCGCACCCTGACCGAAGTCGGAAAGACCTTCGCGCACTCCGGCGACATCTCGATCGCCTTCTCCGGCACCGGTGACCGCGAGATCATCGCGTTCACCTCCGGAAACAAGACGGTCACATCGCTGCTGATCAAGGGCAACTTCCCGCCGGTGCGCCGCCTGTTCCCCGAGCAGACTGAGCACCACGCCGTGGTCAACACCGCAGATCTGGTCGAAGCGGTGCGCCGTGTGTCCCTCGTGCTCGACCGTTCGGCGCCACTGCGGTTCACGTTCACGGTCGACAGCGTCTCGATGGACGCCTCAGGCACCGAACAGGCTCGGGCGACCGAGTCCGTGGATGCCACGCTCGTCGGCGAGGACGTCACCCTGGGCCTGAACCCCCAGTACCTCATCGAGGCTCTCGGCGCCGTCCGCAGCGAGTTCACCCGCATCACGTTCACCTCCAGCGAGAACGCCAACAAGCTCAGCCCGGTGCTGATCACGGCGCAGACGTCGGTGGACAAGGCGGGCGAAGGATCGTTCAAGTACCTGCTGCAGCCCAACCTGCTCCTGCGCTGACCCGCCGCCCGCCCGGCGGCCTGTCGGACCGGCGAACTAAGGTGATTCGGTGATCGTCGAGCAGCTCAGCCTCGTGGACTTCCGCAATTACGCGGCGGCCGACGTCGCACTGTCGCCGGGGGCCAACGTCTTCGTCGGCCGCAACGGCCAGGGCAAGACGAACCTGGTCGAGGCGATCGCGTTCTTCGCCACGCTGGGGTCGCACCGCGTCTCGAACGACGCGCCGATGGTGCGCGACGGGGCGGATGCCGCGATCGTCCGAGCCCGGCTCGCTCACGGTGAGCGACGCGTGCAGCTCGAAGCCCAGGTGAACCGCCAGGGATCGAACAAGGCGCGGGTCAACGGTGCCCCGGTGAAGCCCGCAGAGCTGCCGCGCTACGCGCAGGTGGTGCTGTTCGCCCCGGAAGACCTGCAGATCGTGCGCGGCGATCCCTCTGCCCGCCGCCGTTTCGCCGATCAGCTGCTCATCCAGCGCAGCCCGCGCATGGCGGGAGTGCTCGCCGACTACGATCGCGTGCTCAAGCAGCGCACCGCCCTGCTGAAGTCCGCGAGAGCACGGGGTGTCCGCGGCGACGCGCTGGCGACCCTCGACGTCTGGGATGACAAGCTCGTCACGCTCGGCACGCAGGTCATCCGCGCCCGGCTGGCATTGGCGGCCGAACTCACCCAGCCTCTGGTCGACGCCTACTCCTCCATCGCCGGCGCCGACCACAGCCCGGAACTCGTCTGGGCATTGTCGGTGGACGGCGCGGATCCCGAAGAGGATGCGGCGTCAGCCGCGACCGCCTCAGACGCGACCGCCGTCGAAGCGCTCTTCCGCTCCGCCCTCGCCGCGCGCCGCACCGCGGAGCTCGAGCGCGGTCTCACCCTCACCGGCCCCCATCGCGACGACATGCTGCTGCGGGTACGGGGCCTGCCGGTGAAGGGATACGCCTCGCACGGGGAATCGTGGTCGGTGGCGCTCGCCCTGCGCCTGGCATCCGCGCAGTTGCTGCGGGCGGAATCCCGGCTCGGGGACCCCGTGCTGATTCTCGACGACGTCTTCGCCGAGCTCGACGCTGATCGCCGCAGCCGGCTGGCCGGGCTCGTCGCCGATTACGAGCAGGTGGTCGTCACCGCCGCGGTCGAAGAAGATGTGCCGCAGGCGCTGCGCGCACGGACCGTCCGGGTCGAGGCGGGTCGCATCGTGGAGGCCGAGCATGACTGACCCGACGCGCATTCCCGAGACCATCGCCACCTACATGCGGCTGCGGGGACTCGAGCCGACGCAGCGCTCACGGCGTCGCCGCCGACCCGTGACCGATGACGAGAACGCTCCCTTCACCCCCGGACGCGATCCCCACGGTCTCGGCGACATCGTCGCGGACCTCACCCGCGCCGCCGGATGGAACTCGCAGCTCGCCCGCGAGGACCTGGTGCTGCAGTGGGAGCAGGTCGCCGGCGAGGAGACCGCGCGCCACGCCTCGCCGGTGGCGCTGGGCGACGGCGTGCTCACGGTGCAATGCGATTCCACCGCGTGGGCGCGGCAGCTCACCCTCATGCGCGCGACCATCGTCACCGAGATCGTGCGGCGCTTCCCCGAGGCGGGGGTGTCGAGCATCCGCTTCGTGGGGCCGGACGTCCCCTCCTGGAAATGGGGTCGCAGAGCGATTCCAGGGCGCGGTCCCCGCGATACATACGGTTGACCCACGATCTGGGCCATTCCGACGATTTTCATCGCGCCACAGGGGCATTCAGGCCGCGGACGAGCCACGAAACCCGATAGACTGGACGCTCACGCACGATCGATGTGGAGCGCTCGAAACCTATGACGTCTCAGAATCCCGACAGCGTTTCCGAAGAACCCGAATCGCGGACGGCGCCGGCACGGGACAGCGCGTACGGCGCGGATGAGATTCAGGTCCTCGAGGGTCTCGAAGCGGTCCGCAAGCGTCCCGGCATGTACATCGGCTCCACGGGCGAGCGAGGACTCCACCACCTGGTGTACGAGATCGTCGACAACTCCGTCGACGAGGCCCTCGCCGGGTACTGCGACACCATCCGGGTGACGATCCTGCCCGACGGCGGCATCCGCGTCGTGGACAACGGTCGTGGCATCCCCGTCGACATCCACCGCACCGAGGGCAAGTCCACGGTCGAGGTCGTGCTCACCGTGCTGCACGCCGGCGGCAAGTTCGGCGGCGGCGGATACGCGGTCTCCGGCGGCCTGCACGGCGTCGGCTCCTCGGTGGTCAACGCGCTGTCGAGCCGACTCGAGGTCGAGGTCAAGCGGCAGGGTCACGCGTGGCGTCAGTCGTATCGCGACGGCGGCGTCCCGCAGGCGCCCCTCGCGCAGGCCGAGGAGACCTCCGAGACCGGGACGATGATCGAGTTCTGGCCGGATGACACGATCTTCGAGTCCGTGCACTTCGACTACGACACGCTGCGCACCCGCTTCCAGCAGACGGCCTTCCTCAACAAGGGCCTGCGCATCACACTCACCGACGAGCGTCCCGACTCCGTGTACATGGTGGATCTCCCCGACGGCACAGCCGTCGAGCACCAGCCGCACGACGACTTCCACTACGAGCGCGGCCTCGTCGACTACGTCGAGTACCTCAACAAGGTGCGCAAGGCCGAGGTCGTCAACGACGAGATCATCGAGATCGAGTCCGAGGACCGGGTGCGCCACATCGCGCTCGAACTGGCGATGCAGTGGACGACGAGCTACACCGAGAACGTCTACACCTTCGCCAACACGATCAACACCCACGAGGGCGGCACGCACGAAGAGGGCTTCCGTGCGGCGCTGACCACCCTGGTCAACCGCTACGCGCGGGCGAACAACATGCTCAAGGAGAAGGACGACAACCTCACCGGCGAGGACATCCGTGAGGGACTCACGGCCGTCATCTCGGTGAAGCTCTCCGAGCCGCAGTTCGAGGGCCAGACCAAGACGAAGCTGGGCAACACCGAGGCGAAGGCGTTCGTGCAGAAGGTCGTGGGCGATCAGCTCACCGACTGGCTCGATCGCAACCCCGCCCAGGCCAAGCGCGTGATCGGCAAGGCGATCGACGCCGCCACCGCACGTCTGGCCGCCCGCAAGGCCCGCGAGACGGCCCGTCGCAAGAGCGTCTTCGAGTCGGCATCCATGCCGGACAAGCTGAAGGACTGCACCAGCAAGGATCCCTCGATCAGCGAGATCTTCCTCGTCGAGGGTGACTCCGCCGGCGGCTCCGCGGTGAGCGGACGCGACCCCGAGCGCCAGGCCATCCTGTCGCTCCGCGGCAAGATCCTCAACGTCGAGAAGGCGCGCCTTGACCGCGCGCTCGGCAACGCCGAGATCCAGGCGATGATCTCGGCCTTCGGCACCGGGATCGGCGAGGACTTCTCCGTCGACAAGGCGCGCTATCACAAGATCGTGCTGATGGCGGATGCCGACGTCGACGGCCAGCACATCACGACCCTGCTGCTGACGCTGCTCTTCCGCTACATGCGCGGGCTGATCGAGGCCGGCTTCGTCTACCTCGCGCAGCCGCCGCTGTACCGACTGAAGTGGACGAACTCCGACCACGAATACGTCTACAGCGACCGGGAGCGCGACGCCCTGATGGCCGAGGGTATCGCCGCCGGCAAGCGGATCCCGAAGGACAACGGCGTGCAGCGCTACAAGGGTCTGGGCGAGATGAACGCCAAGGAGCTGTGGGAGACCACGATGGACCCCGAGACCCGCACTCTGCGGCAGGTGACGATCGACGATGCCGCCGCGGCGGACGAGATCTTCTCGGTGCTCATGGGCGAGGACGTCGAGGCGCGGCGCGGATTCATCCAGCGCAACGCCAAGGACGTCCGCTTCCTGGACATCTGAGCGCGGCACGAGCGGAATCGGAACTGAGACGACATGACTGACGACAAGCGCCCCGCCCCGATCGACGGGTACGAGCACGGCAACATCGACCAGGTCGACCTGCAGGTCGAGATGCAGCGCAGCTACCTCGACTACGCCATGAGCGTGATCGTGGGCCGCGCGCTGCCCGACGTGCGCGATGGGCTGAAGCCCGTGCACCGCCGCGTGATCTACGGCATGTACGACGGCGGCTACCGCCCAGACAAGGCGTTCTCGAAGTGCGCCCGCGTCGTGGGCGAGGTGATGGGTCAGTACCACCCGCACGGTGACAGCGCGATCTACGACGCCCTCGTGCGCCTCGTGCAGCCGTGGTCGCTGCGCTACCCGCTCGCCGACGGCCAGGGCAACTTCGGCTCTCCGGGGAACATGGGCGCCGCAGCCCCGCGATACACCGAGACCAAGATGGCGCAGCTGGCGCTCGAGATGGTCCGCGACATCGACGAGGAGACCGTCGATTTCGAGGACAACTACGACGGCCGCACACAGGAGCCGTCCGTGCTCCCCGCCCGGTTCCCGAACCTGCTCGTCAACGGCTCGGTCGGCATCGCGGTCGGCATGGCGACCAACATCCCGCCGCACAACCTGCGTGAGGTCGCCGACGGTGCGCTGTGGGCGCTGGAGAACCCGGAAGCCACCCGTGAGGAGCTGCTCGAGGCGCTCATGCAGCGCATCCCCGGCCCCGACTTCCCCACCGGCGCGCAGATCCTCGGCACCCGCGGCATCCGCGAAGCGCAGCGCACGGGGCGCGGCTCGATCACCATGCGCGCGGTCGTCTCCGTGGAGGAGATCCAGGGACGCACGTGCCTCGTGGTCACGGAGCTGCCCTACCAGGTGAACCCCGACAACGTCGCGGCGAAGATCCGGGACCTCGCCCGTGACGGCAAGCTCCACGGCATCGCCGACATCCGCGACGAGACCTCCGACCGCACGGGCCAGCGCCTGGTCATCGTCCTCAAGCGCGACGCGGTGGCGAAGGTCGTGCTGAACAACCTGTACAAGCACACGCAGCTGCAGGAGAACTTCGGCGCGAACATGCTCGCCATCGTCGACGGCGTGCCGCGCACGCTGCCGCTGGACGGGTTCGTCTCGTACTGGATCGAGCACCAGGTCGAAGTGATCGTGCGGCGCACTCGCTACCGCCTGCGCGAAGCCGAGAAGCGCATGCACATCCTGCGCGGCTACCTGAAGGCCCTCGACGCCCTGGACGAGGTCATCGCGCTCATCCGCCGCTCCCCGACCGTCGACGAGGCGCGCGAGGGTCTGAAGGTGCTGCTGGAGATCGACGACGACCAGGCCGATGCCATCCTGTCGATGCAGCTGCGTCGCCTGGCGGCCCTCGAGCGACAGAAGATCGTCGACGAGGCCACGGCCCTCGAGATCAAGATCTCGGACTACAACAGCATCCTCGCGAGCCCTCTGCGTCAGCGCGAGATCATCCGCGACGAACTGACCGGCATCGTGGACAAGTTCGGTGACGAGCGTCGCACGCACATCCTCCACGGGTTCGACGGCGACATGTCGATCGAGGACCTCATCCCCGAAGAGGAGATGGTCGTCACCGTCACCCGCGCCGGCTACATCAAGCGCACGCGCAGTGACAACTACCGCTCGCAGCACCGCGGCGGCAAGGGCGTCAAGGGCGCCCAGCTGCGCGCCGACGACGTGGTGGAGCACTTCTTCGTCACCACGACGCACCACTGGCTGCTGTTCTTCACGACGAAGGGCCGCGTCTATCGCTCGAAGGGCTACGAGGTGCCCGAGGCCGGGCGCGATGCCAAGGGCCAGCACGTGGCCAATCTGCTGGCGCTGCAGCCCGACGAGGAGATCGCCCAGATCCTCGACATCCGCGACTACACGGCCGCGACGTATCTGGTGCTCGCCACCCGGGGCGGCCTGGTCAAGAAGACGCGCCTGACCGAGTACGACACCAACCGCCAGGGCGGCATCATCGCAATCCGCCTGCGCGAGGACGACGAGGTCGTCAGCGCGCTGCTCGTGGACGAGACCGACGACGTGCTGCTCATCTCGCGGCACGGCATGTCGCTGCGCTTCACCGCGACCGATGAGTCCCTGCGCCCCATGGGGCGCAGCACAGAGGGCGTGAAGGGCATGTCCTTCCGGGGCGACGACAGCCTGCTCTCGGCATCCGTCGCCCACGACGACGGCTACGTCTTCGTCGTGACCGAGGGCGGCTACGCCAAGCGCACGAGCATCGGCGAGTACCGGGTGCAGGGCCGCGGCGGCCTGGGCATCAAGGTGGCCAAGCTGAACGAGGACCGCGGAGACCTGGCCGGCGGCCTCATCGTCGGCGAGGAGGACGAGGTGCTCGTGGTTCTTGCCAGCGGCAAGGTGGTACGCTCTGCCGTGGCCGAGGTGCCTGCCAAGGGCCGCGACACCATGGGTGTCGTGTTCGCACGCCCGGACGACGAGGATCGCATCCTGGCGATCGCCCGCAACGGAGAGCGTGGCCTGGCCGAGCGAGCCGAGGCGGCAGTGGATGCCGATGCGGCGGTGGATGCCGATGCGGCGGCCGCCGGACCCGCAGACGGGACCGCCTCCCCCGAGACCCCGGAAGAGAGTACTGACGCATGAGCACGGTAGCCGACAAGCTGGCTAAGAAGTCCTCCAGCAAGACCAGCTCCAAGCAGGTGCGGCTGCGCCTGGTGTACGTGGACTTCTGGTCCGCGGTGAAGCTGTCGTTCCTGGCCTCGGTGGCCCTCGCGATCGTGACGGTCGTGTCGATCTTCCTGGTCTACCTGGTGCTCGAGGCCACCACGCTGCTGGCGAAGCTCGACGAGCTCTTCGTGGCATTCACCGACGGCACGGTCTCGCTCACATCGTTCATCGGACTCCCGCAGGTGATGGCGTTCGCCGCCGTCATCGCGATCCTCAACCTCATCGTCTTCACGGTGCTGGGCGCGGTCGTGGCGGGCATCTACAACCTGATGGTGAAGATCACCGGCGGCCTGCTCGTCGGGTTCACCTCCAACTGACGCGCCCGGGCGCGACTCGGTTTCGTGAAACCGGGTCGCGTCGGGTAAAGTCTTGGAGGTTGCCGATGAGAAATCGCGGCAGACGGGGCTATAGCTCAGGCGGTTAGAGCGCTTCACTGATAATGAAGAGGTCCCAGGTTCAAGTCCTGGTAGCCCCACAACACAGCCCCGGGGCCTTAGCTCAGTTGGTAGAGCGCCTGCTTTGCAAGCAGGATGTCAGGAGTTCGAATCTCCTAGGCTCCACAGTCGAGAAAGCGCCGTCCTCCGGGGCGGCGCTTTCCGTATGCCCCACCGCCCCGCGGGCCGGGACCCGGGGTGTGTGGCCGTACCCTAACCGATGCCCACCGCAGGCCGCGACCGCCCCCGGCAGTCCCCCGCCGGCTCGATAGAGTCGCTCGCATGCAACTTCGAGTCGCCGCCTACGCCGTCGTCAGGGATGACGACGACCGCGTGCTGCTGGCGCACTGGAACGAGAACGGCCGCTCCGGCTGGACGATGCCGGGCGGGGGCCTGGAAGCGGGCGAGGACCCCGAGCACGCCGTCCGCCGCGAGGTGCGCGAGGAAACGGGCTACAAGGTCGCCGTCGACGAGCTTCTCGGCATCCACTCGCGGGTCATCCCGGCCTCGCGCCGGCTGGAGGACTCCGAGGAGCCCCTCCACACGCTGCGGATCGTGTACTCCGCCCGGGTGACGGGCGGGCGCCTGCGCGACGAGCTGGACGGATCGACCGACCGTGCGCAGTGGTTCCCGGTCCCGGGGGTATCGCGGCTGCAGCGCGTGAAGCTCGTGGACATCGCGCTGAAGATGGCCGAGGTCAGCTGAGGGGTGCTCCGGGCGGCTCTTCGACGGAGATGTCGGCCACGGTCGCACCGTACGCCGCGATCAGCGCGTCGGCGTCGACGAACAGGCTGTAGCCGGGGGCGCCGGCCCCCATGGCGATGCGCTTGCCCGTGATGCGCTCATCGGCGAACACCGGCCAGTCCACCGTGCTGCCGATGGGGACGATCGTGCCGCGCGCGTACCCGGTCGCGGCGAGGGCGTGGTCGGCGTCGGGGAGCCGCAGCTTGTTCACCCCGACGACGGCGCGGAGCTTCGGCCAGGAGATCACCCGATCGCCGGGCACGAGGGCGAAGAGATAGGTGTCGTCGCTGCGCTTGACCACGAGGGTCTTCACGATGTCGGCGGGGCGGATGCCGAGCAGCGCGGCGGCCTCGGCAAGGCTGCGCGCGGCAGGTCGCTCCCGGAAAGACACCTCGAGCCCGCGCGCCTGTGCGGCGTCGCGGGCTCGAGAGAGACTCTCGGACGGTGTCGTCACGCGTCCGGCGCGCTCAGCGGGTCATCTGCAACCCAGAGCTCGTCGTCGGCGCGCAGCGTCTGCCACGCGGCGTAGGCGACGCCGAGTGCTGCGGAGACTCCGAGGATGATCGCGATGACGCTGCCGGCGCCGATGCGCTTCTTCGGCTCCGGAGCGACGAGAGCGAGCTTCTTGGCAAGCTTCTTCGCGGCATCCTTGCTGTACTTGTCGGCCTTCTTGGAGTACTGCGCCACGTCGGGAGCGGCGAATCCCCGCCCGGCGGCCACCCGCGCACGGGTGTCGTTCGCGGCGTCCCACACCGACATCGCGGAGCCGACGACGGCACCGGCAGCGGGAACGACCTTGTCGTTCAGCACCTGGCGCGACACCTGCGTGGCTTTGGAGACGTACGGGGCGGCGTACTGCCCGTACGCGCCGCTGATGACGGGCATGACATTCTCGCGCCGGTAGTGGCCGAGCTGACGGCTGGCCTCCTTGGCGACGTTGGCCGCCTCACCGACGAGTACCTGCTGGGTTTCCCAGAGGGTGTTCGCCTGCTTCTGGAGCTTGCGGAGTTCCTTCTTGCGCTTGCGGCTGAGGCTCACGAGGGGCCCTCCCTATATCGCTCGGACACGTTTCTCCATATCTTGCCAGACGTGCGCACCCCCAGACGGGAGGGGTTGCACATAACTCTGCGAGAATGTACGACATGGCACTCCCCACTGCGGTCGCGACCCTGCACACCAACCACGGCGACATCGTCGTCAACCTCTTCGGAGACCACGCACCCCGCACGGTGCAGAACTTCATCGGCCTGGCCGACGGAACCGGCGCCTGGACCGATCCCGCCACGGGCAAGCCCGGCGAGGGTCCGCTGTACACGGACGTGATCTTCCACCGCATCATCCCCGGCTTCATGATCCAGGGCGGCGACCCGCTCGGCAAGGGCGTCGGCGGCCCCGGCTACACGTTCGACGACGAGATCCACCCCGAGCTGACCTTCGGCGCGCCGTACCTGCTGGCCATGGCCAACGCGGGCCTTCGCCGCAACGCGATCACCGGCAAGGCCGAGGGCACGAACGGTTCGCAGTTCTTCATCACCACCGACCCCACCCCGTGGCTCAACGGCAAGCACACCATCTTCGGTGAGGTCGCCGACGACGCCTCGCGTGCCGTGGTCGACGAGATCGCCAAGGTTCCGACCGCCGCGGGCGACCGCCCGGTCGAGCCCGTCGTGATCTCCTCCATCGACATCGCGGCCGTCTGAGCGCGGGCCGACTCGGCGCGTGACCTCACCGGACTTCCGCACCAATCCGGAGAACTTCTGCTACCGGCATCCTGACCGGCAGAGCTTCGTGCTGTGCCAGCGGTGCCTGCGCACGATCTGTCCCGAGTGCCAGACGCAGATGCCGGTCGGTGTGATCTGTCCGGAGTGCCTGCGCGATCAGCAGCAGGCGGCGAAGGTCACGCGCATGCCGTCCCGACCGCGGGCGTTCCGCTCGCGGTCGACCGACACCCGGCCGCTCGCGACGTATGCGCTCGTGATCGTCACGTCGGTGATCTCGTTGATCGGCTTGATCCCGGGGGTGGTGGGAGACGCGGTCGGCTCGCTGCTGGCCTTCAACAGCGCGTACCTGCTCCCGGGGTTCGGACTGCAGCCGTGGCGCCTGCTGACCGTGACGTTCGTTCACGCGAGCCTCTGGCATCTCGCGCTGAACATGCTGGCGCTGTGGGCACTGGGGCGCAGTCTCGAACCCCTGCTCGGCCGCGGGCGCTTCCTCGCGCTCTACGGGCTCAGCGCGCTGGGCGGCTCGGTGCTGGTCGCCCTGCTCGCGCCGGGCACCTGGCTCGTCGGCGCCTCGGGCGGCGTGTGGGGACTGCTCGGCGCGATGTTCGTCATCGGGCGGCATCTCGGCGCGAACGTGACGGCCATCGCCGTGCTCCTGGGACTGAACCTTGTCATCACGTTCCTGCCGGGGTCCGGCATCTCGTGGCAGGCGCACATCGGTGGCGGCCTTGTGGGCGCACTCGTGGGGTTCATCTTCGCCCGCACGCGCGCGCTGCGTCAGCGGCGACAGCAGATCTGGCTGCTCGTGGCCGTCGGAGCGGGGTTGCTGGCGTTGCTGGTCATCCCGGCGGCGGTCTACGGATAGTTATCCACAGATTCATCCCCAGCCTGGGGATGAATCACACCGGTGTAATTCACAGGTGTGGAGGGGGTGTGGAGGGTTCGCTCAGCGCCACCGCGTCGTCATCAGGAAGCCGATGAACGCGATGCCGAAGCCGATCACGAGGTTCCACGCGCCGATCCCGGGGATGGGGAACTGCGTGCTGCTCAGGTAGAAGACGAGCACCCACACCAGCCCCAGCAGCATCAGCCCGAACATGATGGGCTTGAACCACACGGGATTGGGGGCGGCGTCGCCCTCGGTGCGCTCGGAGACGGGCTCGCCGGGCTTGTCGGAAGATGCCATGCCGGCCAGTTTAGCCGCAGCGCCTGCTCATACCGCGTCGTTAGGATGCAGACGTGTCCGACCCCACCCCCTCGCCGCTCCGGCGCCGTCGTCGCGCCGCCTCGCGCGGCCGCGTCAGCGTGGTGGGCGTGATCGGTGAGATCCTCATCACCCTCGGCGTCGTGGTGCTGCTCTACGTGGTGTGGCAACTGTGGATCGGCGATGCGATCATCGGCGCAGAGCGTCAGTCGCAGGCCCGCGAGATCACCCGGGAATGGGGGGCCCAGGAGCAAGCGACTCCCGAGGCGACGCCCGCTCCCTCGGCCGATCCGCAGACGGCGGCGCCGGAGCCCGTCGTCCCCGCCGCGGTGGGGGATGCCGAGATCTTCGGTGCCCTCCACATCCCACGGTTCGGAGACGACTGGGTGTTCCCCGTGGCCGAGGGGATCAGCAAGGCGCGGGTTCTCGACCCCATCGGCGTCGGCCACTACCCGGGGACGGCCATGCCGGGGGACATGGGCAACGTCGCACTGGCAGCCCATCGCTACACGCAGGGCGCACCGTTCGAGAACGTGCCGTCGCTGCAGATCGGCGACGCCATCGTGCTCGAGACGGAGGAGGGGTGGTACACGTACCGCTTCCGCAACATGGAGTACGTGCGACCGGATGAGGTGTCGGTGCTGGAGCCGGTGCCGCAGCGTCCGGGGGTCGCCGCGGACGGGCGTTATCTGACCCTGACCACGTGCAGCCCGATGTGGTCCACGGCGGAGCGCCTGGCGGCGTACGCGGTGTTCGAGTCGTTCACTCCGCGCGCCGACGGCGCCCCGGACTCCCTGGCATCCACGGAAGGGGCCTGATGTACGCAGCGCTGTGGCGGATTCTGCCCGGTCCGTGGTGGCTCCGGGTCGTGATCCTGATCCTGCTGGCGGCCGCCGTCGTCTACGCCCTGTTCTTCCACGTCTTCCCGTGGGTCTCGGGCTTCATCGCCCCCGAGGACGTCACGGTCCAGTGAGCGGGCGGGTGCTGGTCGTCGACAACCATGACAGCTTCGTGCACACCCTGATCGGCTACCTCCAGGAGCTCGGTGCGCAGGCACGCGTGGTGGAGGCGGACGAGATCCGCGAGCCGGATGCCGCGATCGCCGGGTTCGCCGGCGTGCTGATCTCACCCGGTCCGGGCACACCCGCCCGTGCCGGCGCGTCGATCGCCGTCGTGCAGGCAGCCGCACGGGCGCAGATGCCGCTTCTGGGCGTGTGCCTGGGCCACCAGGCGCTCGCGGCCGCCTTCGGAGCGGACGTGGGGCGAGCCCCCGAACTCGTCCACGGGATGACCAGCGCCGTGCACCACGACGGTGACCCGCTCTACGCCGGGCTCCCCGATCCCTTCATCGCCGGCAGGTACCACTCGCTGGCGGTCACCGAGCGCACGCTTCCTGCGGACCTGCGGGTCACCAGCCGCACCGCTTCCGGGATCGTGATGGGTCTCACCCACCGCCGCCTTCCCCTGGACGGCGTGCAATTCCACCCCGAGAGCGTGCTCACCGAGGGTGGATACCGGCTGCTCGGCAACTGGCTGGAGCGGGTGGGCGTGGCGGATGCCGCCGGCCGCGGGGCAGGTCTGCAGCCGCACCGGGCGGCATCGGCCGGCTAGGAGCCGGTGCAGTACGTCAGCTCGACCGTGGAGTGGATCGGCACGTCGCCGGGAGCGAGGGACTGCGACAGCACCGTGGGGCCGCCCGGCGTGGCGGGGCACGACGGGTCCTCCACGGGGAGCACCGTGAGCTGCAGGCTGTCGGACTCGAGTTCGCGCGTGGCCGCTTCGAGCGTGTAGCCGGCGACGTTGACGAGGGTCACCCTGCCGGTGGCGACCTCGAGGTTCACCATGGTGCCCTGCGGGACGTCGGTGCCCGCCTCGTACGACGCCCACAGCACGAGGCCTTCGGCCGCTGCCGGGTCGTTGCGCTGAACCGCGCTGCCCGGGCGGAGCCCCGCGTCGACCAGAGCCTGCTCGGCCGCCGCGCGATCGAGGCCCACCAGGGGAGGAACGGCCGTGGTCTCGATGCCGGATGAGACGTACACGTCGACGTCTTCCCCGACCGCCACCGAGGTGCCGACGGCCGGTTCGACGCGGATCACGTTTCCCGCAGCGACGCTGTCGCTGCTCTCATCGATGCGCTGGGGCTGCAGGTCAGCGGCGAGCAGCTGCTCCTCCGCCCGGTCGTAGGACATGTCCACGACGTCCGGGACGATGCGGGCGTTGCTGGGCACGCCTGATCCGGGCGGGATCGTCACGACCCAGAACAGCACCGAGACCAGCAGCACGGCCATGAGCGCCACGCCCGCCCAGATCCACGCCACCGGCGGACCGGGTTGCGTGCGCGTCATCGTCGTGTCGGTGCTCAGCTGCCTGAGCGACCGGGCGGTGTCCTGCGCCTGACGCGGGTCGGGTCCGTACAGCTGGTGGGTGAGCGCGTCGACCTGGCGCCGCGACGGCGCCTTGCCGTCGACGGTCGCGTCGAGCGCCTCACGGAACGCCGCGGCATCCTGGAACCTCTGGAAGGGGTCCTTGGCCAGTGCCCGCAGCACGACGGCGTCGAGGGCGCGGGGCACGGAGGGGTTCACCTCGCTCGGCGCCAGGGGCGTTTCGCTGACGTGCTGGTAGGCCACGGCCACCGGGCTCTCGCCACGGAACGGCTGGCGCCCGGTGAGCAGCTCGTACAGCACCACTCCGGTGGAGTACACGTCGGCGCGCGCGTCGACCGGCTCGCCCTTGGCCTGCTCGGGGGAGAAGTAGGCGGCGGTGCCGAGGATGGCGGTCGTGTCGGCGACGGTCGATGACGAGTCCGACACCGCCCGGGCGATGCCGAAGTCCATGACCTTCACCTGGCCGGAGTCGGTCACCATCACGTTGCCGGGCTTGATGTCGCGGTGGACGACACCGGCACGGTGCGAATACTCCAGGGCTTCGAGGATGCCGTCGACGTAGCGCACCGCCGTGTCGACGGGGAGCGGGCCCTCTGAGACGAGATCCTTCAGCAGCACGCCCTGGACGAGCTCCATGACGATGTAGGGAAGCGGGTGCACCGAGCCATCCGGGTCGGTCTCGGTGTCTTCGCCGGCGTCGTACACCCGCACGATGGTGGGGTGGGACATGCGGGATGCCGCCTGCGCCTCGAGCCGGAAGCGGGTGCGGAAGGCACTGTCCTCGGCCAGCTCGCGCTTGAGGATCTTGACGGCGACGGCGCGCCCGAGAGTGAGGTCGTAACCCCGGTAGACACGGGCCATGCCGCCCCGGCCGATGGGTTCGTCGACGCGATAGCGTCCCGACAGCACGCGCGGCTCAGCCGACACGGTCACCCCCCTGAGTAGAACATCCAGCCTAGTGTCTCGGCATCCGCCCAACCTGGACGGGTGCCGAGGTCAGGGCTGGGTGTCGCTCTCGCCGTCGCTGTCGGTGGACGGCTCGGGTGTGGGTGCGGCGGGGGCCTCGATCTGGGCGACGGCCTCGCCGGAGGTGCCTGTGGTGCGCTGTCCGGCGCTGCCGCCGCTGCAGGTCACCGTGTAGGTCACGATCACGGACTGGCCGGCGTCGCCCACCACGCGCAGCTGGCCGGCGCGCTCCCCGCCACCGAAGTCCGCGGTGGACTGGCCGTTGGCCGCGAAGACGCCGTTGACGGCGCTGAGGGTGTAGGCGCTGACGCTGCCCTGACCCGAGGGGCAGGTGTATCCCGGCCAGGTGACCTGCACGGTGGCGTCGGGTTCGACCGTCGCGGGCAGCGACGGGGCGGCGGGCGCGCTCAGGGCCACCTGCGGGCCGTAGACGGTGAGCTCCACCACGGTGCCGGCGGGGAGGTTCCCTGTCGGGTTGACGCGGTAGACGATGCCCTGGCTGCCCTCGTCGGGAGCGGCGTCGCCCTCGACGCAGGTGGCGCCGAGGCCCAGTGCGCCCAGCGCTGCGGACGCGTCGTCGCAGCTCTGGCCCTCGAGCGTCGAGGCGTCGACGTTCACGGTGTCGTCGGGCGTGGCGGACGCCGACGGCGACGGTGCGCGTGAGGGCGGCACGCTGGCGGAGGTGCTCGGAGCCTGCTCCTCGGGCTCGCCGTTGGACAGCAGCGCCCACACCGTGCCACCGAGCACGAGCAGCAGCAGCACGATGAGGGCGATGAGGGGCCACGTCCACGGGCTGCGCTTGCGCTTGGGCTTGTCCTCGCCCTCGCCGTCGGCGGCGAATGCCGCGTCGGCGCCGGCGCCCATCGTCGTCGTGGCGGGCAGGATGCGGGTGGCATCCTGCGTCGACAGTCCGGGCGTCAGCAGCTGCGTCACCTCGTCGACGGCACCGGCGCCCCCGGCGATGGCGGGCACGGCCGCCGCGGCCGCGGCCACGTCGCCCCGGCGGAGCGCCGAGGCGGCACGCGCGACGGCCGACGCGGTCGCGGGCCGGTCGTCGGGCTTCTTGGCGATCATCGCCATGACGAGGTTCTGCACGGGAGCGGGCACCGTCGACGGCAGCGGCGGAGGCTGCTCGTTGATCTGGGCCATGGCGATCGCGACCTGCGACTCGCCCGTGAAGGGGCGCTTGCCCGTGAGGCACTCGTACGCCACGATGCCGAGCGAGTAGACGTCGGTCGCGGGCGATGCCGGGTGTCCCGAGGCCTGCTCGGGGGAGAGGTACTGCACCGTTCCCATCACCTGGCCGGTGGCGGTCAGCGGCACCTGGTCGGCGATGCGGGCGATGCCGAAGTCGGTGATCTTCACCCGGCCGTCCGGGGTGATCAGCAGGTTTCCGGGCTTGATGTCGCGGTGCACGAGACCAGCGGCGTGCGCCGCCTGCAGGGCCATCGAGGTCTGCGCGACGATGTCGAGCGTCTTGTCGACGGGCAACGACCCCTCGCGCTCGAGGATGGTCGAGAGGGCTTCGCCCGGAACGAGCTCCATGACGAGGAAGGCGCTGCCGTTCTCCTCGCCGTAGTCGAACACGCTCGCGATGCCCTCGTGGTTGACGAGGGCCGCGTGCCGGGCCTCGGCGCGGAAGCGCTCGAGGAAGCCGGGGTCGCCCATGTACTCGTCTTTGAGGATCTTGATCGCGACGGTGCGGCCGATGACGTGGTCGGTGGCCTCCCACACCTCGCCCATGCCGCCGATCGCGATCCGCGAGTCCAGCTCGTATCGGCCGCCGAAGGTCACTCCCTGCGTCGGTCTCATCTGCTCAGCACCGCCTCCATGACCTTTGCCGCGATCGGAGCCGCGATCCTGTTGCTGCTGCCTGACTGGCCGAGCCCGCCGCCGTTCTCGATCACGACGGCCACGGCGACCTCAGGGTCGTCGGCCGGGGCGAATCCGGTGAACCACAGCGTGTAGGGATCGTCCACTCCGTTTTCCGCGGTGCCGGTCTTCCCGGCGACGTCTACGCCGTCTATTGTTGCACCGCTCGCGACCCCTGATTGGACATCGGCCACCATCATGGTGGTCATCGACGCGGCGAGCTCCTCGGAGAGTGCACGACCGTGCTCGGTGTCGTCGAAGCGCTGCTGCTCGGTGAAGTCGGCGGCGATGATCGCATCGACCATGCGGGGATTCATGACCACTCCTTGATTGGCGATGCCGGCGGAGACCATGGCCATCTGCAGGGGAGTGGCGCGCACGTCCCCCTGGCCGAAGCCCGACAGGGCTGTCTCGGCGTCGTCCAGCGCGGGCGGGTAGACCGAAGCCGCCGCGCCCAGCGGCAGCGAGAACGCGGTCCCGAAGCCGTACTTCTCCGCCTCGTCGCGGATGACGTCATCTCCCAGCTCCACGGCGAGCTCGGCGAAGGGGATGTTGCAGCTGAGCCGCAGTGCGTCGGCGATCGTCACCGTCTCACCCTCGCCGCAGGTGCCGCCGCCGGCGTTGCGCACGATGCTCGAGGACTGCGGCAGCGTATAGGTGGCGGGGTTGGGGAGCGTCGACTGCGCGGTCCACTCGCCGGTGGAGAGGGCGGCGGATGCCACGACGAGCTTGAACGTCGACCCCGGCGGGTTCATCCGCCCGGCGATGGCCCGGTTGTCCAGCGGCTGCAGGGGGTCGTCCTCGAGCGCGACGTAGGCGGCTTCGGCCGCGGCGGTGTCGTGCGAGGCCAGCAGGTTGGTGTCGTAGCTGGGGCTCGAGACCATCGCGAGGATGCGGCCGGTGTCGGGCTCGATGGCGACGACGGCGCCCTGCAGGTCGCCGAGGGCGTCGTAGGCGGCACGCTGCACCGCGGCATCCAGAGTGAGGACGACATTCGATCCGCGCGGCTGCTGCCCGGTGATGATCTGCTCGATGCGGGAGAGGAACTGGGAGTCCGCGGTGCCGCTGAGTTCCTGGTTCATCGCGCGCTCGATGCCGGTCGCCGTGCCCAGCACCGGGTTGATCCACCCGGTGACCGGGGCCCACATGTCGGGGTCGGTATAGACCCGCTGCCAGGCGTAGAGATCGTCGGTGGGCACGGACGTGGCGATCGCGGCGCCGCTGGCGATGATCGATCCCCGCTGCACCGCGAACGTGTCGTACAGGGCGCGCCGGTTGAGCGGGTTGTCGCCGAGGGAGTCGGCCTGCACCACCTGGATGACACTGGTGGACGCGAACAGCGCGAGGAACATCGCCAGCACGAGCATCGACAGTCTGCGCAGCTCTTTGGTCATCCGATCACCACCCGGGGACGGCTGCGCACGGCATCCGAGATGCGCAGCAGCAGGGCCACGATGATCCAGTTCGCCACGAGTGACGACCCGCCGGCCGCGAGGAAGGGCGTCGTCAGGCCGGTGAGCGGGATGATGCGCGTGACGCCGCCGACCATGATGAACACCTGCAGGGCCAGCGTGAACGACAGGCCGGTCGCCAGCAGCTTGCCGAAATCGTCCTGTCCGGCCAGTCCGATGCGGATGCCACGACTGGTGAAGACCATGTACAGGCACAGGATGGCGAAGACGCCGATCAGCCCGAGTTCCTCACCGAGGCTGGGGAAGATGTAGTCGCTCTGCGAGAGCGGGGTCAGCCACGGACGTCCCTGCCCGAGCCCGGTGCCCAGCAGCCCGCCCTGTGCGAGCCCGAAGATGCCGTTGGCCAGCTGGTAGGTGCCGGCGCCGGCTTCGTACAGCTCCGGGTCGAAGGCGTTCAGCCAGTTCTCGAATCGACCGCGGACGTACGGGAGCACGCGCGAGGCGAGGAATGCGCCGCCCGCAGCCAGGACCAGGCCGATGACCACCCAGCTGGTCTTGCCCGTGGCGACATAGAGCATCGCGACGAACATGCCGAAGATGAGCAGTCCCGTGCCGAGGTCGCGCTGCAGCACGATGATGCCGAGTGACGCGAGCCAGATCACCAGCAGCGGCCCGAGCTCGCGGGCGCGCGGCCAGGTCATGCCGAGGAAGCGCGTGCCGACCGAGGTCAGCGACTCACGGGTGCGCACGAGGTAGCCGGCGAAGAAGATCGCCAGGGAGATCTTGGCCAGCTCGCCCGGCTGGAAGGAGAAGATGCCGAGGTCCACCCACACGTCGGCGTTGGCGTCGGCGCCCAGACCCGGCACGATCGGCAGCAGCATCAGCAGGATGCCGACGAAGCCGAACACATAGGTGTAGCGGAACAGCACGCGGTAATTGCGCAGTGCCACCACGATCGCGATCGCGGCGGCGATGGCGATCGCCGCCCACGCCAGCTGGCGGGTCGAGGTGGCGGCCCAGCCGTGGGTGTCGTAATGCAGGTCGATGCGGTAGATCATCGCGATGCCGAGGCCGGTGAGCACCGTGGCGATGGGGACGACGAACGGATCCGCGGCGGGGGCGACAAGACGCAGCACGATGTGCAGGGCCAGCGCCAGGGCGGTGAGGCCGCCGCAGTAGATGAGGAAGGTGGGATCGATCGCCCCGTTCGCCCCCAGCTGCACCAGCGCGACCGCGGCGGCGTTGAGGGCGAAGGCGAAGAGCAGCAGCCACAGCTCGCGGTTGCGCTGGGTCTGCGGCATCCGGAGCTTGCGGAGGGCCTTCACGACGGTGGTGTCGGTCTTGACGTCGGGGGAGGCGGTCATGGCGTGGCCTCCGACGTCTCGCGGAGCTGGGCGACGATGCGCTGCGCGTCGGTCAGCGATCCCGCCGAGATCGTCTGCTCGACGCTGTCGCGCACGAAGGCCGGCAGGTCGTCGAGGTCGATGCCGGTGTCGGCATACGGCGTGGACAGCGAGATCGGACCGATGTTCTGCTGGATGCCGCGGTACACGACCACGGTGTCGGCGTCAGCGCCCACGAAGTATCTGGTCTGCGTCCATGAGTACGCACCGAACAGACCGGCCGCCAGCGCGAGCAGCACGCCCACGAGGGAGACGACCCACCAGATGCGACGGCTCTTGGCGCGGCGGCGGTCCTCTTCGATCAGCTCTTCGAGGAACTCGGCGGCCGGCTCGAAATGGGTGGGCTCGTTGGCGGCCTGCCGAGCCGCGTGCAGCCAGCCCGAACGGGCGGGACGGGCGGCGGGCACCTCGACGCCGGTGGGGTTCGAGGCTGAGCCGACGACGGTGGGGGTGCCGATGAAGACCGGATGCTGCCCGCCCACGTCGACCAGCACGATCGTGACGTTGTCGGGGGCCCCGCCGTCGAGCGCCTGGCGCAGGAGCGTGTCGGCGGTGCGGCCAGGAGGAAGGCCCTGGCCGAGCGCCTTGGCGGTCTGGGGGTCGTCGACCACGCCGGAAAGGCCGTCGGAGCACAGCAGCCACCGGTCGCCGGGCTGGGTGGGCATGATGAACGTGTCGAGTTCGGGGTCGGCGTCGGTGTCGCCCAGCACCCGCATCAGCACGGAGCGACGGGGGTGGTACCGCGCCTCCTCCGGAGTGATGCGCCCGGAGTCGACCAGTCGCTGCACGAAGGTGTGGTCGGTCGTGATCTGGGTCAGCGTGCCCTCACGGAAGAGGTACACGCGCGAGTCGCCGATGTGCGCGAGCACCGCATAGTCGTCGACCATGATCAGTGCGCTGACCGTGGTGCCCATGCCCGCAAGCTCTGGCTGTGCCTTGACGGTCTCGATCAGTCGCGAGGCGGTGTCGGCGATCGCGTCGCGCAGCGCCCGTTCGGCATCCGACGGGGTGTCGTACGTGTGGTCGAGGGCGGCGAGGCGGTTGATGGCGATGCTCGAGGCGACGTCGCCGCCGGCGTGACCGCCCATGCCGTCGGCGACGGCGAACAGGTTCGATCCGGCGTAACCGGAGTCCTGGTTGTTGGAGCGCACCTTGCCGGTGTGCGATATCGCCACGCTCGAACCCTGGAAGACCATGCGCCGAGGTTCCGCTACTTCCGCAGCTCGAAGGTCGTCGCGCCCACCTTGATGGGGGCGCCGACCTTGATCGCGACGGGGGCGGCGACGCGCTGCCCGTCGTGCCACGTGCCGTTGGTGGAATCGAGGTCCTGGATCATCCACTGGTCGCCCCACAGCACGAGCCGTGCGTGGTGGCTGGAGGTGTAGTCGTCGCGGATCACGAGGCCCGACTCGCTGGAACGTCCGATCGTGAGGGGCTCGTTGCCCAGCGGCAGCTCGAGTCCCGCCTTCGGGCCGCTCGTGACGACGATGCGCGTGACGGTGCCGGTGGTGGCGGGGCCGCCCGCCTTGGGGGAGGGCGCGACCGGCTTGCTGCTCGCCGGGGCTGCGGGCCTGCCGGCCACCGGGTTCGTGGCGCCGGGGGCGGCAGCGGCCGCCGCGGGTTCGGGGAGCTTGCGCACCTTCACGCCGAAGAGGTCCGCGCGCAGCGAGTAGATGACCGCGAACACGAACGCCCACAGCAGCAGGAGGAATCCGATGCGCAGCAGCAGCAGGGTCAGCTCACTCACCGGCACCCCTTCGCACGTCGTAGGCGCGGGTGGCGTCGGTCGGGCGGGCGGGCCGCGGCGGCTGGGCCTGGGCGATCACCCGGAAGACGATGTCGGTGCGGCCGATGGTCACGGTCGAGTCGGGAGGCAGCGGCGCCTCGGTCACGCGGCGACCGTCGAGCTTGGTGCCGTTGGTGGAGCCGAGGTCCCGCACCATGGCGCGCTCGCCGTCCCAGAGGATCTCCACGTGCTTGCGGCTGGTGCCGGCGTCGGGGATGGTGATGTCGGCGTCGCTGCCGCGGCCGATCACTGTGCGGCCCTTCACGAGAGGGTGCCGGGTGCCGTTGATGTCGATGACACCCCGCCACGCGACGCTTCCCTGCGCGGTCTGGGAGTCGACGCGCAGCGTGCCGGTCGTGAGCTGGTCGTCGGGAGCGACGGTGATCGACACCGGTCCCGCGAATGAGTAGCCCTGCGCTCGGGCGTGCTGGGCGACCAGGGTGTCGAGTTCTTCGCCCAGGGTGGCGCCGAGCGAGCGCATGCGCTCCTCGTCGCTGGGAGCCAGGCGCACGGTGAACGTGTTGGGCGCCAGAATGCGCTCGCGACTGACGACGACGGCCTTCCCGTCGAGCTCGGCGCGCAGCGCCGAAGCGATCTCGACGGGCTGTACGCCGCTGCGGAAGGTCTTCGCGAACGCGCCGTTGACGGCACGTTCGAGCCCCTTCTCGAAGCTGTCAAGTAGTCCCACGCGACTCCTCAGGCAGGCAGACCGGTCGCTTCATGCTAGTTGCACCGGCTGGGAGAACGTGATTTCGGGTGGGGAAGCCCAGGAATCGGGGCCTTCGGCGGCATCCCGGCCGTGCTCCACGGGTGTGCACGCGCAAGAGGCACCCTCGGAGTCGTGATATTCTCGGGAAGTTGAGTCCGTGCATGCGCGGCTCGCGCGAGTGGCGGAATAGGTAGACGCGCTGGCTTCAGGTGCCAGTGCCCGCAAGGGCGTGGGGGTTCAAGTCCCCCCTCGCGCACAGCACGAAGAAGGGCCTCCGGATCGGAGGCCCTTCTTCTTTCCCCGGCGGCAGCGGGTTCAGATGCCGTCGAGCACGGGGACCAGGGCGTAGAGGAGCTCACCCGAACCGCGGGCTGCGGGAGCCGCGGCCTCCCGGGACACCTCCGCGAAGCCGATGTGCTCGAGCACGGCGATGGCGGCGGTGTTGTCGGCCGCGACCCGCGCGTACAGCGGCCGGATCGGCTCACGGGAGACCAGCATCCGCAGTGCCTCCGTCGCCAGCCCCCTTCCCCGCGCGGCCTGCGCGATCCAGAAGACCACCTCGCGCTCGTCCTCGAAGGTGAAGGTGCCGGCGGTGCCCACGAAGGTGCCGTTCTCGGTGACGGCGAAGGATTCGATGTCGTCCGAGGCGCGCTCCGCGGCGATCGAGGCATCGAACACCGACCGATCCAGGGGGTCCTCCACTGTGACTCCCGGCGCAGCGGCGGCAACGGCGGGTTCGCGGATGAGCATCTCGTACATCGCGTCGAGGTCGTCGTCTTGCAGGGGTCGAAGCTCCACGTGCGGCATCCCGCAACGCTACCGGCGCCAGATCGGCCCGCCCGCCCGCTTGACAGGCGCGTGCAACGGTTTCGTCACATCGAAAAACCGGGGGCTGACGCGGCGAGTCCCGTTCGTTAGCGTATGGATCGTCGGGGCGACCGCTCCGGCATCCTCAGCACGAAGGCAATTCATGGCTACGCAGGGCACCGTCAAGTGGTTCAACTCCGAAAAGGGCTTCGGCTTCATCGCTCCCGATGAGGGCGGTGCCGACGTCTTCGCTCATTACACCGCGATCGAGGCGAGCGGCTACCGGTCTCTCGAAGAGAACCAGCGCGTCGAGTTCGAGGTCGCACAGGGCCCCAAGGGCCTGCAGGCGGAGAACATCCGCCCCATCTGAGGCCTCATCCGCCGTCGCGGCGCACCAGTTCCAAGCCCGCGTCGGCGAACTGTCGCAGTGACGCGTCCGGGAGGAACGCCCGGACGAGTCCTGCGCCGATGCGCGGCAGATCGCTCCCCTCGCGGAACAGCAGGTAGAGCGTCTCGGACCGTGGGTGGAATTTCTCCTTGAACCTGTGGAGCGAGCGGAACCCGTAGACCGGCTCGAGCGTCTCGGCCAGGCGCTCGCTGAGTGCGGCTATGACGCCGGCATCCGGCGGGTACTGGTGGGTGAGCGGCGCGCCCGAGAGCGACATGATCCGAGCGCCCTCGGCGGCGAACTGCAGTGCGCTCGAGCCGATGAGGTACTCCATCACCGGCACGAAGCCGTGTTCGCGGCGCCGCATGAGATCCAGTGTCCAGCCGTCGACGCGACCGTCGGCGCCGTAAACCGGCAGCCACGACAGGAATCCGTCGACGTCGCCCTGAGGCGACACCGCCAGCGCCAGCCGGACTTCCGGATCCCGCGCCTCCTCCAGCGTGCCGAGCGTGAAGCCCATCTCGGGCAGTTCCTTGCCACCGACCCAGCTCTGGGAGATGACCCGCACCTGCGCCTGCACCCCCCACGGCTCGTCGACGAGGCGGGTGAGGCGAAAGGTCATCCCCTCCCGCGCCGCGCGGTTGAGCGAGGTGCGCACCGGCTTCCACGTGTTGCCGCGGAAGTTCAGGCCCGGCAGGTCCACGATCGTGTCATCGGCGACGACGAGGCTCCGCCACGTCGAGGGCACGGCACGGCGGGTCTGCTCGCCGGCGCTGAACAGGCACGGCACGAGGCCGTCGCGCTCGGATGCCGCGATGAACTCGGTCACGGACTGCGCGCGTCCCTCGGGCGGACCCAGCGGATCCGACAGTGCGATCGCCACCCCCGCGTGGCGCTGGTAGGCCACGATCCCGGATTCGGTGCGCAGGTACGACATGTGCTTCCAGGTCGTCATCCACGACAGGGTGCCGCCGCCGTGCGCCTTCAGGAGCGCCGCAGCGTCGGCGGCGGTGGGCGCGGGGGAGGAGCCGATCGTTCCGCGCCGGGCGGCCCGGAAGGCCGCCCGGGCCCAGACGAGGTAGCCGAGGAAGATCGCCCACAGACCGGCTTCGCCCAGGGTGGGGGTCGGGTCCCCGCCGAACAGGTCCTCCGGGAGACTCGGAATCTGCAGTCCCACCGCGACCACGGCGGCCCAGGCGATGTTCACCGCGGCGAGCACCACGGCCACCAGCCACGCCCAGCGACGGCCTCGCCGCAGGCCGCGGGCGATGAGCACGATCACCAGCACATCGACGACGAGGTTGACCAGCGGCGCCGAGCCGGCGGCACTGCTTCCGAACGGGCCGCTGGTGGGGGAGAGGAAGACGAGCACCTGCGCGGTGGCGATCGCGAGGGCGGCCAGGAAGCCCAGTAAGCGTCGCTCGCGCATCGTCGAGCGCCGTGCCGGCAGGGGGCGCTGCACCGCGAGCACCAGCAGCACCGCGAATGCGTGCACGATGTCGGCGGGCGTCCCCCAGAACAGCAGCAGCACGGCGCAGGCGCCGAGCACCGTGAACCACACCCGTTCCCGCCAGGGGGAGCTCATCGCGGTCGCCGATGCCGCGATGCACGCCATGGTGCCCCCCGACGGGCCGACGTCGAGCGAGTGGGCCATCGCGACGGCCCACGGCCACGACAGCTGCGAGATGAGGGCGACGAACCCCAGCATGCACAGCACGCCCACCAGCTGACCCGCGGTGAACCAGCCCAGCGCCACCCGCGACCCGCGGTGGTACTCGAGGTAGGCGACCCCGGCGAAGCCGGAGATCACCACGACGTACAGCCACGGCGGGTCACTGAAGAAGGTGCCTGTCACCGGCGTCCACCACCGGCCCTCCGCGATCGCGGGAAGACCGTAGGCCACCTGGTCCCACAGCGGTGAGGCGGACAGCGGATGCCAGAGCCCCCGCGAGACCACACCGCACGCGAGCACGACGCCGACCAGCACGAGGGTCACCGGAATGCGGGCCGCGAGGCGCACCAGCGGATGCCGGCGTGACGGGCTGCCCTCGGTCATGGGGCCACCCTAGGTGCGCGGCACCGACACCGCACCGCCCTTCGGCGCGACCCGCGTCAGCGGGCGAGCGGGTCGGCGGGCGGGGTCTTCAGGCGCGCGTAGTCGGCGAGGGCCTGGGCGTCCTCGGCATGCCGCTGCGCCCGGCGCGCGGCATCCAGTGCTTCGACGGGGTCGTCCGACCGGCGGGCTGCGGCGAGCTCCCGCTGTGCGGCGTCCAGGCGCACCCGCGCGTCCGCTCCGGCGCCTGCGACCGCCAGCTCGGCGCGTGCGAGGGCGCCGCGTGCCGAGGCGAGGGTCCCGGGCAGGGCGGTGCGGGCGCCCCGGAGTCGCTGCTGAGCCGTGCGTGCGTCGCCGAGCGCCAGGTCCAGCCGTGCCCGCAGCCGCGCGATCGCCTCGACGGTGGCGGTGGGACGCCGCGCAGCGAGGGGGATGAGGCGATCGAGCTCCTCCGTGACGGCGCGAAGCTCGCGACCCAGGCGTTCGGCGTCGGCCGGCTCCAGATCGTCGCGCACGCGCATGGCCTGTGCCACCGCGGCGCGGGTGGCGTCGATCTCCTGGGGCATGGCGAGAGCGGCATCCGTCACGAGCCGGTGCGCCTCCTCCAGCGCGCGGGCCGAGGACGCTGCCCGGCGCAGTTCGCGTTCCGCGACGGCGAGCTCGGGAAAGGCGCTGCGCGTCGGGTCCGCCGCCAGGCTGCGCGCCGCCCCCAGGTGCTGCTGCGCCGAGGTGAGGGCAGTGGATGCCGTGCGAGCGGCGACCGCGGCCTGTTGCCATTCCGTCTCGTCGAAGCGTCCGGAGAGGTCGGCCACGAGCGCCCCCGGGTCGCCGAGCTCGGTGCGCAGCCGTTCCAGCCGCGCGCCGGCGGCATCCACCTGGGTCACGGCCGATCGATGGGCGCGCATCCACTCGTCGTGGGCCGCGCGCGCCCCCGCCACCACGCCGAGCGCCTCCTCGGTGCGGCTGCGGATGCGCGCGCTCACCCGGCGCACCTCGTCGGGATCGGCGTCGTCCAGTCCACGGAAGCTCTCGAACGACTCGTCCCGCACGTGCTGGGCGATCATGCGCGCCCGGCGGAGCGCCGCGGGGGCCTCGCCGTCGTAGAGCGCACCGGAGAGGCCGACTTCGAGGTCCAGCTCGCCGACGGCGTCGTCGAGGCGCACCAGAGCCGACCCCGCCCGAGTGCGGTCGGCCTCGGCGCGGGCGCGGGCACGCGGCGAGCGGCGCGCCCGGCGCACCGACCACACCGCGACGGCGACCGCGGCCGCCGTCACCCCGAACACGACCACCGCCGGGATCACCCAGGCCAGGACCGTGTCCGGGAGGGGAATCATCCCGCGTCCGCCACGAGGAGAAGGGCGCGCAGCTCGTCCACCGAGTCGACCACGGCGGTGGCGCCTTCTGATTCGTGGGGCCAGCTGAACCCCCAGCGCACGAAGATGACCGGCACGTCGTGCACGGCTCCGCCGTCGACGTCGTGGTGGCGGTCGCCGATGAGCACCGGTCGGCTGGTGTCGACGCCCGCGGCACGGAGGCGCCGGAGCGACTCCGCGATGATGTCGGCCTTGGTGGCGAGCGTGCGCTCGTCGGAGGTGGCGCCGGTGATGGCGGTGAAGAACGGGGCGAGCTCGAAGTGGTCCATGAGCGCGCGCACCTGGATCTCGGGCTTGGAGCTCGCCGTGCCCTGCGGCACGCCGGCCGCGGCGAGGTCGGCGATGAGCTCGGCGATGCCGGGGTAGAGGCGGGCGCCGGTGGTGTACCCGTCGGCCTTGCCGAGCGTGCGGTAGAACGCCACCGCTTCGGTGGACTGCTCGGGCGTCATGCCGACGTTCGTCTGGAACGACTCGAACATGGGCGGGCCGATCCAGTGCACGAGCTCGGCGTGGGTCGGCGCCGGGTGCCCGAAGTGCTCGAGGGCCACCGCGAGGCGTCGCAGGATGCCTTCGGACGCGTCGACGACGGTGCCGTCGACGTCCCACAGGACGCACGAGAAGGGGGAGCGCAGCGGCATCCTTCCACCCTAATCAACCCGCGCGGGAGCGGCGCGGGAGCGGGGTCAGAAGAGGCGGGGGGCGCCGGAGTCGATGCCCTTCATCTCGTCGTAGTCCAGCGTCACGCAGCGGATGCCACGGTCGGCGGCGAGAACCCGCGCCTGCGGCTTGATCTCCTGGGCGGCGAAGACGCCCGTCACGGGCGCGAGATGCGGATCGCGCCCGAGCAGCTCGAGGTAGCGGGTCAGCTGCTCGACGCCGTCGATGTCACCGCGACGCTTGACCTCGACGGCGATCGTGCCGCCGGCGGGGTCGCGCAGCAGCAGGTCGACCGGCCCGATGGCGGTCGGGAACTCGCGCCGCACGAGGGTCAGCCCGTCGCCGATCACCCCGACCTGCTCGGCGAGCAGGCGCTGCAGGTCGGCTTCGACGCCGTCCTTGACCAGGCCCGGATCCACCCCGAGTTCGTGCGACGAGTCGTGGAGCACCTCGTAGATGCGCACCACCAGGGAGTCTCCCGACTTGGCGTGGGTGACGCGCCACTGCTCGACGACCTGCTCCTCCTCCTCACCGGCGACGTCGGGCGTCTCGACGGTGAGGGTGCACGGCGGGCTCATCCAGTTCAGCGGCTTGTACGAGCCGCCGTCGGAGTGCACGAGCAGGCTGCCGTCCCCCTTATGGACGAGCAGGCGCGTGGCGGTGGGCAGATGGGCGTTGAGGCGCCCCGCGTAATCGACGGAGCAGCGGGCGATGACCAGACGCACCCGACGAGCCTAACCGTGGTCCGGGTGGTGACCCGCCCCGACCTTCGCGCCGGCGAGGGGTCGGGCGGACTGCGAGGCGAAGCCGGATGCCACGACGAGCACCACCAGCACGTAGAGGGTGTTGAGCAGTCCGATGTGGTCGCTGATGAAGCCGAGCACCGGCGGTCCGCAGAGGAACGCGACGTAGCCGATGGTGGCGGCGGCGCTGACCCGCGAGGCGGCCTTGGCCGGATCATCGGCGGCGGCCGACATGCCCAGCGGAAAGCCGAGCGACGCGCCCACGCCCCAGAGCGCTGCGCCCACGAAGACCAGCGGCAGGTTCGGCGCGAGGATGAAGAGCAGAATGCCGGCTGCGGCGAACCCCGACAGCACGCGCAGCGTGGCGACGCGTCCGAAGCGGTCCACGAGCGGTCCGCCGAGCACGCGCACGACCGTCATGGCGACGGAGAACACCATGAGCGCTGCCGCGCCCAGGGCGGGGCCGCCGGAATGGTCCTCGCTGACGCCCAGGGCGAGCCAGTCGTTGGCGCCGCCCTCGGCGAACGCCATGCCGAGCATGACGACACCGAGCGCGTACGTGCGCGGCTCGCGCCACGCGGCGAGGGAGACGGCCAGGCGCTGCCGCCAGCCGGGGGCGTCCGCCGCGTCTGCGGCGTCCGCGGCAGGGTCGCCGGCGCCCTCGCGCGGCGGCACGTTCGCGTAGGCGACCACGGCGACGATGAGGATGACCACCGCGACGATGACGGTGTGCGTGAACACATCGACGCCGAGCCCGGCGGTGACGGCGCCCAGGCCCGCACCGAAGACGGTGCCGAGACTGAAGAACGCGTGGAAGAGGGGGAGGAGGGTCTTGCCCGACTGGGTCTCGATCGCGGCGCCCTCGACGTTCATCATGACGTCGACCGAGCCGTTGCCGAAGCCGAACAGCGCCAGTCCGATCACGACGAGCGGCACGGACGAGGCGAGATTGGTGCCCACGCCGATCAGTGCCACGCCGATGGCGAAGACGATCATGGCGCCGAGCATGCCCTGCCGGGTGCCGAAGCGGGCGATGATGACCCCGGATGCGGAGAGGCCCAGGATCGAGGCGACGCCCATGCCGAGCAGCATGAGTCCGATGTCGCTGTTCTCGATGCCGAGGTCGCTGCGGATGGCCGGGACCCGCGAGGCCCACGTGGCGATGCTCAGTCCACTCGCGGTGAAGATGGCGAAGATGGCGGCGCGCCAGCGCACGAGCTGGGTTCGAGTGAGCTGGGCTTCCACCGGGCAAGCGTAGCGAATCGATTCGCCTCGCATCTGCGCAGGCTACGATCGGGGGCGTCATGAGCACACGCCGCGCAACGATCGCCGACGTCGCCCGCACCGCCGGGGTGTCACCGTCGACCGCGTCGGTCGTGTTCAGCGGCAAGACCCCGGTGTCGGATGCCACGCGCGAGCGCGTGCTGCAGGCGGCATCGGAGCTGGGGTACACCGGCCCCGACCCGCGCGCCGCGTCGCTTCGCCGTGGTCGCTCCGGCATCGTCGGGGTGCTCTTCCAGGGCCATCTCGGCGCCGCGTTCGTCGACCCCGTCGTGCGGGCGATGATGGACGGCCTCGCCGACGCGGTGGCGCCGATGGATGCCGGGCTGCTGCTGCTGCGCCACGACGCGGACGGCACCACGGGGGGCGCCTCGCTGACGAACGCCCCCATCGACGCCGCCGTGCTGGTGGGATGGACCTCGGTCATCGCGGAGTCCCTGCAGACGCTGCGTGCCCGCGGCATCCCCGTCGTCGTCGTCGAGGGCGACGCCGGGCCCGACGTGCCACGGGTCATCCTCGACAACCGCGAGGCCCAGCGGGCCCTCGCCAGTCACGTCCGCTCGCTCGGGCACACCGACGTCGCGCTCCTCACGCTGCCCACCGACATCCGCCGCCGCCCGGGATGGCTGCATGCCGACGACGACATCGGCGTCGACGTCACGCGTCACCGCCTGGAGGGCGCGCGCGAGGTGTATCCCGACGCCCCGGCGTACGCCGCTGCAGGCAGCTCGATCGACGAAGGCGTGGCTGCGGGCCGCGCGATCCTCGCCGATCCGCAGCGGCGCCCGACCGCCGTGCTCGCGCAGAGCGACCTTCTCGCCGCCGGCGTGCTGCGTGCCGCAGAGGAACTGGGCCTGCGTGTCCCCGAGGACCTCAGCGTCACCGGTTTCGACGGCATCGACGTCGACGGGCTGGCCCCCTTCGAGCTCACGACGATGGTGCAGCCCGCGGTGGAGAAGGGCCGCGCCGCGGGGGAGGCGATCGTGGCGATGCTGGAGGGTCACCAAGCGCCGTCTGTGTGCTTCAGCAGTGTGTACCACGAAGGGAATACAACCGCTCCGATCGCTCGGCTATGACCCTGTCGAACGGAATGGCCCTCGCACCCCGGTAGACTGGGTTTCGATCCCGTAACGTTCGTGCCTCTGGCCGCGACCCCCGAGGAGGCCGCGCATGCTGATAGTCCTCGGCGCGTTCGCGATCCTTCCGCTCACGCTGCCGTGGCTGGTCAGCCGCATCGGTGCCCGCGCGTTCTACGTTGCGGCCGTGCTCCCGGTGATCGCGTTCGTGCACACGCTGACGCGGACGCCCGCCGTGCTGTCGGGCGAGATCCCGTTCGAAACGTTCTCGTGGATCCCGGCGCTCGACATAGCGATCTCGATGCGCATGGACACCCTCGGCTGGGTCATGGCGCTGATCGTCACCGGCGTCGGCGCGCTCGTGATGGTCTACTGCCGCTGGTACTTCGACGGCAAGCGCGACGGTGTGGGCCAGTTCTGCGCCGTGCTGCTGGCGTTCGCCGGTGCCATGTACGGCCTCGTGCTCACCGACGACATCGTTCTGCTGGTCATGCTCTGGGAAGTCACGAGCGTGCTGTCGTACCTGCTCATCGGCTTCTACCACCGTCGCGGAGCGAGCCGTCGCGCCGCGATGCAGGCGCTGCTGGTGACGACGCTCGGGGGCCTCGTCATGCTGATCGGCGTGGTGCTGCTGGTGGTGCACACCGGCACGACGAGCCTCTCCGGCATCCTCGAGCTCGCCCCCACCGGCTCCGTGGTCGACGCCGCGCTCGTGCTGATCCTGGTCGGAGCGCTGAGCAAGTCGGCCATCTTCCCCTTCCACTTCTGGCTGCCCGGCGCCATGGCCGCGCCCACGCCGGTGAGCGCGTACCTGCACGCCGCCGCCATGGTCAAGGCCGGCATCTACCTCATCGCCCGCCTCGCGCCGGTGTTCGCACTGGCGGCGCCGTGGCGGCCGATCGTCGTGGGGCTCGGCGTTCTCACGATGCTCATCGGCGGGCTGCAGGCCCTGCGGGAATCGGACCTCAAGCGCGTCCTCGCCTTCGGCACGGTGAGCCAGCTCGGCATGCTGACCGCGGTGCTGGGGTACGGCACGCGCGACGCCGCGCTGGCGGGGCTGGCCCTGCTCATCAGCCACGCCCTCTTCAAGTCCGCGCTCTTCCTCGTGGTCGGCGTCATCGACCGCCAGCTGTCCACGCGTGACATCTCGGAGCTCTCCGGCGTCGGGCGGCAGGCGCCCACACTCGCGGTGTTCACGAGCATCGCGATCGCCTCGATGGTCGGCGTCATCCCCACCATCGGGTTCGTGGCCAAGGAGGCCGCCCTCACCGCGTTCCTGAACGAGGGCGACGACGGCCAGGTGTGGGCGATCGTCGGTCTCGTGGGACTCGTCCTCGGGTCCGTGCTCACGGCGGCATATGGCATCCGGTTCATCTGGGGGGCGTTCTGGACGAAGAAGGATGCCGCCGGGCAGCCCATGCCGCGAACGGAATGGCCCGATCCGCCGATCGGCTTCCTCGGTGCGCCCGTGGTGCTCGCCGGACTCACGCTCGTGGCCGGCTTCGCCGCCCCGCTGGTCGACGGTGTTCTCGCGACGTACGCCGACGCCGCTCCGGTGGCCAGCCCTGGTGTGCCGGCCCCCGATCACGTCTACCACCTCGCGCTCTGGCATGGGCTCGAGCCGGCGCTGTGGCTTTCGCTGGGCTCGATCGCGTGCGGGGCCGCGCTGTTCTGGCTGGTCAAGCGCCTCGGCGCGCCGCGGCGCCTGCTCCCGTTCACCGCGGCCGGGGTCTACAACCTGGTGCTGCGGGGCATCGCGCGGCTGGCGGTCGTGACCGTGTCGGTCACCCAGCGAGGATCGCTGCCCCTCTACGTCGGGACGATCTTCGTCGTCTTCGTCGCCGCGGAGGCCACGGCGCTGCTCGCGTCGCCCGAGTGGAGGATGAATCTCGACGCCTGGCAGTCGCCGACGCAGCTGCTCGTCGCCCCGCTCATGATCATCGCCGCCATCGTCGCGGTCCGCGCCCGCAAGCGGTACACCGGCGTGGTGCTGGTGTCGGTGACGGGCCTCGGGATGGTCGTGCTCTTCGCCACCAGCGGCGCCCCCGACCTCGCGCTGACGCAGGTGCTCGTCGAGACGGTCACGCTCGTCGCATTCGCGCTGGTGCTGCGCCGCATCCCCGCCCGCCTGGGCGAGCACAACGCCTCGGTGCTGCCGGTGGCCCGCGCCGTGCTGGCCGTGGCGGTCGGCCTCACGATGGCGATGGTCGCCGTCGTCGCGACCGGCGCCCGCATCCACGAGCCGGTCTCGGCGGCTTTCCCGGAACTGGCGTACGAGCTGGGTCACGGCAAGAACGTCGTGAACGTGGCGCTGGTGGACCTCCGTGGCTGGGACACGATGGGGGAGCTGTCGGTGCTCATCCTGGCAGCCACCGGCGTGGCATCCCTCGTGTTCGTCACGCATCGGGCCGACACCCTGTCGCGCGCCGTCTCACCGCTGCCGAATCTGTCGGTGCGCACGCGGCGTCCGCTCGTCGACACCGACGAGGGCCCGCGTCCGCAGACCGCCGACAACCGCGGGGCCCCCCGCACCTGGCTGGTCGGCGGTCAGCGCGTCAGGCCCGAGAACCGCTCGATCATGCTCGAGGTGATCGTGCGCATCCTCTTCCACACGATCATGCTCGTGTCGATCTACCTGCTCTTCGCCGGCCACAACCTTCCGGGAGGTGGCTTCGCGGGCGGCCTCGTCGCCGGCATGGGGCTCGTCATGCGGTACGTCGCGGGCGGTCGCTATGAGCTCGGCGCCGCAGCGCCGACCGACGCCGGCCGTCTGCTGGGCGCCGGCATGGCGCTGGCTGTCCTGTCCGCCGTCGTGCCGCTGCTGTTCGGCCAGGCGCCGCTGACGAGCACCTTCTGGGAGGCCGAGCTTCCCCTGCTCGGACACGTCGAATTCGTCACCTCGACCATCTTCGACGTCGGCGTGTACCTCGTGGTGATCGGACTCGTCCTCGACGTGCTGCGGAGCCTGGGGGCCGAGGTCGACCGTCAGACGCAGGAGCTGCGTGACAAGGGGGTGACCGCTTCGTGGATGTCTCACTGACCCTGATCGTCATCATGGCGGTGCTCTTCGCCGCCGGTGTCTATGCCATGCTCGAGCGCAGCCTCACCCGCGTGCTCATCGGGTTCCTGCTGCTGGGCAACGCCGCCAACCTGTTCCTCTTGGTCGTCATGGGGCAGCCCGGCACGGCTCCGTTCTTCGGCGAGGCGGATCCCGAGCAGATGAGCGACCCGCTGCCGCAGGCGCTCACCCTGACGGCCATCGTCATCACGTTCGCGGTGTCGGCGTTCCTGCTCGCTCTCATCTACCGGTCCTGGCAGCTCGGCCAGGCCGACACCGTCGAGGACGACGCCGAGGATGTCGCCGTGCGCGAGCGCAGCGCCGTCGACGAGGACTCGATGGACGACGAGGTCAGCGACGACGACGACGACGCGACGACGGACTTCGTCGGCGTCGAGACCGCACCGATCACGGTGCTGCACGCGAAGGACGTCCCCGGCTTGCGCGACGACGCCCCCACCGACCGACCCCACCGCGGAGCCGACCGATGAGCGCGCTGGTTCCCCTGCTCGTCACCCTTCCGCTGCTGGGTGCGGCCGTCGCGCTGATCGCCGGCCGCCACCGGCGCACGCAGGTCGTCGTCTCGGTGCTGACGCTGAGCCTGGTGTGCATCATCGCCGCCGTGCTGCTGGTCACCGTCGACTCCTCCGACCTGCCGATCGCCGTCTCGGTGGGCGGGTGGCCGATCCCCTTCGGCATCGTTCTGTACGTCGACCGGCTCGCCGCGCTCCTGGTGATGGTCTCGAGCATCGTGCTGCTCGCGGTGCTGCTGTTCTCGGTCGGGCAGGGCGCCGCCGACGGTGACGATGACACGCCGGTGTCGATCTTCCACCCCTCCTACCTGATCCTCGCCGCCGGCATCTTCAACGCCTTCATCGCCGGTGACCTGTTCAACCTCTACGTCGGCTTCGAGATCCTGCTGGTCGCCTCGTACGTGCTGATCACGCTCGGCGGCACGGAATCGCGCATCCGCACCGGCGTGGTCTACATCGTCGTGTCGCTGGTCTCCTCGATCCTCTTCCTCTCGGCGATCGCCGCGATCTACGGGGCCCTCGGCACCGTCAACATGGCGCAGCTGTCGCAGCGGATGGGGGAGCTCCCCCAGGAGACCCAGCTGGTGCTGCACGTGATGCTGCTGGTCGCCTTCAGCATCAAGGCGGCCGTCTTCCCGCTGTCGTTCTGGCTGCCCGACTCGTATCCGACCGCACCGGCGCCGGTCACCGCCGTGTTCGCCGGGCTGCTGACGAAGGTCGGCGTCTACGCGATGATCCGCACCGAGACGCAGATCTTCCGCGAGAACGACGTCAACACCGTGCTGCTGATCGTCGCCCTCGCCACGATGGTCGTCGGCGTGCTCGGCGCCGTTGCCCAGGCCGAGCTCAAACGCATCCTGTCGTTCACGCTGGTGAGCCATATCGGCTACATGGTCTTCGGCCTGGCCATCGCCACCCCGGCGGCCATCGGGGCGACGGTCTACTACACGGTGCACCACATCGTCGTGCAGACGACGCTCTTCCTCGCGGTGGGCCTCGTGGAGCGCCGCGCCGGCTCCACGTCGATCCTCAAGGTGCGTGGGCTCATGCGGGCCGCCCCGCTGCTGGCGGTGCTCTACTTCATCCCGGCGATCAACCTCGGCGGACTGCCGCCCTTCTCGGGGTTCATCGGCAAGTTCGCACTCTTCGACGCCGCTGCCTCCGTCGGCACCCCGCTCATGATGGTCGTCATCGTCGGCGGCATCGTCACGAGCCTGCTGACCCTGTACGCCCTCGTCCGCGCGTGGAACCTGGCCTTCTGGCGCGAGGACGACGAGGAGCACGGCGAGCCCGAGAACGAGGCGCGCCTGGCCTACCTGGGGGCCGCTCCCGCCGCAGCCGCTCAGACCAAGCGCCGGGTCATCCCGCGCATCATGACGGCGGCGACCACCGGCATGGTCGCCCTGACCATCGCCCTGTCGGTCTTCGCCGGTCCGCTCTACGACGTGTGCGCGCGCATCGGCGCGTCGCTGATGGACCCGGTCACCCTGGTGCAGCTCGAAGAGGGGGGCCAGCCGTGAGCCCCGAGCGTCACTCGCCGCTGTCGCAGCTGTGGCGGCAGCTGCCGTTCTTCGTCTGGCTGATCGCGCTGTGGATGCTGCTGTGGGGCCAGTTCACCGTGCTCGGCCTGGTGAGCGGCCTGGTGGTCGCGGTCTTCGTCACCCGCGTGTTCCGGCTTCCGCCCGTGGAGCTCTCCGGCCGGATCAACCTCTGGCACGGTCTGGTCTTCGTCGTCACGTTCTTCGTCGCCGTCGTCCGGGGTTCGCTGCTGGTGGCCTGGCAGGTGCTCAATCCCACCCGCTACCCGGGCACCGCCGTCATCGCCGTGCCGCTGCGTACCGACGACGACCTCGTCATGACGCACGTCGGGGTCACCGCCTCGCTCATCCCGGGCTCCCTCGTCGTCGAGGCGGACCGAGACCGCCGCATCCTCTATCTGCACGTCATCGGGGTCTCGAGCGACGACGATGTGCGGATGCAGCGGCAGGCCATCCAGGGGTGGGAGGCGCGGATCGTGCGTGCCGTGGGATCGCAGGCCCAGCTCGAGAAGATCCGGGCCGCGGCCGTGGACACGCCTCGCCAAGGGGGTGCACCGCTGTGAGCATGCTGCTGATCGCGATCTACGTCATCTTCGCCGCGGCCGGGCTGCTGACGGTCTGGCGCATCATCACGGGTCCCTCGATCCTCGACCGCGCCGTGGCATCGGACGTGCTTCTCACGCTGGTGATGTGCCTGCTGGGGGCCGAGATGGCGATCAACCACCACACCCGTACGCTGCCGGTGCTGCTGATCATCGCCGCCGTCGGCGTGTTCGGCTCGATCTCGATCGCGCGTTTCGTCGCGAGAAGGGACAACACCGAGCGATGAACGCCGTGCTCGACATCCTCTCCCTCGTCCTCATCCTGCTGGGCGCCGTGCTGTGCCTCACGGCCGCGATCGGGCTGCTGCGCTTCCACGACGTGCCCAGCCGACTGCACGCCGCGACGAAGCCGCAGGTGCTGGGGCTCATCCTGATCTGTCTCGCGGTGGCCCTCTCGGCGCGGTCGTGGGCGGTGGTCGCGTTCCTCGTCGCGACCGTGATGGTGCAGCTGGCCACGGCGCCGCTCTCGGCGCACATGGTGGGCCGCGCCGCCTACCGCAACGGCACGATCGACGGGCGTTCCCTGTACGTCGACGAACTGGCCCGGTCCCGCGAGACCCCGCCCGCAGCCGGCGGCTGACCCCCCGTTGCCGAGTGAGTATTCGCGTCGCCGAGTGAGTATTCGCGTCGCCGAGTGAGTACTCGCGTCGCCGAGTGAGTACTCGCGCGTCCGGCGTCAGGCCTCGTGCAGGCGGGCCAGCACACCGACGACCTGGCGGTGCCACTCCCGCGCAGCCGACAGCGCCCCGGTGTAGATCGCCGCGTCGTGCGACACGCCCTGATACCTCACCACCGTTGCCGCAACACCGGCGGCGCGCAGTCGGGCCCCGTACTCGGCGCCGTCCCGCCGCAGTGGATCGTACTCCGCGGTGAGGATCACCGCCTCGGGCAGACCCGCGTGCGACGCCGCACGCAGCGGCGAGGCCAGCTCATTGCGCCCGTCGGCCTTGCGGGGCAGGTAGGTACCGGCGATGGAGCGGAGCTCTCGCATCGCGAGGAAACTCGGGATGCCGAGCGCGCGCGTCGCCGCCAGGTCGATGTGCGCGCCGGTGAGATCGGTCACCGGCACTTCCAGCAGCTGCAGCCGGATCGGCAGGGCCGACCGCTCGCGGTTCGCCAGTGTCAGCGCGGCCGCGATGCATCCCCCCGCCGAGGTGCCGGCGATCCCGAGGCGTTCCCGGTCGACGCCGAGCGAGGGGGCGTTCTCGTGCAGCCACATCAGCGCCGCGTGCGCCTGCTCGACCTGCGTCGGGAAGCGGTGCTCGGGCGCGAGGGCGTAGTCCACCGCGACCATGACGACACCGGCCTCCGCTGCGCGGCGGCGGCACGCGGCATCCGTCGTCGGGTAGTCGATGCCCCCCTGCCGGAACGCCCCGCCGAAGAACGTCAGCCATGCGGGGAGTGTTTCGGCATCGGCGCCGTCCGGGTAGTACAGCCGCACGCGCACCGCGGGGTAGCCGGCCACCGGCACCTTGTGATCGACGATGCGCAGGTCTGGCCCGGGGGTGCCCACCGTCGCCAGTTCGGTGCGGTCCCAGGCCAGGGCGGCGCGCCGGTGCCGCGCCCGTGCCCGCGCGCGGTCCTGTTGTGGTGCGCGGCGAACCTGAGCGGATGCCGCGGGCGCGGCGCCCGGGCTGCGACCACCGACGCCGTCGCCTGCCTCCCCGCGCGCGCCCGTCGCCTTGCCCGACGCCTGCACCGCGGTGCCGGTGGCTTCGGCGGCTCCCGCGCCGCCGAAGACCCCCAGCCACCCGGCTACCCGGGCGCGGAACGCGTCCACGTTGCGCTGGATCAGGTATCGGCGGTGCACCCGAAGGCGCTCGGAGAAGAACGGGTCAAGGGGCATCGCGGTTTCCTCCCGGGCGGGGTTCGATTCTAGGAGCCGTCGCGCGGGAAGCGCTGGCCGCAGGCCGCAACACGTCGAAGGGCTGAACGCAACCCCTTCAGACCTCGCCGCCCACCCTGTTGAGTGGAGGTATGAGAAGAGATCTCCTGCGCGCGGGGCACGCCCCCGCACGGTACGCCGATTCCCTTCCCCCCGCGTATGACGCCCCCGCGCATGACGCCCGTGCGGACCGTGCCCCCGGGCTCCGCGCGACGGATGCCGCGGCATGACGGCAGCGGCATCCACCGCCCCGGTGCGCGTGAGTGTGGTCGTCCCCGTCTTCACCCCGGGCGCAGGGTTCGATGAGCTCATCGCGTCGCTGGACCGGCAGACCCTGAGCGCACGCCAGTTCGAGGTGCTGCTGTGCGACGACGGCTCGGGCGAGCCCACGGACAGTCGCCTGGCCGAGGTCGCGCGCCGGCGGCCGAACGTCCGCGTGCTGACGCTGCCGCACAGCGGATGGCCGGGAACACCCCGCAATCACGGGATCGATGCGGCCCGCGGCGAATACGTCTTCTTCGTCGACCAGGACGACTGGCTGTTCGACGGCGCGCTCAAGGATCTCTGCGACTACGCCGATCGCCACGGGTCGGACGTCATCGTCGGCAAGGAGGTCGGCATCGGCCGTCGCATCCCGGCCGGGATCTTCCGCCGCGACATCCCGCACGCACAGCTGGGCGTCGACCCCCTGCTGGAGATGCTGACCCCGCACAAGATGTTCCGCACGTCGTTCCTGCGGCAGAACGGCATCCGCTTTCCCGAGGGTCGGGTGCGGCTGGAGGACCACCTCTTCGTGATGCAGGCGTACTTCGCCGCCGACACGATCTCCATCCTCGCGAGCCGCCCTTGCTACGCGTGGGTCAAGCACCCCGGCAGCGCCAGCGCCGCGCGCATCGATCCGGAGACGTACTTCCCGCACCTGGAACGGGTGCTGGACCTCGTCGACGAGCACACCGAGCCGGGGCCGTTGCGCGACACGCTGCTGCGGCACTGGTACCGGGGCAAGATCCTCGCGCGGCTCGAGGGCAAGCGGGTGGTGCGGTACCCCGCGGAGTATCGCAAGCGCTTCCTCGACGTCGTGACCCCCATCGCCCAGCAGCGCTTCGGGCCCGGTGTGGCGGACGGGCTCTCGTTCCCGTTGCGGGTGCGCTCGGCGCTGCTGCGCGCCGGCCGACGTGAGGACCTGTCGCGGTTCGCGGAGTTCGAGGCGGGCATCGTGTGCCGTGCCGAGGTGGCATCCGCCCGCTGGTCGCGCGGCGGGCGCCTCGCGCTGACCGTGCGGGTGCGGTTCCTGCGGGAAGGGCGGGAGGGCGAGGACGGTGAGGGCGGTCTCGTCTTCGAGCGGGTTGTGGTGGGGGCGGAGGTGGCGGGAGCGGATGCCGGTGGTGCGGTGGCGGGGGCGGATGCCGGTGCGAGGGAAACCTCCGGCGCAGACGCCGCGGCGTCGAGCGCCAAGACCGCCACCCTCTGGAAGCCGCCGGAAGAGCTCGGTTCGGACTTCCTCTCCGCGCACGCGCGCGATGCGACGCGCGATCTTCGTCTCGACCGGGTGGAGCTGACCTTGCTCGAAGGGCCTCATCGCGTCGAGCGGCGGATCCCGGGGCGGGGGCGCCTGAAGGCCGGGCGGGCTCGGGTGCGACTCGATCCGCTGCGCGTGTTCGGCCGCGACGATGCGTCGCTGGGGGGCACCCTCGTCGCTCGCGTGCGCCACGCGGGATGGACCTTCGAGACGCCGCTGCGCGCTGAGCCGACGGTCCTCGCCGAGGCGGAGCGCTCGCCGCTCCTGGCGGGTCGGGCGTGCGGGCTGCGCGCCGCCGAGGACGGTTCGGTCGAGTTCTACCGGGTGTGGCCCGGTGGGCGGCTGCGGGATCTCGCCGCCCGGGCGGTGCGACGCGTGCCCCTCGCGCGCGCGCGCGACGTCGCCGGGAAAGTCGGCCGCCGGGCCCGCGCGGTCGTGCGCTGACGCGCCCCGCTGACGGCTCCGACCCGGCGGCGCGAATACTCACTCGGCGACGGGAATACTCACTCGGCGACGGGAATACTCACTCGGCGACGGGAATACTCACTCGCGAGCGAGGGAAGGGGGCTTGCGGATGCCGAAGGTCGCGCGCAGGGCGGAGCGTGCGGCGTACCACCCCGACAGACCGTGGACTCCCGGTCCCGGGGAGGTCGACGCCCCGCACAGATACACCCCGGGCAGGGGCGTGCGCCACGGATCGGTCGAGACCACCGGGCGACGCACCAGCTGGCGCAGGGTCGCGGCCCCCGCGCTGATGTCGCCGTCGACGTAGTTCGGATTCTCGTCGGGCAGCTGCGCCGCGGTGACGCTGCGGCTGTCGATGATGAGGTCCCGGAACCCGGGAGCGGCGCGCTCGATCGTCCGCACGATCGCCTCGCGCTGATCCACGGTCGAGCCGGCCGGCACGTGCGTGTACGTCCAGAGCGTCTGCGCGTCGCCCGGCGCACGCGTGTCGTCGAGGACCGACGGCTGCGACACCAGCACGTAGGGCTCGGTGGCGTGGCGACCGTGGGCGACCTCGTTCTCGGCGCGCGCGATGTCGCGCCGCGTGCCGCCCAGGTGCACCGTCCCGGCCTGCGCCACGCGGGGATCCGACCAGGGGACCGGGCCCGACAGCGCGAAGTCCACCTTCGCCGCGGCGTTGCCGTAGCGGAACGCCTGCAGCGCGCGTCGGTAGCGCGGCGGCAGGTCGTCCCCGGCCCAGCGCAGCAGGGCCCGCGGCGTCACGTCCATCACCGTCGCGCGGGCGGCGGGAAGCTGCCGCAGCGACGTCACCTCATGGTCGGTGATCACTTCGCCGCCGTGGGCGACGATGTCGGCGATCATCGCGTCGACGATGGCCTGGCTGCCGCCGCGCGGGATCGGCCACCCGCCCGCGTGCGCGTGGGCCTGCAGCGCCAGACCGGCCCCCGCGCCCACGAGGGAGGGCTGGTGCACGATGGCGTGCGCCGACACCCCGGTGATCATCGCCGGCGCCGTCTCATCCGAGAACCGGGCGTTCCACAGCGGCGTCCCCTGCTCGGCGGTGCGGAGGGCGAAGAGGGCGGCCGCCAGCGGATGCCGCGGGATGCCGACCAGATTCGACCCCGTGAACTGCGCGATCTCGAGCGACCGGGCGGCGAGCGGTGCGAACAGGCGCCGGTACGCCCGGCCGTCGCGACCGAGCTCGGCGGCGGTCCGGTCGATGTCGCGGTAGGCGACGCCGGCGCGACCGGGCAGCGGATGGGCGAACGACACCTCCGGCGTCAGCAGCTCGATGCGCCGGCTGAGTTCGAACGCGCGGAAGAACGGCGATGCCAGCGCGAGCGGGTGCACGGCCGAGCACCCGTCGTGCCAGAACCCGGGCTGGGTGAGCTCCTGCGTGCGCGCCCCGCCCCCGGCCTGCGATGCCCGCTCGTAGACGCGCACCGCCAGTCCCGCCCGAGCCAGCGTGACCGCCGCGGCCAGCCCGTTGGGGCCGGCGCCGACGACGATGGCGTCGAGCCCGCTCATCCGGCGCGATCCGCGCTCGTCTCGGTCGACGCGGGGGTCTGCGCGTCCGCCGCGTCGTCCGCGCGGTCATCGCCCGCGGCCGCGCCGGCCGCGTCTGCGTCCGGCGCGTCCACCGTTGCGGGCTCGTGCGCACCCTTCTCGGCTTCGTCGGCCGCGGCGACGTCGGCGTGCGCCTCCTGCCCGGCGGGAGCGTCGGAGGCCTCCGGGGCGTCGGGGCGCAGCGTCTGTGCGCCCTCATCGCGCTCGCGGCGCCGTCCCTCCGCGAGGAAGGCGAGCCGGCGCAGCGTCTCGCGGTTGCGCAGTCGCATCATCGGCGCCCACAGGGCACGCGGCAGCGCCAGCGTCGGGCCCGCGACGGGCTCCTCGCCGATGCGCACGACGCACCCCTCATCGTGGGGGCGCACCTCGATCGCGACGACGGCGCGCCCGATGGGGCCGCCCTTCGCCCGCAGGCGCACGCGCTGCGGCGGCGACCAATCCACGACCTCCGTCTCGTCGTCGATCAGCACCGGCCACACCCCGAACGAATGGTGGAGCTTCGAGCCCTGCCGGGGCCACTCGGAGGACACCGCCCGCATGCGCGCGGCTCCCACCACCCAGACCGGGTAGAGCCACCCGTCCGAGAGCGTCGCGAAGACGTCGTCGGGCGTGCAGCGCATCACGCGTGCGATTCCGGATGCCATGCGGGGCTCCCCCCATCGGTTCTGCCGTCGTCGGTGTCCCGATCGTAGGCGAGAGCACACGACGGATGCCGGGGGGTTGCGCCCGCCGCCCGCACCTGCTCAGCCCGCCGGGACGAGCACCAGCTCATGCGTCGCCGCGTCGCGCACCGCGTCGTCGCTGAAGCGCCACGGGGTCATCTCGGCCCGCTGCCACGTCTCGGTCTGGTCGGTGTAGTTCGGATGGAAGGTGTGCCCGCTCGTGCCGGTGAGATGGTTCCACCGCGACGCGTCCAGGTCCGAAAGGTCCACGACCATGCGCATCGACGGCACCGTCACGGTCTCGAAGCTCCCGCTGCCGAGCACCCACCCGCTGGCATCCACCACCGACGCTCCGCCGCCGACCGGGTAGGGGCCCCGGTTGAACAGCCACTCGATCGGCGCGATGCCCGAAGACCCGAAGGTCTCGTTGGTCAGCCTGAGCGCGTGCAGCTCGCCCCACTCCCAGCGGGCGGGGTCACCGCCCTGCAGCTCCGAGAGGCGTTCCACGGCGTCGTGGGCGGTGCGCTCCAGCATGTCGCGCTGGCCGTCGACACCGAGGCCCGGGTTGGTCCACCAGGCGTCGGACGGATCCTCGAGCAGGCGGTCCACGACGAGGAACATCCGCGATTGGCTGCCCGCCGGCACCTGGGCATCGCGCTCCTTCACGAAGATGTTCGCGACCAGTTCGTCCCAGAGCACGTTGGCGTATGCCGCGGCGGGGGAGTCGGCGGTGTTCTGCGCGTCCCAGTCCTGCAGCAGCGCCAGCGCGGCATCCGTCTGCTCATCCCCGGTCTGCACGTCGGCATAGGCGGCGGCGAGGCGCTTGCCCATCCAGAACTGGGCGTCGGCCTGGATGTCACGCATGTCGTCCGTGGTCAGCGCTCCCGCGGCGGACTTCTGCTCGATGAGCTCGGTGATGCGGTCCGCTCGCCACCCGTAGTCCCAGTCGCCGGTGAGGAAGTAGGGGTACTCCTCGTCGACGACGGCGTTGTTGGCCGTGACGATGAAGCCCTCGTCGGGGTTGAAGACCACGGGGAGCTCTTCGAACGGGATCATCCCCTGCCAGTCGTAGGCCGAGTCCCACCCGGGCTGGGGGAGTGACCCGTCACCGGCACCGCGGATGGGGAGGCGCCCGGGAGTCTGGTAACCGATGTTGCCCTCCCGGTCGGCGTAGACGAGGTTCTGCGCGGGCACGTCGAACAGCGCCGCCGCCTGCCGGAACTCGGCGAAGTCGGTCGCGCGGTCCAGGGCGAAGATGGATGCCGCGGTCGACCCCGCATCCAGCGCCGTCCACCGCAGGCTGACCGCGTACTCGGCCTCGCCGGTGGGCGCGTCCACCGCACCGGCCTCGGTCGCCGGGTCGTCGGCGATGGCCGTGAACTCCCCGGTCAGTCCCGAGACGATCGGCCCGTGGACGGTGGATCGGATCTCGAGGGTCACCGGCTCGCCCCCCGCCACCTCGACGGTCTCGGTGCGCGTCTCCAGCGGCACGAGCACGCCGTCCCGCCAGTACTGGTCACCCTCGACCCGCTCCACATACAGGTCGGTGACGTCGCTGGTGAGGTTGGTGAAGCCCCACGCGATGTCGCGGTTGTGCCCGATGATGACGCCGGGGACGCCTGAGAACCCGAATCCGGTGACGTCGAAGGGGCACTGCGCCGACACGGTGCGGCAGCGCAGGTGGCTCTGGTGCCACACGCTCGGCAGCGAGGCGCCCAGGTGCGGGTCGTTCGCCAGCAGCGGCATGCCCGATTCGGTCAGCTCGCCCGAGACCACCCACGAGTTGGAGCCGATGCCTTCGCCGGCGTCGCCGAGCAGCAGCGCCGCCGCCTCGATCACCCCGTCGACCTCGACCCAGTCGATCGACGCCGTCGCGGCCTCCGCTTCGGCCTCCACCGTGGCATCCGTCGCCGCATCCGTCGTCGCAGCGGGCGCGTTGGGCGTGATCGTCGGGACGATCACCGGGTTGCGCTCGAACGGGTACGCCGGGAACAGCGCCGACACCTCGTCGGCGGAGTGGTCCCGGGCCATGAGCGCGCGGTCGGTCTCGACCTCGATGTTGCTGCGCAGGTCCCAGGCCATCGCCTTCAGCCACGCGATGGAGTCCACTGCCGTCCACGGTTCGATGCGGTAGTCGGCGTTCTGCAGCCCCAGCACGGCGTACTCGAACGATGCCGCGGCGCCGTCGTGGTCGTCGAGGTAGGCGTTCACGCCGTCGGCGTAGGCCTCGTAGTAGTCGCGCGTCGCGTCGTCGAGGTCGGCCAGCTCCTGCTCGGCGATCTCGTGCCAGCCGAGGGTGCGCAGGAACAGGTCGGTCTGCAGCTGGCTCTCGCCGAACAGCTCCGACAGGCGCCCGGCGGTCAGGTGGCGGCGGAAGTCCATCTCCCAGAAGCGGTCCTGCGCGTGGACGTAGCCCTGTGCGAAGAAGAGGTCGCCCGGTGCATCGGCGACGATCGTCGGAATCCCGAGCTCGTCGCGCAGCACCTGCACCTCACCGTCGAGACCCGCGACGGCGACGGTCCCCTCCAGCTGGGGGAACGAGCGCTGGATCGTCCAGACCACGGTGCCTGCGGCGATGAGGGCGATCACCACGATCGCGGCGACCGCTGCGAACACCCACACCCCGACGGTTCGTCTCACCGAACGGCGTTGCCGCCCGCTCGAGGCGTCGGCCTCGGCCTCGGCCGCGCGCAGCCCGTACGGGTCGTCGTCGGTCGTCGTGGCACCGCGTGTCGTCATCGAGCATCCCCAGTCCCGCCGCGGATCCCCTTCGAGCACGGCGCTTCAGAATGCTATCCCTACTCGCGGGGCATCCCGTTCCCGGGTCTCCCGCGGGGGGAGCGGGGGGCGCTCAGTCGGCGCCGAAGTCGAAGGAAGCCGACTCCGAGGCCTCGTCGACGGCCTCGGCCAGGCCTTCGCGCTCGGCCGAGTAGCGATCGGCGTGCTCGGTGATCTCGTCCGCGCCGCCCCGCTCGAGCTTTCCGACCAGTTCGCCGGTGGCGCCGCCGATGAGGCCCATGCCGGCGTACTGCTCGAGCCGCGAACGCGAGTCGGCGATGTCGAGGTTGCGCATCGTGAGCTGGCCGATGCGGTCGGTGGGGCCGAACGCGGCGTCGCCGACGCGCTCCATCGACAGCTTCTCGGGGTGGTACGACAGGGCGGGGCCGGTCGTGTCGAGCACGGTGTAGTCCTCGCCGCGGCGCAGGCGCAGGGTGACCGAGCCGCTGATGGCGGAGCCCACCCACCGCTGGATCGACTCGCGCAGCATGAGCGACTGCGGCTCCAGCCAGCGGCCCTCGTACATCAGACGGCCGAGCCGGCGGCCCTGCTCGTGGTACGTGGCGAGGGTGTCCTCGTTGAGGATGGCGTTCACGAGCCGCTCGTACGCGGTGAACAGCAGCGCCATGCCGGGGGCCTCGTAGATGCCGCGCGACTTCGCCTCGATGATGCGGTTCTCGATCTGGTCGCTCATGCCGAGGCCGTGGCGGCCGCCGATGCGGTTGGCCTCGAACACCAGCTCCACCGGATCGGTGTACTCGACGCCGTTGAGGGCGACGGGCCGGCCGGCCTCGAAGGTGACGGTGACGTCTTCGGTGTCGATCTGCACCTCGGGGTCCCAGAAGCGCACGCCCATGATGGGCTCGACCGTCTCGAGCGACACGTTGAGGTGCTCGAGGGTCTTCGCCTCGTGGGTGGCGCCCCAGATGTTGGCATCCGTCGAGTAGGCCTTCTCCGCCGAGTCGCGGTAGGGGAAGCCGTGGGCGACGAGCCACTCGCTCATCTCGGTGCGGCCGCCGAGCTCGGTGACGAAGTCGGCGTCGAGCCAGGGCTTGTAGATGCGCAGGGCGGGGTTGGCGAGCAGCCCGTAGCGGTAGAACCGCTCGATGTCGTTGCCCTTGTAGGTGGAGCCGTCGCCCCAGATGTCGACGCCGTCTTCCTTCATGGCGCGCACGAGCAGCGTGCCGGTGACGGCGCGGCCGAGCGGCGTGGTGTTGAAGTACGTGCGGCCGCCGCTGCGGATGTGGAACGCGCCGCAGGCGAGGGCGACGAAGCCCTCTTCGACGAGCGCCGTCTTGCAGTCGACCAGGCGCGCGACCTCGGCGCCGTACTCGAGCGCGCGGCCCGGGATGGCGGCGATGTCGGTCTCATCGGGCTGGCCGAGGTCGCCGGTGTAGGTGCAGGGGACGGCGCCCTTGTCACGCATCCAGGCGACGGCGACAGACGTGTCGAGTCCTCCGGAGAAGGCGATGCCGACGCGCTCGCCGACGGGCAGGGACTGAAGGACCTTCGACATGGGTCCCAGTCTAGTGAAGGCGGGGATGCCGCCCGAGCGACGGGACGCTCAGCCGATGACGACGTCGGTGATGGTCACCGGCGTGGCCGGCGGTCCGTCGGGGGCCCCGCCCTCGGCACCGGCGGCGGCGATCTTCTGGACGACCTCGAGGCCGGCGGCATCCATCTGCCCGAACACCGTGTACGACGGCGGCAGCTCGCTGTCCTCGTAGACGAGGAAGAACTGCGAGCCGTTGGTGTCGGGGCCGGCGTTGGCCATCGCGACGGTGCCGGCCGGGTAGGTCTCGGTGCCGTCGAGTTCGTCGGCGTAGCTGTAGCCGGGACCGCCGCGGCCCGTGCCGGTCGGATCGCCGCACTGCAGCACGAAGATCCCCGAGGTCGTGAGGCGGTGGCAGATCGTGTCGCTGTAGTAGCCCTGCTCGGAAAGCGACACGAAGCTGCCGACGGTGCACGGGGTGCGCTCGGCGTCGAGGGTCAGGGCGATGGGGCCGGCCGAGGTCTCGAGCGTCGCCGACACCTCTCCGGTCACCTCCGGGGTGGCGGGCGGGTTGTCGACCTCGACCGCGGCGCTGCCGCCGGTGCGGTAGGTGCAGTCGCCGGTCTGTGTGGCGCTCGCTTCGGGGGTGGCATCCGGGGTCTCGCCGCCGGTGCCGGTGCCGGCGCATCCGGCGAGGACGAGAAGCGACGCGGCGAGCAGCGGAAGGGCGAGAAGACGGGAGCGCATGGCTTCAGCGTACGGCGGTGGGCCGCCCCCTTCCACGTGCGAAGGCCCCACTCGGCGCGGAGCGGGGCCTTCGGTGGTGCGGGTGTCAGCCCACGACGGGGACGACCAGGCCGCCCCAGGTCTCGTTCTCGAAGTCCGCGACCTCCTGCGACGTCAGCAGTTCGTAGAGCGCCTCGATGCGGGGGTCGTCGACGAGCTCCGGGCGGGTGGCGAGCACGTTGTAGTACGGGCTGGACTCGCCCTCGAGCAGGATCGCCTGGTCGCCGCTCAGGCCGGCGGGCAGGGCGAACGAGATGGTGACGAACGCGGCATCCACGTCGGGGAGCGCCTGCGGAAGGGTCGCGTTCTCGATCTCGGTGAACTCGAACCCGCGGGGGTTCGCCGTGATCCCGGTGAGGTCGACCACGCCGTCCTCGACCTCGATGAGGCCCTCGTCGGCGAGCAGCTGCAGTGCACGGCCCTCGTTGGTGGGGTCGTTCGGGATCGCGATCGTCGCGCCGTCCTCCAGCTCGTCGAGGCTGTCGACCTTGTCGGAGTAGAACGCGGCGCTCGGGAGGTACGCCTCGCCCACGCTCACGAGGTCTCCGCCGGTGGCCTCGTTGAACGTCTCGAGGAACGTGGAGTTCTGGAACAGATTGGCGTCGATCGAGCCGTCGACCAGCGCCGTGTTGGGCGTGTTGTAGTCGGTGAAGGGGACGAACTCGATCGTGAGACCGAGGTCGGCGGCGCCGTTCTCGGCGATGTGCTGCAGGATGTCGCCGGCGGGGGTCTGCAGGGCGCCGACCTTGAGCGTGCCGAGACCGTCGGATGCCGCGGCGTCGGTGTCGGCGTCGGATCCTCCGCCGCAGGCGGTCAGGGCCAGGGCGGCGGCCGCGACGGCGGCCAGCAGGGGGAGACGGTTCTTGCGGAGCATAGGGGGTCCTCTCGGGCGGAGCGGGTCGGGTTGGTCGATCGGGTCAGGCGGGGTGGGCGGCTCGCACGCGGGAGCGCCGCTGCCGGGTGGGACTTCTGCGCGCCAGTCGCCGGGCACCCCAGGCGGCCAGGGACTGCAGCGCCATCACGATCGCGAAGATGATGACGATCACGGCGATGATGTGGATCCAGCTGTACTGCTGGTAGCCGTAGCGGATGGCGACGTCGCCGAGCCCGCCGCCGGCCACGGTGCCGACCATCGCGGAGAAGTTGATGATCGAGGTGACCGTGGTCGACAGCCCCAGCAGCATGGGCGCGGCTGCTTCGGGGAGCAGCACCTTGGTCACCAGCTCCCAGCGGCTCGCGCCGAGCGACGAGGCGACTTCGAGCATGCCGGGGTCGACCTCTTTGATCGCGATCTCGACCATGCGGGCGAAGAACGGGATCGCGACCATCGACAGCGGCACGATCGCCGCGGTGGGGCCGATGAAGGTGCCGACGATCAGGCGCGTGAACGGGATGAGCGCGACCATCAGGATGATGAAGGGCACCGAGCGGCCGAGGTTGACGACGAAATCCAGCACCCGATTGACGACGATCGCCGCCGTGCGCGAGCCGAACAGCCGGTCGAGAAACCGGCCCTGCTCGGTGCCGACGAGCACGACACCCAGCGGCAGGCCCACGATCACCGTGACGGCCAGGGCCACGCCCACCATGTACAGCGTCTGGCCGGTCGCGACCAGCAGCACCTGCACAAACTGATCGTTCATACGAGCACACCCTCCTGAAGCACCTCGACGAGAAGGCCCTGTCCGCGCAGGTCCGCGATGACGGATGCCGCGGCGGGCGCGGGGATCTCGAGCCGGGTGCGCCCGGCCTGCGTGCCGCCGATCTGCTCGATCAGCGCGCCGAGGATCGACACGTCCACATCGTGCTCGCGGGCGAGGCGGGCGATGACCGGGCGGTCGGCGGTGCCACCGGCGAAGGTGATGTCGATGACGGTGGCATCCGGGGCAACGTTCTGCGGCACGCCGCCGAGCGGGAACAGCTGCGCGGTCAAGCGCGAGCCCGGGGTGCGGATGAGATCGACCAGCCGGCCGCTCTCGACGACGCGGCCCGCCTCCACGAGGGCGGCGGAGTGGCAGGCGGCCTTGACCACGTCCATCTCGTGCGTGATGAGCAGCACCGTGAGGCCGAGTTCGGCGTTGATGCGGCGGTAGAGGTCGAGGATCGACGCGGTCGTCTCGGGGTCGAGGGCGCTCGTGGCCTCGTCCGACAGCAGCACGCTGGGGCGGGCGGCGAGGGCCCGGGCGATGCCGACGCGCTGCTGCTGACCGCCGGACAGCTCGTGCACCGCCGCGTCGCCGCGGTGACCGAGGCCGACGAGGTCGAGCATCTCCTGCGCACGCACGCGTCGCTGGGCGCGCGGCGTTCCGTCGAGTTCGAGGGCCAGTTCGACGTTGCCGCGCACCGTGCGGCTGCCGAGCAGGTTGAAGCGCTGGAAGACCATGCCGATGCGGCGGCGGGCGGCGCGCAGGTCGGGTTCCCGCAGCGCCGTGAGGTCGGTGCCGTCGACCATGACCCGGCCCTCGTCGGGCCGCTCGAGCAGGTTCACGATGCGCGCGAGCGTGCTCTTGCCCGCCCCGCTCTGCCCGACGATGCCGTAGACCTCGCCGGTGGGGATCGTGAGGGAGACGTCGTCGACGGCGGCGAGGTCGCCGTAGCGTTTCGTGACGTGTTCGAGCGCGATCATGGGGACTGTTCCGGCCTTTCCAGAGCTCCGCGCCACGCCGATCGGCGGCACGGGGGCGGGATCGATCCAACCTGCAGCGCCGGGGGTTCGGTAATCGCGTTACGCCCCGTGTCGTCCCCCGGGGCACCTCTCCCGCTCGGGGGCCGACGGCCCTGCCGGATAGGATGGGGTCTCACCGTCCGTTAACGGGGGAGCAGCCATGCCAGGCATCGTGATCGTCGGCGTCCAGTGGGGAGACGAGGGCAAGGGCAAGGCCACCGACCTCCTCGGGGACCGCACCGACTGGGTCGTCAAGTTCAACGGCGGCAACAACGCCGGCCACACCGTCGTCATCGGCGACGAGAAGTATGCGCTGCATCTGCTGCCCTCCGGCATCCTCTCCCCGGGCGTGAACGCCGTGATCGGCAACGGGGTCGTCGTCGACCTCGAGGTGCTGTTCGCCGAGCTCGAGGCGCTGAACGCGCGTGGGCTCGACACCTCCCGGCTGCGGGTGAGCGCCAACGCGCACATCATCACGCAGTACCACCGCACGCTCGACAAGGTCACCGAGCGCTTCCTGGGCAAGCGTCAGATCGGCACCACCGGTCGGGGCATCGGCCCCGCGTACGCCGACAAGATCAACCGCGTCGGCATCCGCCTGCAGGACCTCTTCGACGAGAACATCCTGCGTCAGAAGGTCGAGGGCGCCCTCGATCAGAAGAACCACCTCTTGGTCAAGGTGTTCAACCGCCGAGCGATCAGCGTCGACGAGGTCGTGGACGACCTGCTGTCGTACGCCGAGCGGCTGCGGCCCATGGTCTGCGACACCGGCCTGCTGCTCAACGATGCGCTGGATGCCGGTGAGGTCGTCGTGTTCGAGGGTGGCCAGGCCACCATGCTCGACGTCGACCACGGCACATATCCGTTCGTCACGTCGTCGTCCGCGACCGCGGGCGGCGCCGCCACCGGCTCGGGCGTCGGACCGAACCGCCTCGACCGCATCGTCGGCATCGTGAAGGCGTACACCACGCGCGTCGGGTCCGGTCCCTTCCCGACCGAGCTCTTCGACGAGCAGGGCGAGTGGCTGCGCTCGCGCGGATTCGAGTTCGGCACCACGACCGGGCGTCCGCGCCGGGTCGGCTGGTACGACGCACCCATCACCCGGTACGCCACGCGCATCAACGGCATCACCGACCTGGTGCTGACGAAGCTCGACATCCTCACAGGCCTCGACCGCATCCCGGTGTGCGTCGCGTACGACGTCGACGGCACCCGCTTCGAAGAGGTGCCGGTCAACCAGACCGACTTCCACCACGCGACCCCGATCCTGGAGTACTTCCCCGGCTGGAGCGACGACATCTCGGGCGCTCGCACCTTCGAAGACCTGCCCACGGCTGCCCAGGACTACGTGCTCGCTCTCGAAGCCATGAGCGGCACGCGCATCTCGGTCATCGGCGTGGGCCCGTCCCGCGACGCCGTGATCGTGCGCCACGACCTCGTGGACTGATGCGCCTGCTGCTCGGCGGGTACACCGCCGACATGCAGGGCGCCGCACGCGGCATCGGCGTGCTGCGCGCCGGTGAGGCGGATGCCGCCTCCGCCGGCGGTCCGCTCGCCTTCGAGGGCGAGGCCGTGGTCACCGGCGGCTCGCCGTCGTGGTTGGCGTGGCATCCGTCGCTGCCCGTCGTCTACGCGGCGATGGAGGGTGCGGGCACCGTGCAGGCGTTCCGCCGGTCTGGTGCGATGGGGCTGACGCGGCTCGGCGGGCCGGCCGAGGTCGGCGAGGCACCGTGTCACATCGCGGTGGCCCCCGACGGCGCGTCGCTCATCGCGAGCTGCTGGGGCGACGGGCGGGTGGTGCGGGTGCGGGTGGATGCCGAGGGACGCCCCGGGCCGACCGCGGCCGCAGGTGCCGCCCGGGATCCGTATGCACGCGAGGGATCCGCGGGTGCCGCGGGTGCCGCCGCCGACGCCGCTGACCTCTCCGACGCCGTGGCGTTCGCGGTGGCCGGGCAGCGCTACGGGGATGATGCCCGCGAGGAACAGCAGGGTTCGCAGGTGCTCGACCTGACCGCCGCCGCGGAGGCGCTGCGCCAGGTCGCCGGCGACGAGTTCGCCCACCTGGTTCCGGAGTACGCCATGCCTGAGCCGCCGGTGGTTGCGGCCGGGGCCGGGCCGGATGCCGACGCCGGGGCACCCGCCGCACGGTCGTCGCACGCACACCAGACCGTGTTCCTGCCCGGCGGCGTGCTCGCGACAGCCGACATGGGGTTCGACCTGGTGCGGTTCTGGCGGGGCGGCGATGGCGGCGGTGGCATGCGGGCGCTCCCCGACGTGGTGCTGCCGCGCGGCAGCGGGCCGCGTCACATGGTCTGGCATCCGAGCGGGCACCTCTATGTGGTGACCGAGCTGTCGCGCGAGTTGTTCGTGCTGGCCCCGGATGCCGCCGGCGCGTGGCGCCTGGTGTCCGGCACCCCGCTGGCCGCCGGCACGCTGGCGGACGACACTGCGGCCGAGGTCTGCCTCTCGCGGGACGCGCAGTTCGTATACGTCGGGGTGCGCGGCAGCGACACCCTGGCCGTGCTGCGCGTGCGCGGAGACGGCTCGCAGGTCGAGCCGGTGGCGCTCGCCGAGGCCGGAGTGGCGTGGCCCCGCCACCACATGGTCGTGCTGGATACGCTGCTCGTGGCCGGCCAGCGCTCGGGCGACGTCGCCGCACTCACGCTCGACATCCGCACGGGACTCCCCGGCCGCCCGCGGGTGCGCACCTCGGCGCCGTCGCCGACGTGCATCGTGCCGTTGCGCTGACCTCGGTCGTGCCCGCCGCCTGGTCGCGGCGCTGTCGTGCCCCGGTTTTCTTCGTCCACTCGTTTTCGCATGTGAGTTCCGGTTCACACAGCCCTCTGGGGTACGGCCGGGGTGTGTGAGCGGGAAGTCACATGCGGAATCAACGGATGGTCGGTCGACAGTCATGGGGCTGTGCGCGGCCGCGTAGACACCGTCTGCGGGTGCGTGAGCGGGAACTCACATGCCGAATCCGGGGATGCTCGGTCCCGACGCCGGCCCGGCCGCGGCGCCGCGGCGGAGTCAGACCTTGGCGTCCTGCCGAGGGATCCATACCTGCTTGATGATGAGCAGAATCGACGCCGTCACGGGAATGGCGATCAGCGCCCCGAGCAGCCCGAGCAGCGTGCCGCCGACGAGAGCCCCGATCACCACGAGAGCCCCGGGCACCGAGATCGCGCGGTTCATCACCCGCGGCGTAAGGATGTATGCCTCGATCTGCATGTAGACGAGATACGCGATGCCGAAGACCAGAGCAGCCAGCGGGCTGGAGAACAGCGCGATCACCGTCGCCAGCACCCAGTACGCGACGGTTCCCACGAGCGGTATCAGCGTCAGGCAGAACGCGATGACGGCCAGCAGTGCGGGGAACGGCAGCCCCAGCACCAGATGGAGGATGAGCGCCACCATCGAATTGAAGAACGCCAGCACCACCATGCCCATGAGGTAGCCGCCGATCGAGTCCGTGATCTCGGTCGTCAGCGACGCCACTTTCGACCGGCTGCGCGCGGGCGTGAGGCGCACGAAGGCGTTCTTCATCGCCGCCAGCGATGCGAGGAAGTACAGGGTCAGGACGAGCACGATCACCACGCCCGAGATCGCGCTGGCGATGCCGACACCCACCTGCAGCACGCCACCGCCGATGCTGGCGATGTTGCTCGGGTTCGTGATGAAGTTCTGCGCGTCGGTGAGGAGGGTGCCGACCTGGTCGCTGAAGTTGGTCTCCAGCCAGGAGTAGACGTTCGACTTCTGGAAGTCCGACACGAGCGATGGCAGATCCTTGGAGAACTGCGCGACCTGCCCGGCGACCGTCGGGATGATGAGCCACAGAATGCCCGCGATCGCGACGGCGAAACCCGCGAAGACCATCGCGATCCCCCCGGGGCGGGGGATGCCGTGCCGCTCCAGCCAGCGGACGACCGGGTCCAGTCCCAGGGCGGCGAAGAGCGCGAACGCGACGTAGATGAGCACCGTCGACAGGTTCGAGATGGCCAGCCCCAGCACGAAGGCCGCGAGGCCCCCGAGGGTCAGCAGGAAGCCCAGCGCGAACGGGTTCGACAAGCCGGCGAAGACGCGCGCCGTCGCGGTCGACCCTCCGGGCGGCGCCGCGGCCGTCGCAGCGGTGCCGGGGGCGGTGCCCGAGTCGGTGCCGGCCGCCGCATCGGCGGCGAGCGGGCGTGCGGTGGGGTCGGTCATGGGCACACTCTAGGTCGGTGCCCGGCGCGGGGGACAGGGGCCCGGTCGCCTCGCGCCGGTAGGGTCGGAAGCAGGAGGATGCCATGACCGACGAAGACCCGACGACGACACTGGCTCGGCTGCGCAGCAGCATCGACAACATCGACGCCGCGCTCATCTTCATGCTCGCTGAGCGCTTCCGCTGCACCAAGCAGGTCGGCATCCTCAAGGCCGAGCACGGGATGCCGGCATCGGACCCCTCCCGCGAGGAGCAGCAGATCGCGCGCCTGCGGCGGTTGGCCGAAGAGGCCGACCTCGACCCCGAGTTCGCTCAGAAGTGGTTCACGTTCGTGGTGGCCGAGGTGATCCGCCACCACACCGCCGCCGCCGACGGGCGCTGACACAACGCGCGAACGCCCCGAGCCGAAGCCCGGGGCGTCCGCGACGCGGCGGATCAGGGAACTGCGCGGCGAAGCGTCCGCCAGGAGATCACGGCCAGCACCGCGATGAGGCCGACGCCCCACAGGGCCAGGCCCAGTGCCCCCTGTGCGACGAACCATTCGGCGAACGCACCCCAGGACTGTGTCTGCGTGATGAACCAGGCGAGGGCCACCAGGGCGAGCGCGAGTCCGACCAGGACCACGGTGAGCCACAGGTTGCCGAACCGCTTGTAGATCGTCGCGCCCCAGAATCCGCAGACGAAGAACAGCAGCGCCAGCACGAAGAACACGAACCCGGCGGCGACCGGTCCCGCTTCCCACACCCACGGCAGGTAGAAGAAGTAGCCGTTCATGCCCCATCCGTCGGTGGCCTGCTCGAGCAGCCCACCGATCACGAACACCAGACCCAGCAGGGCAGAGGTGAGCACCGCGGTGAGCACGGTCCCGGCGTAGAACTCCCGCCGCGTCACGCTCATCGCCTGTGAGAAGGGGAACGTGAGGGTGAGCGCCTGGATGCCGACCACTGCGAAGTACCACAGCGGCGCCTGCGCACCACCGCCGTACTTCGGGCCCACCACCCCGGCGTAGTCCAGGATCCCGTAGATCGCCAGCGTGATCACCAGCGTGCCCGCCAGCACGATGAGCGGGACCCAGATGTACGTCGCCCGGTTCGCCAGCTGCATGCGGACGACATTGACGGTGCGGCTCATCGCAGTGCTCCTTCGTCGATCGCCGACGCGGTGCCCGCGGCGTGCTGGGTGATGCGGACGATCAGCTGCTGCAGCGACACCGGACCCACGTCCAGGCCTGCTGCTGCCAGTTGCGCCCGCTCGGATGCCGTGAGGGTGCCGAGCACGGTCACACTCGACACGCGCCCGAGGGTCTCGCGATGGATCACCTCGCGGCCCGCGACGAACGCCTCGACAGCGGCGCTGTCGCCGACGATGTTGGCTGCGCGACTGCGCGCCACGTCGGTGTCCTCGTCCATGACGATGCGGCCTCGGTCGATCACCAGCACCCGCTCGAGGAGGTTGGACACCTCGTCGATCAGATGGCTGGAGAGGATCACCGTGCGGGGATGCGCGGCGTAGTCCTCGAGCAGCCGGTCGTAGAAGATCTGGCGCGCGACGGCATCCAGGCCCAGGTAGGGCTCGTCGAAGAACGTGATCTCCGCACGCGCGGCGAGCCCGATGATGACGCCCACGGCGGAGAGCTGACCACGGGAGAGCTTCTTGATCCGGGTCTTGACCGGCAGCTGGAAGTCCTCGATGAGGCGCTCGGCGAAGTCCTGGTCCCAATTCGGGAAGAACAGCCGGGCGGTGTCGAACGCGTGCTTGGGCAGCGCGTCGTCGGGGTACTTCTGGCTCTCACGGACGAAGCACATCCGCTGCAGGACGCCCGCGTTCTCGTACGGATCCTCGCCGAAGATGCGCACGTCGCCGGACGTGGCGAAGTTCTGCGCGGTGAGGATCGACATGATCGTCGTCTTCCCCGCACCGTTGCGGCCGAGGAGCCCGTAGATGGTGTCCTTCTGGATCTCAAAGCTCACGTCGTCGACCGCGACGGTCTCGCGGTAGCGCTTGGTGAGGTTCTGCACCTCGATGACGGAGGTCATCGTGCCGTCCCTTCTCCTGTGGTGGTGTACCGGCGCTGGATGAGCGCGGTGAGGTCGTCGGCGCCGAGGCCCAGGGCGCGGGCTTCGGTCAGCAGTGGGTCGATGAAGCGGTCCGCGAAGGCGGCGCGACGCTCGCCGCGCAGCTGCTCGCGCGCCCCCGGGGCGACGAACATGCCGATGCCGCGTCGCTTGTACAGCACGCCCTTGTCCACGAGCATGTTCACTCCTTTGGCCGCCGTGGCGGGGTTGATGCGGTGGAAGGCCGCGAGCTCGTTGGTGGAGGGCGCCTGCGTCTCCTCCGCCAGGCTGCCGTCGACGATGGCGTCCTCGATGCTCTCGGCGATCTGCAGGAAGATGGCCCGGCCGTCTTCGATCACGGTGCTCCGTCCGCTGGTTCATTACTTGACCAACTAACCATGCAACGCGGAGGCCGTCGTTGTCAAGAGAGCGTGTTTTGCGGGATCCGGCCGCCGCTGGGTACGGTTGAACGCGGGCCGTGAGGCCCCGACGACCAGTCCGCGGTCGCTCGCCCGGCCTACCCGAGGCCGCATGGCGCGAGCGAGCGTATGGTCGGCGGTCTGGGCGGCGGACCCGATGTCTGACGCCGAGGTGCCGTGCCGCGTCGATCTCCGACGCCTGTGCGCAGCGCCGATGACCGCCCACCCGGGCGTAACCGATGCGGCCTGACGCCACGGCTGCCGAGGTGAAGCACGTGACTTCTGCACCCGCTGTCGAAGCGAAGAATCTGTTCAAGGTCTTCGGACGCAACCCCAAGGATGCCGTCAAGCGGCTGCGCGCCGGGCAGAGCCGGGCCGACGTGGCCGACGCCGGAACCGCCGCCGTCATCGACGCGAGCTTCACCGTTCAGCCGGGCGAGATCTTCGTGATCATGGGCCTGTCCGGGTCGGGCAAGTCCACGATCATCCGCATGCTCAACGGACTGCTGCAGCCCACGATGGGCGAGGTGCTCGTGCAGGGTCGCAGCGTCACGGGGGCCTCGGCCGCGGAACTGCGCGGCATCCGTCGCGAGTCGATCTCGATGGTGTTCCAGCATTTCGCGCTGCTGCCGCACCGCACGGTGCTCGACAACGCCGCGTATGCGCTCGAGATCCAGGGCGTCGGCAAGGCCGAACGCCGCCGCCGCGCGATGGAGATCCTCGAGAAGGTGGGCCTGGGCGACCGCGCCGAGGCGATGCCCGATGAGCTCTCCGGTGGCATGCGTCAGCGGGTGGGGCTTGCCCGCGCGCTGACGGCCGGCACCGACATCCTGCTCATGGACGAGGCGTTCTCGGCGCTCGATCCGCTCATCCGCCGCGAGATGCAGGAACAGCTGGTGGAGCTGCAGCGGGAACTCGGCCGCACGATCGTCTTCATCACCCACGACCTCAACGAGGCGATGTTCCTCGGCGACCGCATCGCCGTCATGCGCGACGGGCGCATCGTGCAGAACGGCACGCCCGAAGAGATCCTCACCGACCCGGCGAACGACTACGTCGCGCAGTTCGTGCAGGACGTCGACCGGGCCCGGGTGCTCACGGCATCCGCCGTCATGGAGCCCGCCCACGCCACGACCCCCGTCAGCGCGGGGCTGCGCGGCGCGCTCCGGTCGCTGCGCGAGCTGCAGGCCGGCTCGGTGTTCGTCACCGAGAACCGCAGGCTGCTGGGCGTGGTGAGCGACCGCCAGGTGATCCGGGCGATCAAGGCGGGCGAGACCGACCTGCGCGCCGTCATCGACGTATCCGTCCCGACGGTGTCGCCCGAGGATCCGCTGACCGACGTCGTCGAGCGCGCCGTCGAGACGACGGTCCCCGTGCCCGTGGTGGATGCCGCCGGTCGCCTCGTCGGCCTGATCCCGCGGGTGACCCTGCTCGCGGCGCTCGGGAACGTCCCCGCGACGACGCAGGCCCTGCCCATCATCGAGCCGGCGCCATCGGTGCGGCCGGCCGACCTCGCCGCCTCGCTGGCGGAGCTCGGCGCGGCCGAGGCCGATGCCGCCGACCTGGCGGCCTCGTCGAAGGGGGGAGTGGCGTGAACGACGTGCGTCTTCCGATCGGCGACATCGCCGAGACCTTCGTCCGCTGGCTGATCGACACCTTCGGGTGGCTGTTCGACGGACTCCGCTCGCTGTTCCTGGCGATCTACGACGCGCTCGAGTGGGTGCTGCAGGCACCGCCGTTCTGGGCCGTCATCGTCGTGCTCGCCGCGCTGGCGCTGTGGGCCAAGGGCGTGTGGCTCGCCGTCGGCACCGTGGTCGGGCTCCTCGTCATCGTGGGTGTCGGCCAATGGCAGAACGCGATGCAGTCGCTCGCGCTGGTCATCGTCGCCTCGGTGATCGCGCTCGCGATCGGCATTCCGCTGGGCATCTGGGCGGCGCGCAGCGACACCGTGTCGAAGATCGTCCGCCCCGTGCTGGACTTCCTGCAGACCATGCCGGCGTTCGTGTACCTCATCCCCGCGCTCATGCTGTTCCGCGTCGGCGTCGTGCCCGGGATCGTCGCGACCATCCTCTTCGCCCTCGCCCCCGGCGTGCGGCTGACCGAGCTCGGCATCCGAGGCGTCGACCGCGAGGTCGTCGAAGCCGGCCACGCCTTCGGTGCCTCGCCCGGTCGCATCCTGCGCCAGATCCAGCTGCCCCTGGCGCTGCCGAGCATCATGGCCGGCGTCAACCAGGTGATCATGCTGAGCCTGTCGATGGTGGTCATCGCCGGCATGGTCGGCGCGCGCGGCCTCGGCGGCGACGTCGTGCAGAGCCTGCAGAAGATCGACATCGCGCTCGGCGTCGAGGCCGGGCTGTCGGTGGTGATCATCGCGATGATCCTCGACCGGGTGACCTCCGCGCTCGCCGCCCGAGGGTCCCGTCGCGGCGGCCGCGCCGCCTCGCGCGGCCGTGGCGCGGGTCGAGCCGGTACGCGGGCCGCCGAGGCGGACGAGCCGCAGCCGGTCGCGGCATCCGCCTGACGCCTTCAGGCCCTGAGACTTGCGAGCTCATCACTCGCGGGGGGTGCGGAGATTCCGCGCCCGACCACAACGACCGCTTCGCGCACAGCACGCGAAGGGAGAGGAAGTCACGATGACCAAGAGAAACACGTTCCTGGGGGCGCTCGCGCTCACGTCCGCCGCAGCTCTGACGCTCACCGGCTGCGCCGGCGGGTCCGACGAGGGTGCCGGCACCGAGGGGGATGCCGCGGCAGACCGCCCCATCACCATCGCCGTGTTCAACGGCTGGGACGAGGGCATCGCCGCGTCCGAGCTGTGGAAGGCCGTGCTCGAGGAGCAGGGCTACGACGTCGAGCTCGAGTACGCCGACCCGGCGGCCGTCTACAACGGCATCGCCAGCGGCGACTACGACCTCACGCTGGACACCTGGCTGCCGCTCACCCACGCCGACTACATCGAGGAGTACGGCGACGACATGGTCGACCTCGGCGCGTGGAACGAAGACGCCAAGCTCACCTTCGCGGTGAATGAGGACGCGCCGATCGACTCGATCGAGGAGCTCGCCGACAACGCCGACCTCTTCGGCAGCACGATCTACGGCATCGAGTCGGGCTCGGGTCTTGCGACCGTCACCGACGAGGCCGTCATCCCCGGCTACGGCCTGGAGGCCTTCGACCACGTGACGTCGTCGACCCCGGCGATGCTCACCGAGCTCGACACGGCCACGCGCGCCGGTGAGAACATCCTCGTGACGCTGTGGCGTCCGCACTGGGCGTATGACGCGTTCCCGATCAAGGACCTCGAGGACCCGAAGGGGCTGCTCGGCGAAGCCGAAGGCATCCACTCGTACGCCTCGACGACGTTCGAGGAGGACTTCCCCGAGGTCTTCGAGTGGCTGAGCGCCTTCGAGATGGACAGCGAGACGCTGTACTCGCTCGAGAACGCGATGTTCAACGAGAGCGACAGCGACGACTACGAGGACATCGTGGCCGAGTGGATCGCCGCGAACGAGGAGTATGTCACTTCGCTGACCTCCTGACCGCGCGCTCGCGAGTGAGTATTCGCGCTCGCGAGTGAGTATTCGTCGCTTCGAGTGAGTACTCGTGGGACCGCGGCTTCGGCTGCGGGCGTCTCCATGAGTACTCACTCGTCGGCGTTCACGCTCACTCGGCGAACCGAGTACTCACTCGCCCTGCCGAATACTCACTCGTCGACGCGAATACTCACTCGGCGACGCGAATACTCACTCGGGGGTTCCGGAGGTGATCTCCAGCGACACCTTCGTCTCGAGCACGTCGATCGCCTCGTCCGACAGCGCGATCAGGCCGTTGAGCTCCTCGCGCACCCGCTTGTACGCCAGCTGCCGTTCCGAGGGCGTCGCCGCCTGATCCACCGCGACCGACAGCAGCTGCTGCGCCGTCGCCAGGCGCTTGCGCTCCACCTCGCTGAACGATGAATCCCGCATGCGCCGCGCTTCGCGCTCGGCCAGGTCGAACGCCACCTCGAACTCCGTGACGGCCCTGCGGTACTCGTCGAGCTGCTCCGCCGACACCTTCGCATTCGCCGATTCCGGCCGCAGGTGATCGGCGTGCTTCTTCGCCCGCAGGAAGGCCGCCGTCAGGGGCTGGCGCCCGTCGCTCATGGCGGGGAAGGCGATCAGCTTCGCCACATCGAGCTCGTAGTCGAGCCAGCGCTGCGTCACACCGTCGTGCAGCGCGAACAGCTGCTCGAGCTGGCTGGGCTGCGGCGATGGGCGGGTGATCGCCGTGGGAATGGATGCCGTGGCCACCGGACGTCCCCGGGCTGCCGCCTGCGCTGCCTTCAGCTCGCTCTTGGCGCGGATGATCTCGAGGCGCCGCTTGTGCCGGCGCTTGCTCGCCCGCTGCCACCCCTCCCATGCCCCGCCGAACACCCCGGCCAGCGGGAACGCCAACCACCAGTAGCTCCCGAGAAAGGTGACCAGCTCATCCACTCTGTCATGCTAGCCCGCGGCGCCGGCGGTGACAGCGCGCTACTGCGCGGCGGGCGGCTTCGAATCCCGCGACGGAACCGGCCACTGCCCTCGCGGCGGAAGCCCCGGAACCCCCGGAACCCCCGGAACCCCCAGGATCCCCGGCACCCCACCCCGCGCCGCGCGCTGGGCGTCGCGCTCAGCCGCAGCGAACGCGGTCTCGGCCGCATGCACCGCATCGCGATACGCCACGAACCGCTCCGGGGTCACCTTCTCACGTGGGGTGGCCGGGCGCAGCCACTGCGCCTCTCGCTGCGCCTTGAGGAACGCCAGGGTCAGTGGATGCTGGGACTCGAGCATCTGTGGGAACGCGAGCGCTTTCGCGGCATCCGTCTCATACTCCAGCCACCGAGCGGTGACGGCGTCGAGACGGGCGGTCAGCTGCTCGATCGGCAGCGGCGCGTCGCGGCCCGCCGTCGCGTAGCGGGCGCGCATCGCCTTCACGCGGCTGCGGCTGGCGCGCAACTGCAGCGATGCCCGCTTCTCGTCGTACTTCGCCTCCTGCAGCGCCCGCTTCGCCTCGGACATGGGGCCGGGAAGCCACGGAGTGCCCCGCCGCGCCTTCTCGCTCAGCACATCCGCCTGCGCTGCGCGCAGCTGCGCCCGGGCGGCCTGCAGCGCGCGGTAGGAGGCGAGCTCTTCGTGGCGGGCGGCGTCGAGCTCCAGGCGGCGGGCGCGGCGCCGGTTCGTCGTCAGGGCGCTGTAGCCGAGGGCACCCGCGCCGGCGGCTGCCGGAGCGACCCACCACCACGACTCGAGAACCAGGAGGACGGCGTCCACCCTGCCATGCTAACCGGGGCCCGCCGACGCCGCTCCGGGTGCCGTTCGAGCGTTCAGCCGAACAGCAGCGCGATCACGGTCGACCCGCCGCCGACGAGGATCAGCGCGGCGATCACGACCCAGGCGACGATCTTCATGCGCCGCTGGCGTCCTTGGCCGTAGTTGCCGTACTCGTCGTCGCTGCTCATGTCATCTCCTCGTCAGGCGGGCTCGGCGACCGTCGCGCCGAACGCGGCGGGAAGGGTGGCCTGCGACCGCTCGCGCAGCTCGGCTGCGGACACGGTGAACACGTCCTGGATCTCGAGCGCCGGGGCGTCACCGTCGCCGGGGACGTCGGTCACGCCGATGCGCATGACCGGGTAGCCGCGGCCGTCGCACAGCCCGCGGAACTTCACGTCGTCTTCGCGGGGCACGGTCACCACGACCCGTCCGGTCGACTCCGAGAACAGCGCCGTCGCGGCATCCACGCCGTCGCGCTCCATGATCTCGCGCAGCCACACCCGGGCGCCGACGCCGAAGCGCATGACGCCCTCGGCGAGCGTCTGGGCAAGGCCTCCGCCGGAGACGTCGTGGGCGCTGGAGACCAGCGACTGCAGGGATGCCGCGTGCAGCAGGTCCGCCAGGCGCTTCTCGGCCGCGAGGTCGACCTTCGGCGGACGACCGCCCAGGTGCCCGTGGATGGTGCCCGCCCACTGCGAGCCGCTGAGCTCGGTGGCGGTGACGCCGAGTAGGTAGATGTTCTCGCCGGCATCCTGCCAGCCGCTCGGGATGCGGCGGGCCACGTCGTCGATGATGCCGAGGACTCCCACGACCGGAGTCGGGAAGATCGGGGTGTCGCCGGTCTGGTTGTAGAACGACACGTTGCCGCCGGTGACCGGGACGCCGAGCTCGAGGCAGGCATCCGACAGACCGTCGACGGTCTGCGAGAACTGCCACATGACCTCGGGGTTCTCGGGGCTGCCGAAGTTCAGGCAGTCCGTCACGGCGGTGGGAACCGCGCCGGTCACGGCGACGTTGCGGTAGGCCTCGGCGAGGGCCAGCTTCGCGCCCTCGTAGGGATCGAGCTGGCAGAACCGGCTGTTGCAGTCGGTGGCGATGGCGAAGCCCAGGCCCGACTCTTCGTCGACGCGGATCATGCCGGCATCGTCGGGGAAGCTCAGCGCGGTGTTGCCCAGCACGTAGTAGTCGTACTGGTTGGTGACCCACGAGGTGTCGGCGAGGTTGGGGCTCGCGACGAGCTGCAGGAACTGCTCGCGCAGCGCCTCGGGGTCGTCGGTGCGCGGCAGCGCCGAGGCGGAGTCCTCGCGGAGGGCGTCGATCCAGGTCGGGTAGGCGACGGGGCGCTCGTACACGGGGCCGTCGACGGCCACGGTCGAGGGATCGACGTTGACGATCTCCTCGCCGTGCCAGAAGATCTGCAGCCGGCCGTCGCCGGTGACCTCGCCCAGCACGCTGGTCTCGACGTCCCACTTGCCGGTGACCGCGAGGAACGCGTCGAGCTTCTCGGGAGCGACGATCGCCATCATGCGCTCCTGGCTCTCGCTCATGAGGATCTCCTCCGGCGTGAGCGAGGGGTCGCGCAGCAGCACGTTCTCGAGGTCGACGCGCATGCCCGATCCGCCGTTGGCGGCCAGCTCGCTGGTGGCGCAGGAGATGCCGGCGGCGCCCAGGTCCTGGATCGCCTCCACCAGCTCGCCGCGGTAGAGCTCCAGGCAGCACTCGATGAGCACCTTCTCGGCGAACGGGTCGCCCACCTGCACCGCGGGACGCTTGGTGGGTCCGCCGTCGGCGAAGGTGTCGGATGCCAGGATCGACGCACCGCCGATGCCGTCGCCGCCGGTGCGGGCGCCGAAGAGCACGACCTTGTTGCCGGCGCCGGTGGCGTTGGCGAGCTTGAGGTCCTCGTGGCGGAGCACCCCGACCGCGAGGGCGTTGACGAGGGGGTTCCCCTGGTAGACGGCGTCGAACACCGTCTCGCCGCCGATGTTGGGAAGGCCCAGGCAGTTGCCGTAGAACGAGATTCCCGAGACCACGCCGTGCACGACGCGGGCGGTGTCGGGGTTGTCGATGGCGCCGAAGCGCAGCTGGTCCATGACGGCGACGGGGCGGGCGCCCATCGAGATGATGTCGCGGACGATGCCGCCGACGCCCGTGGCCGCGCCCTGGAAGGGCTCGATGTAGCTGGGGTGGTTGTGCGACTCGACCTTGAAGGTGACCGCCCAGCCCTCGCCGACGTCGACGACGCCGGCGTTCTGGCCCATCCCCACCATGAGGCGGGTCTTCATCTCGTCGGAGACCTTCTCGCCGAAGCGGCGCAGGTAGATCTTGCTCGACTTGTAGGAGCAGTGCTCGCTCCACATGACGGAGTACATCGCCAGCTCGCCCGAGGTGGGGCGGCGGCCGAGGATCTCGCGGATCTTGGCGTACTCGTCGGCCTTGAGGCCCAGAGCCGCGTACGGCTGCTCCCTGTCGGGGGTGGCGACCGCGTTTTCGACGGTATCGGCGACAGAGGTCGAAGAGGGGGTGGTCACGCGGCTCAGCTCCAGGGATTCGTCGGGGCGCCGGACGGGTCCATCCTAGTCGCGCGCGGCTTTCGCCCGGGGTCGCGGCGACACCTCTCACAGGCGCGCGGCGTAGCGTGAAATCAGCCCGAAAGGGAAGCGAACACGAAGGAGCAGCCATGAAAGCCTGGCAGTTCACCGGAACCCACCAGCCGCTCGTCCTGAACGAGGTGCCCGATCCCGAACCGGGGCCCGGCGAGGTGGTGCTGAAGATGACGGCGGCAGGCCTGTGCCACTCCGACGTCGGCGTGCTCGAGGACGAGGGCTGGCTCTCGATGCTCGCGAAGCTCCCCATCACGCTGGGGCACGAGAACGCGGGTGTCGTGGCGGCCGTGGGTGAGGGCGTCACCGACTATGCGGTGGGAGACCGGGTCGCGGTGTGTCCGACGACCGCAGTCGGCGCTCCCGGCTACGGATACGACGGCGGCTTCGCGGAGAAGATGGCCGTGGCCGCCGAGGCGCTCGTCCCCATCCCCGAGGGCGTCGACGACGTCTACGGGGCGGCGGCGACGGATGCCGGCATGACCTCGCACGCCGCGGTCATCACCAACGGCGGCGTCAAGGCCGGCGACACGGTCGGCATCATCGGGCTGGGTGGGCTCGGCCAGATCGGCGCCCGCGTCGCCGTGCTCGCCGGCGCGACGGTCTACGTGGCCGAAGTCAACGAGTCCGTCTGGCCGCTGGCTGAGGAGATCGGCGCGGCGGGAGTCGCGGCATCCATCACCGATTTCCCGGACGTCACCTTCGACGTCATCGTCGACTTCGCCGGATTCGGCACGACCACGGCGCAGGCCGTCGACGCCATCCGTCGCGACGGCACGGTGGTCGTGGTGGGCATGGGCAAGCTCGAATCCACCATCAGCACGAAGTCGCTGATCCTCAACCAGTGCATCCTGCGGGGTTCCAATGGCGGTACGAAGGAGGACATCGTCGGCGTGTACGAGTACATGAAGACGGGGCAGCTGAAGCCCGAGACCACGACGATCCGCTTCGACGAGATCGCCGAGGGCCTCGAACGGCTGCACCGCGGCGAGGTGAAGGGCCGCCTGGTCGCGACGTTCGACTGACGGCGGTTCGCAGCGCACGCGACGTCCGCCACCGACGTCGACCGGGCCGGCCTCGGCTGACCCGCTCCCGAGTGAGTATTCGCGTCGCCGAGTGAGTATTCGCGTCGCCGAGTGAGTATTCGCGATGCCGGCCCGGGTGAGACCATCGTGGGCTCCGAGCTCTCGCTCGATGAGCGCTTGCTCGGAGCCCACGGGATGAGTCTCGCCGATTGCCCCGGTGCTGACTGCGTGGGGCGTCAGACGGCGGCGTGGACCGCCTCGGACTGCTCCTTCGGCTTGCCATGCTCCTCGTGCTTGCCGAGGTCGAGGGAATCGGTGGTGCCTGTCTTCTTGCCGTCGTAGACGTCACGGTCGAGCTCGTTGCTGGCGTTGGCGACGAGCATGGCCACGAACGTATCGCCGTTGACGTTCAGGAACGTGCGGAAGATGCCGGTGAACCAGTCGACCGCGATCAGAAGGCCCACGGCCTCGAACGGCAGGCCGAGTGAGGTGGCGAGGAACGTCGCGACGACCGGGAACCCGCCGGGGACGGTGATGGTGCCCACGTTGAGCAGGATCGCCAGGGCCATGCCGAGGACGATGGTTCCGAGGTCCAGGGTGACGGCGCCCGACTGGGCGAGGAACATGACGACGATCATGTAGTTGAGCACGGCCCCGTAGGACCCCATCGTGAGGCCGACCGAGAGGGTGAAGTTCGCCACCCGCTGGCTGACGCCGACCTTCTCGGTCGCGGTCCGCAGCACGGTCGGGAACGTGACCGCGGAACTGGTGGTCGTGATGGCGATCATCGTCTGGTCGCTGAGCTTGGCGGGGAGTTTCGCGGGGTTCAGCCCGGTGCGCATCCACACCACGAGTACGAACAGGGCGAAGAGGATCAGCACGCCGAGGAGCGTCGAGCCGAGGTATTTGAGCGCACTGGTGACGACGGAGAACCCGACGGTTCCAGCGAGGTTCGCCAGCAAGCAGAACACGCCGATCGGAGCGATGAGCATCACGAAGCGGATCATCGTGAGCACGACCTGCTGAATCTGGTCGAAGAGGTCGAGCACGAGGCGGTTGCCGGTCTTGGCGATGTACGCGTTCAACGCGACACCGAACAGCAGCGAGAAGATGATGATCGGCACCATCGTCGCGGTGGACATGGCGGCGAAGATGTTGGTGGAGACGAAGTTGAGCAGGGTGTCCTGCCACCCGGTGGCTGCGCCTGCCGATTCCTGCAGTGCGGGGTCGACGCCGCCGGAGAAGTCGATCCCCGCGCCGGGTCGGATGACGGCGCTGATCCCCCACGCGAGCAGCGCCGCGACGACGGAGAACCCGATCATCCACTTGAACGTGCGGAAGGCCATCTTGCCCATCCCCAACCCGGTCATCGCCCCCGTGGCGACGATCACGGACGACATCACGAGCGGCACGATCGCCATCTGGATGAGCCGGATGAACAGGTCGCCGACGAACTTCAGGTTCGCCGCCCACTCTCCGACCGCCAGGCCGAAGGCGATGCCAAGGATCGCACCGACCCCAATCTGCAGAGCTGGGTTCTTCAGAGTGTTTTTCACGAGTCCTCCACTGGGATGCCGCCACTCACGGTGGCGGGCGGTCACCTCAACGTAAAAGCGAGAACTCACGACTTTGGGTGAATTGGTAGGACCGTAACGCACTGTTTACACACGACGCGGGTCACGTAACGGGCCAGAAACCCTCGGTCGTTCTGGGCGCATCCCTGGGCCTCATCCGCGCTCTCGTGAAAGACTCCCGAAACGTGGGTCCCCCCACGTCAGTCCGCGAACAGCAAGGGATGACGCCACAACGTGCCCGATAACCCAGACGCGATCATGGGTCCGCTGCAACGCACCCATGCCCTCATAGCCGACGACATCGTCGGCCATCTCGAGCGTCTCATCCTCACGGGCGCGCTCGCTCCGGGCGCGACGCTGCCGCCGGAACGGACGCTTGCCCGCAGCCTCGGCGTCTCGCGCAATGCACTCAGGGAGGCGCTCACCCGGCTCGATGGCCTCGGGCTCGTGGAGCGCAAGCAGGGCAGCGCCAATCGCGTCAGCCGCACGATTCCCCTCGCGTCAGCACTCGCTTCAGGACTTGACGGCGTGGCGGCGGAGTTTCAGCACTCAGCTGAGTTCCGGGCCGAGATCGAACCCCGGATCGCCCGGCTCGCCGCCCTCCGAATCGACGACCGGCAATTGACCGCCCTGCGTGACCTGTTGGATCGGTCCGCCCGCGAAACGGACTCCGAGCAGTCCGCCAGCTTGGATATCGGCTTCCACACCGCGATCGCCCACGCCACCGCGAACCCGCTGCTTGCCACCCTCGGTGAACTCACCGCCTCCTGGACGGTCAAAGCCCGGGTCTACTCCCACTTGGATGGCGAGGGGCGTCAGCTCTCTCACGCGGGCCACGCCCGCATCCTGGCTGCCCTCACCGCCCATGACGCGGAGGCCGCGGACTACGCCATGCGCATCCACCTCTCCGAGATCCGTGACGTCATCGACCGGGTTCGATCCGCCGAGCGGTCCGACCAATTCGGTTAGACTCTCGCTCACGCTGGTCGACACCTCGTCCCTATGGGTATCGACTGAGGAGGGAACCAGGTGCGGGTAAACAAGATGCGCTCAGCCGATGGCGTTTCGCCCGCTGATGTGTCGCTCCTTCTGATGATGGTGTTGACGTTCGTCACCGGTGTCGTCGATGCTGTCGGCTTCCTCGCGCTGGACCGGGTGTTCGTGGGGAACATGACGGGCAACATCGTGATCCTGGGAATGGCCGTCGCCGGAGCGGACGATCTGCCGATCCTCGGTCCGGCCATCGCTTTGGGTACCTTCACGCTGGGTGCGTTCATGGCCGGGTTTGTGCTCCGTCGCCGGAGGAAGGAGTGGGGCGGTGCCGTGACGGTGCTGCTGGCCGCGGGCGCGGCGGTCCTCGCCGGCTTGGGAGTGGCGTTCCTCGTGCCCGCATGGGCGGACTCCTGGCCCCTCGAGCTGGTGGCCTCCTCGCTGACCGCCGCCGTGATGGGGGTCCAAGCCGCCGTGGCCCGCAGCCTGGGAGTCGCCGACATGACCACCGTCGTCGTCACCTCCACCCTTACCTCGCTTGCAAGCGAATCCCTGGTGGAACGGGGGGCCAAGGGCCTGTGGAATCGACGGTTCGCCGCGATCGCCGTCATTTTCCTCGGTGCGGTCATCGGGGCACTGCTTCTGGTCTTCGGTCCCGCAGTCCCGCTTCTCCTCGCGGCACTGCTCACCGCCACCGTCGGGGCGGTCGGCCATCAGCGTCTCTTCACACCGGCGAAGGGGGCCGGCGCGTGAACATCCTGCAGCCGGGTGAGGGCGACCTGCCGGGTGACCACTACCTCCGCTCGACGCCCGATACGGTGCTGTGGGGTCGGCTCCCGTGTGCGACGGATGCGCCGGTCCTGCGCATCGCGGCCGGCCAGACCGTGACCATCGACACGGTCAGTCATGAGGGCGTCCTGGAGGATCAGGGGAAGGACCCGCTCGCGTACTTCGGCGCGCACGGCGTGGACCCGGCATCCGTCCTCCACGACGCCATCGAGATCGCCGCCTCGTTGTCGCGCGACCTCACGGTGGACGGTCCGCACGTTGTGACCGGTCCGATCTTCGTTGCGGGCGCCGAACCGGGCGATCTGCTTGCGATCACGGTCGAGCGGCTCGTGCCGCGCGTGCCCTACGGCGTCATCTCGAACCGGCACGGCAAGGGCGCGCTGGTCGGCGTCCTGCCACGGTCGAGCGGGAACGTCAGCGTCTTCACCCCCGTCGAGGAGCGGGACGGCGTGCACGTCGGCATGCTGCCCCTCGTCGACGGCGGCGACCGGGTCGTCGAGTTCCCCCTCGCGCCGTTCCTGGGCATGATGGGCGTCGCCGTCGCGGGGTCCGAGCGACCGCACTCCGTCCCCCCTGGTCGGCACGGTGGCAACATCGACATCAAGATGCTCGTCCAGGGGACGACCCTCTACCTTCCGGTGCAGGTTCCCGGCGCGCTCGCCTATGTCGGCGATCCGCACTTCGCGCAGGGCGACGGCGAAGTGGCGCTGACCGCGCTCGAGGCATCCCTTCGTGCGACCCTGCGATTCGACGTCCTGCCGCGCGCCGAGGCGCTGCGGGAGTTCGGCGAGGTGTCGGGCCCCCTGGTGCGGACCCCCGAGTACCTCGTGCCGACGGGACTCGACCCCGACCTGGACATCGCGATGAGCAAGTGCGTCCGCGCCGCGATCGAACTCATCTCCGCCCGCTGGGGGATGGATGAGCACCTCGCCTACGCCTACCTGAGCGCGGCGACCGATTTCGACATCTCCCAGGTCGTCGACATCGTGTGCGGCATCCATGCCCGCATCCGCGAAGCGGATTTCGAAGGAGTGCACCGTGGCTGACCAGCGCAGGACACTCGCCGACCCCACGATTCCGGAAGACCTCCTCACCGCCTTCGGGGATTACGAGCGCGCGATCCTGTCGAACGACCTCGAAGCACTCGACGCGGCGTTCGCCCCCAGCCCGTCCACGATGCGCGGCGACGGTGCGGGGCTGCTCGTCGGACACGACGTCATCAGCGCGTTCCGCGGTGCCCGAGGAGGAGTCGCGCCGCGCACCATCGAGCGGATCGAGTACCGGGCGCTCGGGACGGATGCCGCGCTCCTCGTCTCGGTCTCGCACTACCTGTCCGGCGGCACGGGTCTGCAGACGCAGCTGTGGCAGCGGATCGACGGGCGCTGGCTCATCACTTCCGCGCACGTGACCCCGCGCGCGCAGGCACTCGACCGGTCCGTGTGGCGGACGGTCGGCGACCCGCTCTACCAGGGGGCGTGGGACGGCCCGCTCGCCGGGCTCACGGTCGCCGTCAAGGATGTCTTCGCGATCAAGGGCTATCGGATCGGCGCGGGCAACCCTGCGTTCCTCGATGCCGCGAAGGCCGAGACGTCGACAGCGCCAGCCGTCGGCGACCTCCTGCGCGGGGGCGCGTCGCTTCGCGGCATTGCTCGTACCGACGAGTTCGCCTACAGCATCGCGGGTGACAACGCTCACTACGGGACGCCGCCCAACGGAGCCGTACCCGGAGCGCTTCCGGGTGGATCCTCCAGCGGCCCCGCCTCCGCCGTGCGCACGGGGCAGGCCGATATCGGCCTCGCGACCGACACGGCCGGGTCGGTGCGTGTCCCTGCGTCATACCAAGGGCTCTGGGGCCTGCGCACCACGCACGGGCTCGTTCCACGCCAGGGCCTGCACCCGCTCGCACAGTCGTTCGACACGGTCGGATGGCTGACGCGAGACGGCGCGACGATGCAGCGGGTGGCCGACTGGTGCCTCGGCTACGACGGGTCGGAGTCGACGCAGAGCGTCTACGGGGCCTCCGGCGCGGACCTGCCGTGGCGTCTTCTCGTGCCCGAGGAGATCCTCGCGGCGGCCGAGCCCGAGACCCGCGCGGCGTTCGACTCCCTCCTCTCGCGCATCGCGGCGTCCGACGATCCCCCCGCGCTCACGCGCGTGGGGCTGGGAAGCCTCGAGGACTTCTTCGAGCCGTTCCGCACCGTGCAAGGTGCTGAGGCCTGGCGCAACAACGGCGAATGGCTGCAGGCCAACCCCGGCGCCGTCGCGGCGGCCGTCGCGGAGCGCTTCCGAATCGCATCCGGTGTGACGCCCGAGGCTGAGGCATCCGCGCGTTCCGCGCTCGAGCCACTGCGCCAGCACATCAACCATCTCGTGGAAAGCGCCGTGCTGCTCATGCCCACCGTCCCGGGCCCGGCACCCCTGCGGACGTACGGCGGTGAGCGGATCGACGCCGTGCGGCAGGCGACCCTGCGGATGACGAGTCCCGCAGCCGTCGGCGGCCTCCCTGCGATCTCGGTGCCCCTCCTCACCGTCTCGTCACCGCTCGGATCCGCGCCGGTCGGCGTGTGTCTCGTTTCGCGAGCGGGGACGGACATCGCCCTCGTCCGCCTTGCGCGTCGCCTCGCGCGCCTCGTCGCCGACCCCCTCTCCCCGGAGCAGCCATGACTGACGCGCCCATCCCCGGCCCGATCGACCCGCCCGCCCGCCTCCTCATGGGGCCGGGACCGATTTCGGCCTATCCCAGCGTGCTGCGGGCGATGTCGGCGCCGCTCGTGGGGCAGTACGACCCCTTCATGACCACGACGATGCTCGAGACACAGCAGCTCTACCGTGGCGTGTGGGCGACCTCGAACGAGGCGACACTGCTCGTCGACGGCACGTCCCGCGCGGGGATCGAGGCGGCGCTCGTCTCGCTCATCCGCCCCGGCGACCGTGTGCTGGTGCCGATCTTCGGACGCTTCGGCCACCTCCTCGCCGAGATCGCCGAGCGCGCGATGGCAGAGGTGCACACGATCGAGACCGAGTGGGGCCAGGTCTTCCCACCGTCGGTCATCGAAGAGGCGATCGTACGCGTGCGTCCGTCGCTCCTCGCCCTCGTGCACGGCGACACATCCACGACGATGATGCAGCCGCTCGACGAGATCGGCGCCGTCTGCGCCCGCCACGGGGTGCTGTTCTACACCGACGCGACGGCATCGCTCGGCGGCAACGAATTCGAAACCGACGCGTGGGGACTGGATGCCGCGACGGCCGGTCTGCAGAAGTGCCTCGGCGGTCCGTCCGGCTCGGCACCGATCACGCTGTCGAGCCGGGCCGTCGAGATCCTGCAGTCGCGGAAGAAGATCGAAGCGGGCATCCGCGAGCCCGGCGACCCGTCGGCGCCCGACGCCGTCCGGTCGAACTACTTCGACCTCGGCATGATCCTCGACTACTGGGGGCCGCGCCGTCTCAATCACCACACCGAGGCGACGTCGATGCTCTACGGGGCGCGCGAGTGCGCCCGGGTCATGCTCCTCGAGGGCCGCTCCGCGGTGATAGCGCGGCACGAGCTCGCCGGCCGCGCCATGCTCGAGGGCCTGCGTGCGCTGGGGCTCGCCGTCTTCGGCGACGTCGCACACAAGATGAACAACGTCGTCGCGGTCGAGATCCCCGACGCGGTGCCGGGAGATGTCGCTCGCGCCGCCCTTCTGGAGGACTTCGGCATCGAGATCGGCACGTCGTTCGGACCGCTCCACGGCCGCGTGTGGCGAATCGGCACGATGGGCTACAACGCGCGCAAGGACGCCGTCCTCACGACTCTCGCGGCCCTCGAGGCAGTCCTGATGCGCCATGGCGTCGCGGTGCCCGCGGGCGGCGGCGTCGAAGCCGCGACCGCCGTGTACGCGGGGGCGGTGTGACCGTCCGGCTCGACGCGACCCCCGACCAGGTCGCGACGGCGGCCCGTCGGGTCATGGCCCGCTGTGAGGAGCTCGCGCGCGTCACCTCGGCCCCTGGGCGGATCGAGCGTGTCTACCTCTCGCCGGAGCACGCGCGGGTGAATCGGCTGGCGGCCGAATGGATGCGCGAACTCGGAATGACCACGCACCAGGATGCCGCGGGCAACCAGATCGGACGCCTCGAGGCGGCAACCGGCGCGATCCCGGACCGCGACGCACCGGCTCTCTTGATCGGCTCCCACCTCGACACCGTCCCTGACGCCGGGCGATACGACGGCATCGTCGGCGTGCTCATGGGCCTCGAAGTCGTGCGCCTGCTGCGAGTACCGGCACCTGACGACGCATGGCGCTCGCCGTTCCCGTTCGCCATCGAGGTCGCTGCGTTCTCCGACGAGGAGGGGACGCGGTTCGGGAAGGCGCTGCTCGGCTCGTCCGCCCTCGCGGGCACATGGGACGACGACTGGTGGCGCCTGACCGATGCCGACGGCACAACCCTGCGCGAGGCCTTCCTCGACTTCGGCCTCGATCCGACGCGGTTGGGCGAGGCGGCGCGCCGCCCCGGCGACCTTGTCGGCTACCTCGAGGCCCACATCGAGCAGGGGCCGGAGCTTGATCGGCGCGGGGAGTCGCTCGCTGTCGTCTCCTCGATCGCGGGAGCCCGCCGCTTTCAGCTGCTCGTGGAGGGCGAGGCCCGTCACGCCGGCGGTACGCCTTACGACATGCGTCGCGACGCCCTGCTCGGGGCGTCCGAGGCGGCGCTCGCCATCGAAGCGATCTGTCGTGCGGAGCAGCACATCATCGGGACCGTCGGCCAACTCGAGGTCTTCCCCGGCGCCGTCAACATCGTTCCCGGGCAAGCTCGGCTCTCGGTCGACCTGCGGGGTGAGTTCGACGGTGAGCGCGACCGCACATGGGCGGCGATCTCCCGCGAGCTGGACGCGATCATGGGGCGCCGCGGGCTGAGGTGGTCGGGACATCAGGTGCACAGTGCGCCGGCCGTCTTCTGCGCGCCGATCCTGCAGGACGTCATCCGCGAGGGCATCGTCTCGACGCTGCCGCCCGGATCCGACGCGCCCGCCACGATCTTCAGTCGTGCCGGGCATGACGGCATGGCGCTCGGCGCCGTGACCGACGTCGGAATGATCTTCCTCCGCAATCCCGACGGCATCAGCCATCATCCCGACGAGGCCGTTTCAGCAGCGGACGTCGCCCTCGGTATCCGCGCCCTCGCCGAATCCGTCCTCCACCTCGCCGCCGAACCGAGATGAGCCCGGGGGATCGAAGCGACGCCGAGTGAGTATTCGCGACGCCGAGTGAGTATTCGCGTCGCCGAGTGAGTATTCGCGTCGCCGAGTGAGTATTCGCGTCGCCGCGCCAGCGGGATCCGGTCCAGGTCTTGACGCCGCCCTCTCGCGGGTTTAACGTGCAACCAAATGGTTGTACGAATTGAGTTGACCGATGATGAGACCGACCGCCTGTTCCACGCGCTGGCGGCGGCGACGCGGCGCGACATCCTGCGGCGGACGCTCGAACACGAGCAGTCCGTCTCGGCTCTCGCGACCGCCTACGACATGTCGTTCGCCGGTGTGCAGAAGCACGTCGCCGTGCTCGAGGCTGCCGGTCTCATCGTCAAACGCGCCGAGGGACGCGAGCGGCTCGTGCGGGCGGATCCGACCATGATCGCCCGAGCACGCGCACTCCTCGCGGCCTACGAAGACCTCTGGCGCACCCGCATCGACCAGCTCGACGAGCTGCTCGCCGAACCCACCTCTCCCTCAACGACGCAAGGAGAATGACATGCCCGTCACCGAAGTCACCACCGACCCCGAAGCCCTCACGATGACCCTCATCGCCGACTTCGCGGCCCCCGTCGAGCGCCTCTGGCAGGTGTTCACCGATCCGCGTCAGCTGGAGCGCTTCTGGGGACCTCCCGGCTGGCCGGCCACGTTCACGGCGTTCGACCTCACCGCCGGCGGTCGCGCCAGATACCACATGACGAGCCCGCGCGGCGAGCAGTCCCACGGCGTCTGGGAGTTCCTCGCGATCAACGAGCCCACCGGGTTCGACGTGCTCGACGGCTTCGTCGATGAGAACGGCGAGCCGCAGGAGGGGATGCCACCGGCGATGCGGATGACGTTCGCGTTCGAGCCCACGCCCACCGGCTCCCGGCTGCGCAACGTCACGCACTTCACCTCCGCGGACGCGCTGGACGCCGTGGTGGCCATGGGGGCGATCGAGGGTTCGACCATGGCGATGAACCAGCTCGACCGCGTGCTGGCCGGGCTCCGCGAGTACGCGCAGGGCAGGGGCACTCAGGTGGAGCTCCTCGACGACACCCGCGTGCGCATCACCCGTCTCATCGACGGCGCCATCGATCTCGTGTGGCGCGCGCACCAGGACCCGGAGCTGCTGCGGCGCTGGATGCTCGGCCCCGACGGCTGGCGCATGAGCGTCTGCGAGGTGGACCCCGCCGTCGGCGGCCGCTACCGGTACGAGTGGGAGCCGGTGAACCCGGATGCCGGTGAGCGCTTCGGCTTCGACGGCGAAACGCTGCTGTCGGATCCGCCGCGTCGCGCCGTCACGACCGAGCACATGACCGGAACCGACTATCCCTCGACCCTCAACGACCTGAGCCTGGAGGAGGAGGACGGCGCCACGCTCGTCACGGTGCTCATCGCGTACCCGGACCGCGAGACCCGCGACGCGGTGCTGGCGACGGGCATGGCCGACGGCATGGAGTCGAGCTACGCCCGGTTGGAGTCCGTGCTCGCCGGCGACGTAGCGACCCGCTGACAGCCCCGCGCTCGCCGCCCTCGGTCCGCGGTCAGGCCCGGGGCAGCGCGTCCTCGAGGGCCACCCACGCCAGCATCGCGCACTTCACGCGTGCGGTGAACTTCGAGACGCCCGAGAGCGCCGTGGCGTCGCCGTAGACGTCCTCGTCGAGCTCGAGCTTGCCGCGCGAGCGCAGCACCTCGCGGAATCCCCCGATGAGGTCGATCGCCTGCTGGCGGCTCATGCCGCCGTCGGCCTCGACGCGGTCGTCCACCAGCGAGGCGAGCATGGATGCCGACGCCTGCGAGATCGAGCAGCCGGAGCCGTCCCACGTGACCGAGGTGAGGGTCTCGCCGTCGTCGGAGACGCGCGCGCGCAGGGTGATGTCGTCGCCGCAGATGGGGTTGTGCTGGTGCGACGTGGCCGTGCGGCCGTCCTCTGGGGCAAGGCCACGGGCGTGCGGGTGCTTCGAGTGATCCAGGATCAGCTCCTGGTAGAGGGAGTCGAGGGTGCTCATGCGGTGGCTCCTTCCACGCCGAAGTACGCCCGCACGCCGGACACGGCGTCGAGGAAGCGGTCGATGTCGTCGTCGGTGGTGAACACCGATGCCGAGGCGCGCACCGACGCGGTCAGGCCGAATCGCGCGTGCAGCGGCTTGGCGCAGTGGTGGCCGACGCGCACGGCGATGCCTCGGGCGTCGAGGAACTGTCCCACGTCGTGCGCGTGCACGCCGGCGACGTCGAAGGAGGCCAGTCCGATGCGGTCGACGTCGGCGCCGGGGTCGCCCAGCACCCGCACGCCCTCGATCGCGTCGAGCCTGCTGATCAGCCGGCGGCCGATCGCACGCTCGTGGGCGTGCACGGCATCCATGCCGATGGCGTCGAGGTAACGCGCCGCGGCGGCGAGTCCGATGGCCTGAGACACCGGCTGCGTGCCGGCTTCGAACTTCTGCGGTGCGGGCAGGAATCCCGCCTCGTCGAGGGTGACCGTGGTCACCATGGATCCGCCGGTCAGGAAGGGCGGCAGAGCCTCGAGCACCTCGGTGCGCCCGTACAGCGCCCCGACTCCGTAGGGTCCGAGCATCTTGTGCCCCGAGAACGCGGCGAGGTCAACGCCCAGCGCAGGCAGGTCGAGCGCCACGTGGGGAGCCGACTGGCAGGCATCCATCACCGTCAGAGCACCGACCGCCTTGGCCAGCGCGACGATCTCGATGACGGGGTTGACGATCCCCAGCACGTTCGACACGTGACTGAACGCCACGACCCGCGTGCGCTCGCCGATGACGGAGGCGGCGGCAGCCATGTCGAGCGTGCCGTCGTCCTGCACCGGGATGTGGCGCAGCACCGCCCCGGTGCGGGCGGCCAGCTCCTGCCACGGGATGAGATTCGCGTGGTGCTCGGCCTCGGTCACGACGATCTCGTCGCCGGCGCGCAGGGCGAAGGGGGCGGATGCCGGCGCGCCGCGTCCGGCGGTGGCGTTGCCGATCGAGTAGGCGACGAGGTTCAGCGCGAGGGTCGCGCCGCTGGTCCACACGAGGTTCTCGGGCTGCGCGCCGACGAAGCCCGAGACGGTCTCGCGGGCGTCTTCGAAGAGCTCGGTCGCCTCGGCGGCCAGAGTGTGTGCGCCGCGGTGCACCGCGGAATTGGCGCGGGTCAGGAAGTCGATCTCGGCATCCAGGACGACCTGCGGTTTCTGGCTGGTCGCGCCGGAGTCGAGGTAGACGAGGGGTTCGCCGTTCACCTGCTGTCCGAGGATCGGGAAGTCGGCGCGCAGGGCGGCGGCGTCGAGGACCCGTTCGGGGGTGGAGGGGATTGTGGCACTCACCCCTCCAGGCTACGCCGCGCGCGCGTGGCGGGGGTCGCCGGCGCGGTCAGCAGCCGACGGCGCGGAACGCGCGTCAGGACGCGGAGAGGAACTCCCGCGCTGCGACCACGAGGTTCTCGACGCCGCGCTCGATCGTGGGGTGCAGCACCGGCGCGAAGAAGGGGGAGTGGTTCGTCGGGATGTCCTCGTCGATCGTCCCGCCCGCGGCGGCCGCGGCGTAGACCTGGGGGTCCACGCCGCCCCAGAACCAGAACACCAGCGGTGCGCCGCCGCGGCGGGCGAACCACGAGACGTCCTCGCTGCCGGTGAACATGCCCGGGTCGATCACGGCGTCCTCGCCGAAGCTGCGCTCGAAGGCGGAGACGAGGCGGGCGGTGGCATCCACGTCGTTGATGGTGGGCGGCAGAGAGTGCTGAACGGCGATGACGGGCGGCTCCTCCGCGCCGGATGCCAGTGCCTCCGCTCGCACGACCCGTTCGACCTTCGCCATGATGCGCTCGCGTGCCGGCTCGTCGGTGTAACGCAGGCTGAGCTCGAGCTTCGCCTCGGCGGGGATGATGTTGTTCTTCAGGCCGGCGTGGATGGAGCCCACCGTCACGACCGCCATCTCGCGCGGGTCGACCTCGCGCGACACGACCGTCTGCAGCCGCATGACGGTGGCTGCCGCCATGACGACGGGGTCGATCGTGGCGTGCGGACGCGAGCCGTGGCCGCCGCGACCGAGAAGCGTCACCGTAAGCCCGTCGGATGCCGCCATCTGCGTGCCGCTGCGCACCCCGATGAGGCCGGCGGGGAGCGGGGTGAGGTGCTGGCCGAGCACGATGTCGGGGCGGGGGAAGCGGTCGAGCACGCCGTCGGCGATCATCGCCTCGGACCCCGCGCCGTACTCCTCGGCGGGCTGGAAGACGGCCACCACGGTGCCCGACCAGGCATCCGTCGTCGCCTGCAGTCGCTCGAGGGCGCCGAGCAGGGCGGTGACGTGCATGTCATGGCCGCAGGCGTGCATGACGGGGACGTCCTGACCGGACGGGTCGATGCCCCGTGCGGTGCTGGCGTAGGGCAGGGCGGTGCGCTCTTCGACCGGAAGGCCGTCCATGTCGGCCCGCAGCCAGACGACCGGTCCCGCGCCGTTGCGGATCACCGCGGCGACGCCGGTGCGCCCGATGCCCTCTTCGAACTCGATCCCCAGCTGCTCCAGGTTCCGGGTGACGACCCCGGCCGTGCGGGTCTCCTGGAAGGAAAGCTCCGGGTGACGGTGCAGATCGATGTAGAGGGCTTCGAGGTCGATGCTCATGGCCAGAGCCTACGGGGCGCCGCCGGCGGCGCGACGGAACGCGGCCGCACCCGGTCTCGGAGCCCCGGTAGACGCCCGCACAACGAGCTCGAACGGCAGCGCAGCCAGCGGCGTCGGGGCCTCGAGCGCGGCGAGCACCGCCTCGGCGGCCCGCAGGCCCTGGTCATGCGGGAACTGGTCGACCGTCGTCAGCCCGAAGAACCCGGAGAGCTCGTGGCCGTCGACGCCCACCACCGACACGTCTCCGGGCACGCTCAGCCCCAGGTCGCGGGCGGCGATCATCGCGCCGATCGCCATCTCGTCGGATGCCGCGAAGATCGCGGTCGGCCGGTCATCGCGGTCCAGCAGCCTCATGGCGGCCGCATGCCCGCCCTCGATCGTGAAGTCGGCCTGCTCCTGACGGGCGGAGGACCGGGGGATGCCGGCATCCGCAAGCGCCAGCTCGAACCCGCGCCGGCGCAGTGACGGGATGTGCTCCCGGTCGGTGCCGTCCTCGGCGCCGTGCACGGTGCCGATGTGCGCGAGGGCACGGTGACCCAGCCCGGTGAGGTGTCCGGTGGCGAGCCGCGCGACGGCGACGTCGTCGACCGAGAGGCTCGGCAGCGGCGGCTGGGCCGCCCCGAGCGCCACGACGGGGAGCCCGAGGCCGGCCAGGCGGCTCACCTCGGATGCGTCGAGCGACATCGCGATGGCGATGACGCCATCCACGCGCCGGCGGCGCAGGAACGTCTCGAACACCGCGGCCCGCTCGACCGGATCGTCGGTCAGCGCGTAGAGGGTGATGTCGTACCCGGCGCTCTGCAGGCCCGACGCGATGCCGGCGAGCACGGTGGAGAAGAACCACCGGTCGACCACCGGCAGCAGCACCCCGATGTTGCGCGCACGGCCCGAGGCCAGGCTCGAGGCGGGCGCGGAGACGACGTACCCGAGCGCCGCGGCGGTGTCGAGCACGCGCGAGCGGGTGCCGGCCGAGACCTGCCCCCGCCCGCTCAGCGCGCGCGACACCGTCGCGGTGGAGACCCCCGCCGCGCGTGCCACCTCATCGATGCTCACCATGGCGTGGGGTCTCCAGGGGTCCGCGTCAGATCGACCGCAGCCACACCGTGGTGTCGGCGGGGAGAATGCCGTCGGAGACCGGCTCGCTCGCGACGATGAGCTCTGCCGTCGGCAGCTCCACCGGCGTCTCGCCGATGTTGGAGATGACGGTCACGTCGCCGTTGCGGAAGGCCAGCACGTCGTCGCCGTAGCCGTCCAGCCACTCCAGCGTTCCCGCGCCGAGCCCGTGCGCGCGTCGCTCGGCGAGCAGGGTGCGGTACAGCGACAGCGTCGAGTCCGGGTCGCCCACCTGCTGGTCGCGGGCGAGGGTCGCCCACTCCGCCGGCTGCGGCAGCCAGGACTGGCCGGTGGGGCTGAAGCCGTAGGCAGGCGCGGCCGCGTCCCACGGAATCGGCACGCGGCATCCGTCGCGGCCGTAGCGCTCGCCCTCGGTGCGGAACCAGGTCGGGTCCTGACGGGCGTCGCCGGGCAGGTCGATGACCTCGGGAAGCCCGAGCTCCTCGCCCTGGAAGATGTACGCCGATCCCGGCAGGGCCAGCATCACGGTGGATGCCGCGCGGGCGCGGCGCAGGCCCAGCACCGGCTCGGGCTGGCCGGGGGAGTCCGGGCCGATGCCATGGCCCTGGGGGTTCTCGGCCGTCAGCGCCAGGCGCGAGGCGTGGCGGACGACGTCGTGGTTGGACAGCACCCAGGTGCTGGGGGCGCCCACGGCGGGGTAGGCGCGCAGCGACTCGCTGATCACGGTGCGCAGCTCCGCGGCATCCCACGGGGTCTCGAGGTAGGCGAAGTTGAACGCCTGGTGCATCTCGTCGGGGCGCACCCACTTGGCGGTGATGTCCACCGTCGGCAGCCATGCCTCGGCGCACAGGGCCCGGTCGCCGTCATACTCGGCGAGCACCTTGTGCCAGTCGCGGTAGATGTCGTGCACGCCCTCCTGGCCCCAGTAGGGCACCTCGGCGGCGTCGCCGCCCATCGAGCCGCCGTGGGGGTCGGGGGTGTAGTCGGGCAGGCCGGGGGCCTTGACCAGACCGTGGGCCACGTCGACGCGGAAGCCGTCGACGCCACGGTCGAGCCAGAAGCGCAGGATGCGACGGAACTCCTCCTGCACGACGGGGTTGGACCAGTCGAAGTCGGGCTGCGACGAGTCGAACAGGTGCAGGTACCACTGGCCGGCGGTGCCGTCGGGCTCGGTCACGCGCGTCCATGCGGGGCCGCCGAAGACGGACTCCCAGTTGTTGGGGGGCAGCTCGCCGTTCTCGCCCTTGCCGTCGCGGAAGATGTAGCGCCCGCGCTCGGGGCTGCCGGGGGCGGCCGCCAGAGCCTCCTGGAACCAGACGTGCTGGTCGGAGGAGTGATTCGGCACGAGGTCCGCGATGATGCGGATGCCACGGGAGTGCGCGGCCTCGATGAGGTCGTCGAAGTCCGCGAGCGTACCGAAGAGCGGGTCGACGTCGCAGTAGTCGGACACGTCGTAGCCGGCATCCTTCTGCGGGGAACGCTGGAAGGGGCTCAGCCAGATCGCGTCGATACCGAGGGCCTGCAGGTCGTCGATGCGGGAGGTGACGCCGGGCAGGTCGCCCACGCCGTCGCCCGAGGCGTCGGCGAAGGATCGGGGGTAGATCTGGTAGATGACGGCGGTGCGCCACCACTCGGATCCGGGGCGGGAGTCCGCAGCGGCGGCGCCGGGAAGGGTGTCGGAGAGTGTCATGGGGCCATGCTACTGCAAGCGCTTACAGTCGGGGTTGCTGGGCGGCTGCTCCCAGGGAGGTCGGCGGCGCCGCGCGTAGAATCGGCCGGTGACCCCCGAACCCGCCGCCCTTGCGCGCGCCGACTCGCTCATCCGCACGATCCCCGACTATCCCGAGCAGGGCGTGCTGTTCCGCGACGTCACTCCCCTCTTGGCGGATCCCGCCGCCCTCCGCAGCGTCGTCGACGCGATGATCGCCCCCTTCGAGGGTCGGTTCGACGTGGTGGCGGGCATCGAGGCGCGCGGCTTCCTGCTCGCCGGGGCCATGGCCACGGTGGCCGGCGTGGGCCTCGTGCCCATCCGCAAGGCGGGAAAGCTCCCGAGGCCGGCGGCGTCGGTGGCGTACTCGCTCGAGTACGGCACGGCTGCCATCGAGGTGCATGACGACATCCCCGAGGGCACGCGCGTGCTGCTGGTCGACGACGTGCTCGCCACGGGCGGCACGCTGGTGGCCGCTCACGAGCTGATCGGTGCGATCGGCGGGGTCGTCATCGGCACGTCGGTGCTCATGGAGCTCCCGGGCCTCGGCGGTCGCGAAGCCGTGGGTGACGTCTACGCGGTCTTCACCGCCTGAGGGCGACCGTCGCGCGTCGTGCGCTGCCGGCGCCGCTCAGGTGCGCACGACGACGTTGAGAGGCTCCTCGCCGGCGAGCATCCGTTCCACCTGGCGCCGTACGAGGGCCGCGATCCGAGGGCGCATGGCGCTCGAGGCGCCGCCCACGTGCGGGCTGATCAGCACCCCGGGCGTACCCCACAGGGGGTGGCCCTCGGGCAGGGGCTCGGGGTCGACGACGTCCAGCGCCGCGCGCAGCCGACCCGACGAGGTCTCGGACACGAGGGCGTCGGTGTCGACGAGGGAACCGCGGCCCACGTTGACGACGAGCGCGCCATCCGGCAGCAGCGCGAGCGTCTCGGCGTCGAGGATGCCGCGGGTCTCCTCCCCACCCGGCAGCGTCAGCACGACGATCTCGGCCTCGGGGAGCAGAGCCTCGAGCTCGTCGATGCCGTGCACCCGCACGCCGTCCTCGTCGCGGGCGGTGCGGGCCACGACCGTCAGGTCGACCTCGAAGGGCAGCAGCCGCGCGGCGGTGGCCTTGCCCACGCCGCCGTAGCCGATCAGCAGCACGCGGCGGTCGGCCAGGCTCTGGGTGAACTGCGGCTTCCAGACCCCGTCGCGGGTGTCGACGGCGAAGTCGTCGATGTGGCGCTGGGCGGCGAGGATGAGTCCGACCGTGAGCTCGGCCGTCGAGGTCTCGTGCACACTCGCGGCGTTGGCGAAGACGAGGCCCTCCGGCAGCTTCTCAGCGACGCCTTCGTAGCCGATGGACTGGCCCTGCACGAGCCGCGGGGTGACCGCGGCCAGCAGCTCGTACGGGGTGTCGCCGTTCATGTACGGCGGAACGACGATGTCGATGTGATCGCGGGGCGCGTCGCCCGACAGATCCCACAGGACAACCTCGGCGCCGTCGGGCGCCGGGGTGAGGTCCTCCGCGAGCTGCTCGGACGGAACGCTGACGAGAAGGGGAGGGATGCCGGTGGTCATGCTCCGACGATAGTCACCCCTGGGGCGCGCGGGCCCGGACGATCAGGCTGCGGCGCCCACGACCGCGGCGACGGCCGAGGTGAAGAACGGCAGGCCGTCCACCCCGGAGCGCATGGCGCGGGGTGTGGCGGGACCGAAGCCGGGCTCCACGGCGTGCTCGGGGTGCGGCATGAGACCGAAGACGTTGCCGCGCTCGTTGGTGATGCCCGCGATGTCGCGGAGCGACCCGTTGGGGTTCACCCCGAGGTAGCGCAGCGTCACCAGACCCTCGCCCTCGAGGCGGTCGAGCTCGGACTCCGCCGCGACGTAGCCGCCGTCGGCGTTCTTCAGCGGGATGACGATCTCCTGGCCGGAGGCGAAGTCGCTCGTCCACGCGGTGTCGTTGTTCTCCACGCGCAGCCGCTGGTCGCGGCGGATGAACTGCTGATGGGCGTTGCGGATCAGGCCGCCGGGCAGCAGGTGCGCCTCGACGAGCATCTGGAACCCGTTGCAGATGCCGAGCACGGGCATGCCGCGGTTCGCGGCATCCTTCACCTCGGCCATGATCGGCGCGAGCGCCGCGATGGCTCCGGCGCGCAGGTAGTCGCCGTAGCTGAAGCCGCCGGGGAGCACGAGGGCGTCGACGCCCTCGAGGTCGTGGGAGCCGTGCCAGAGGGCGACCGGCTCCGCGCCGGCGATCTGGATGGCGCGGCGGGCATCGCCGTCGTCGAGCGAGCCGGGAAAGGTGATGACCCCGACGCGCACCGTCATTCGACGACCTCGATGCCGACGACGTCCTCGATCACCGAGTTCGAGAGCACGTCGTCGGCGATGCGGCGGGCGGCGGCGAGCGTCTCGTCGGTGACGTCGCCCTCGACGGTCAGCTCGAAGCGCTTGCCGATGCGGACGTCACCGAACCCCGTGACGCCGAGGCGCGTGAGAGCGCCGGCGACGGCCTTCCCCTGCGGATCCAGCAGCTCGGCCTTGGGCATGACGTCGACGACGATGGTGGGCATGGTGAGGCTCCGGATGTCGCGGGAAGGGTGCCCGCCCAGTCTATGGGCGCCGGCCCGCGGTGCGGTCCCCGATCGCGTGGGGGCGTGCGGCACTCCGCGCAACGGGACGTTATAGAACTGTGATCGCGCGTATGGGAGCGCTCTCTTGACGCTCGTGGGAGCGATCCCATAGCCTGACGTCCAATCGGTGAGAGCGCTCCCACCCGAAGGGGGCGACGGCCGCGGACCCGCAAGACCCACCACCACAAAGGAGTGACACGTGAAAACACGCGCACTGCGACGCACCGCCCTTCTGGCCGGCGTCGCGACCACAGCAATCGTCTTGGCCGGCTGTGCCGGTGGCGGCGGCGACACCGGCGACGGCGGCGACGCCGACGGCGCGCAGACGCTCACGCTCGCGACGTTCAACGACATGGGCTACTCGGACGAGCTTCTCGCGGAGTTCACCGAGGAGACCGGCATCGAGGTCGTCCACAACAAGGCGGCCACGTCCAACGACGCGCGGGCGAACTTCTTCCAGAAGCTCGGCAAGGGTGGCCTCGCCGACGTCGAGGCCGTCGAGGTGGACTGGTTCACCGAGATGATGAAGTACTCCGACCTCGTCGTGCCCGTGCCCGACGACCTCAAGGGCCGCTGGCTCGACTGGAAGGAGGCCGCGGCCACCGACGCCAACGGCAACCTCGTCGCCTACGGCACCGACATGGGCCCGCAGAGCATCTGCTACCGCGCCGACCTGTTCGAAGCGGCCGGGCTCCCCACCGATCGCGAAGAGGTCGCCCAGCTGTTCCCGACGTGGGATGCCTTCTTCCAGGTCGGCGCCGACTACGTCGAGAAGACCGGCACCCCCTTCATCGACTCGACGAACTCTGTGCTGCAGGGCCTCGTCAACCAGCTCGAGCTCGCCTACGAGGACCCGGACGGCACGATCATCGCCGCCGAGAACCCCGACATCCGCGCCGCCTACGACGAGGTCGTAGACAAGGCGATCCCGATCTCTGCGTTCCCCGGTCAGTGGAGCGACGACTGGTACGCGGCCATGGCCGGTGGCGAGTTCGCCGCCATGCTGTGCCCGCCGTGGATGCACGGCATCATCGCCGGTGAAGCTCCCGACGTCGCCGGCTGGGACATCGCGAACGCGTTCCCCGAGGGTGGCGGCAACTGGGGCGGCTCGTACCTGGTCGTCCCCGCCGACGGAAAGAACACCGAGGCTGCGCAGCAGCTCGCCGACTGGCTGACCGCCCCCGAGAACCAGATCAAGGCTTTCGAGAACGCCGGCACCTTCCCCAGCCAGATCGAGGCACAGGACAGCGAAGCGGTCACCTCGTACACCAACGAGTACTTCAACGGCGCTCCGACCGGGCAGATCGGCATCGACCGCGCCAACGCGATCACGGTGTCCACCTACAAGGGCGCGGACTACTTCAAGTACCACGACGCCCTGCAGAACGCGATCACCCGTGTCTTCGACGGCCTCGAGGACAAGGAGACCGCCTGGGAGACGTGGCAGACCGAGATCAGCAGCTTCTGATCTCGGCATCAGCCCACTGACCCACGGGGTGCGGGTCGCACTGTGACCCGCACCCCGTTTCCCCGACGAAGAAAGGCGATCGTGACCGCTACCGAATCCCGCCCGCAGGTGCGCCCCGCTGCGGCGGACCCGCCGCCGCGTCAGCCGCGGGTCATCTCCTTCTCGCACCGGCTGAGCCGGTGGGATCTGAAGGTCTCCCCGTACCTGTACATCTCGCCGTTCTTCATCATGTTCGCGATCGTGGGTCTGTTCCCCATCGCGTACACCGCCGTCATCTCGTTCATGGATTGGGACCTCGTCCGCAACTCCGGCGAGTTCGTCGGCTTCGACCAGTACGTCTGGATCCTCACGCAGCCGCACTTCTGGACCGCGCTGCGCAACACCTTCAGCATCTTCGTGCTTTCGAGCGTCCCGCAGCTGCTGCTGGCGATCTTCATCGCCTCGGTCCTGGACCGCAACATCCGCGCCAAGACGTTCTGGCGCATGAGCGTGCTGGTGCCGTACGTCGTCGCCCCCGTCGCGGTCGGCCTCATCTTCAACGCGATGTTCGCCGACAAGTCGGGCCTCATCAACAGCTGGCTGCAGCTGGTCGGCATCTCGGCCATCCCGTGGCACGTCGACCCCTTCTGGAGCCACGTCGCCATCGCCACGATGGTGAACTACCGCTGGGTCGGCTACAACACGCTCATCCTCTTGGCCGCCATGCAGGCGGTGAACCGGGACTTCTACGAAGCCGCCACCGTCGACGGCGCGGGTCCCATCCGCCAGTTCTTCAGCATCACGATGCCGTCGCTCAAGCCGACGCTCATCTTCGTGATCATCACCTCGACCATCGGTGGTCTGCAGATCTTCGACGAACCGCGCGTGTTCGACCAGTTCGGACGCGGCGGGTCCGCTCAGCAGTGGCTCACGATCACCCTCTACCTCTATGACATCGGCTGGGGGCAGTGGGACTTCGGCCGCGCCGCGGCCATGGCATGGATCCTGTTCATCATCATCCTGGGCATCGGCCTGATCAACCTCCTCGTAACCCGCACGCTGGTGCGCGATGAGGGCATGCGGTCCGGGCTCAGCAAACGCCAGCAGAAACGGGCCGCGCGAGCGGCCAAGAAGCAGGTCAAGGAGTCCCAGCGATGAGCATCGGCACGCCTCCGCCCCTCGCGATCGTCGAAGAGGGCATTCCCAACGCGGCCAAGCGCCGCCGCGGAGCGAAGACCATCCGCATCCGCGGCTCCCGGCCGGGGTTCTGGGTCTACGGCACCCTCGGCGCCGTCTTCCTCTCGGCCGTCTTCCCGCTGTACTGGTCCTTCGTCATCGGCTCGGGAGACGCCACCACGCTGCGCGGCCCCTTCCCGTGGGTGCCGCTGGGCAACTTCATCGAGAACGCCACCGCGGTGCTGAACAACCCCGCCGTGAACTTCTGGCCGGCGCTGTGGAACTCGATCTACAGCTCCTTCCTCATCGCCGCCGCCGTCGTGATCACCTCGACCTTGGCGGGGTGGGCGTTCGCGAAGCTGCGGTTCCTCGGCGGGCCTGCGCTGCTGGTGTTCGTCGTGGCCACGATGGCCGTCCCGCAGCAGCTGGGCGTCGTGCCGCTGTACATCCTGTTCTCCGACCTCGGCTGGACCGGACAGATCGGCGCCATCATCATCCCCGCCCTCACCAGCGCCTTCGGGGTGTTCTGGATGACCCAGTACCTGCGTCAAGCGGTGCCCGACGAGCTCATCGAAGCCGCCCGGGTCGACGGGGCGTCGATGATCCGCACCTTCTGGACGGTAGGCGTGACCGCGGCGCGTCCTGCCGCAGCCATGCTGTTCCTCTTCACCTTCGTGGGGTCGTGGAACAACTTCTTCTGGCCGTTCATCGTGCTCGACCGGCAGAACCCCACCCTCCCGGTTGCGCTGTCGCTGCTGCAGTCGAACTACTTCGTGGACTACTCCGTCGTGCTCGCCGGCGTGGTGCTGGCCACCGTCCCGCTGCTGCTGCTGTTCATCTTCGCGGGCAAGCAGCTGGTCAGCGGCATCATGGCCGGGGCGGTCAAGGGGTGAGCATGAGCACGGTGACCCAGGAGCAGACTGGTCTCATGACGAGCGCTCGACCTTTCCCCACCGACTTCCTCTTCGGCGCCGCCACCGCGGCGTACCAGATCGAGGGAGCAGCCCATGAGGACGGGCGGCGGGACTCCATCTGGGATGCCTTCTCGCGTGTTCCCGGTGCCGTCATCAACGCCGACAACGGCGACGTCGCCTGCGATCACTACCACCGCTACCGCGACGACGTCGCGCTGATGAAGCGCATGGGCCTGCAGACCTACCGGTTCTCGACGTCCTGGTCGCGCGTGCGACCGGACGGCGGAGCGCTCAACCCGGCGGGCGTCGACTTCTACAAGCGGCTGGTGGACGAGCTGCTCGATGCCGGCATCCTCCCGTGGCTGACGCTGTACCACTGGGACCTGCCGCAGGCGCTGCAGGAGCAGGGCGGCTGGACGAACCGCGACACGGCGGACCGTTTCACGGAGTACGCCCTCGACATGCACGATGCCCTCGGCGACCGCGTGCAGGCCTGGACGACGCTCAACGAGCCGTGGTGCTCGTCGTTCCTCAGCTACACCGCGGGCCTTCACGCGCCCGGGCATCAGAGCGTGCGCGAGGGAGTGCTCGCCGCGCATCACCTGCTGCTCGGACACGGCCAGACCGTGCAGGAGCTGCGCCGCCGGGACCCCGCCCTGCAGCTCGGCCTCACGCTGAACCTGACGGTGGCGGATGCCGTGGACCCGGCGGATGCCGCCGACCGCGACGCCGCGCGACGCATCGACGGCCAGTTCAACCGCTGGTTCCTCGACCCGATCTTCCGCGCCGAGTACCCGGCGGACACCGTCGAGGACATCCGCCGGGTGGATGCCGGAGCCATCGCCGCGCTCGAAGAAGCGGTGCGCCCGGGCGACCTCGAGACCATCGCCTCGCCCATCGACACCCTCGGTGTGAACTACTATCACGGCGAGTACGTCGGCGGGCGTCCCCCGGCCGTCCCGGTCGACGGTGGCGACGCACCCACGGAGCGGCAGGGATCCTCGCCGTTCCCCTCGCACAAGGGCATCCACTGGCACGACCGTGGCCTTGCCCGCACATCGATGCACTGGGAGGTGCAGCCCGAGGGGCTGACCCGCCTGCTGCAGCGCGTGCAGGACGACTACACCGGTCGGCTGGGCATGCCGTTGTACGTCACCGAGAACGGCGCGGCCTACGACGACGTCGCGGTGGAGGAAGACGGCGAGACGCGGGTGCACGATGCCGACCGTGTCGAGTTCGTGCGCGGGCACCTCGGGGCGATCCTCGATGCGCAGGATGCGGGCGTCGATGTGCGCGGATACTTCTACTGGTCGCTGCTGGACAACTTCGAGTGGGCCTGGGGCTATGAGAAGCGGTTCGGCATCGTGCGCGTGGACTACCAGACTCAGACGCGAACCGTGAAGGACAGCGGCCGCGAGTACAGTCGGATCATCGCGGCGCGGGCACTCGACGTCCCGCCCGCCGGATAGCGGCGACGTCATCGGGAGACGCATGGGCACGGACGAACTGCGCGGCACGGTGACCATCGAGGAGGTCGCCGCCGCGGCGGGGGTCTCGAGGTCGACGGTCTCGCGTGTGGTGAACGGATCGACCGCGGTCAGCCCGGCTGCGCTCGACGCGGTGAACCGCGCCATCGCCGAGCTGAACTACGTGCCCAACCGGGCGGCACGGTCGCTGGCCAGCAGGCAGACGCTCGCGATCGCGCTGGTGGTCCCCGAGGACACCACCCGGTTCTTCGGCGACCCGTTCTTCGCCGCCGTCGTCTCGGGCATCAACGCCCGCATCAACAGGTCGGACTACGTGCTGAACCTGATCATCGCGAGCGACGACCCCCGCGACAAGACGACCAGCTACCTGCGCAGCGGCGCCGTCGACGGCGCGATCATCGTGTCGCACCACACCAGCGACACCTTCATCGACCGCATCGCCGCCGCCGTTCCCGTCGTCTACGGCGGGCGGCCGGTGCGCGAGCGCGAGCGCGACTATTACGTGGACGTCGACAACGTGGCGGCCGGTCGCAGCGCGACGCAGCACCTGATCGACAGTGGCCGGCGACGTATCGCCACCATCACCGGACCGCTCACCATGCCGGCCGGCGTGGACCGGTTGCAGGGCTATCGCGACGCCCTGGCCGCGGCAGGGCTGGCGGAGGCGGGGGTCGAGGACGGCGGGTTCACCCCTGACGGCGGGGCGCGGGCGATGACGCGGATCCTGGAGTCCGGCGCGCCGGTGGACGGGGTCTTCGTCGCCAGCGACCTCATGGCCCGCGGCGCGCTCACCGTGCTCGCGCGCGCCGGCATCCGGGTGCCCGACGACATCGCCATCGTCGGCTTCGACGACTCGCCCGTCGCCACGACGGTGACGCCGGCGCTGACGACGGTTCGACAGCCGTCCTACGCGCAGGGGGAGCGGATGGCGTCGATCCTGCTCGACCTGCTCAACGGCGGCCGGCCGCAGCACGTCACGATGCTCGACACCGAGCTCGTGGTGCGCGACTCCGCCTGACCCGGGCGGTTCGCCGCCCCTCGTCGCTGAAACCGCAACTGGCGGCCGAGACGTGGGGAAACAACCACTGTCTCGGCCGCCAGATGCGGTCTCACGGTTCGCGCCGGAGCGCGCGCGGGGCGCGCTACTCCTGCAGGTCGCCGCCCAGCTGGCCGACGGCGGGGAGGGGGCCGCCGTCGTCGGCGCCGGTGCGGCGCCAGCGGGCGATGGCATTGCCGCCGTGGTAGATCGCCAGCGCCGCGACCGTGCCGAGCACGATGGCGCCGAACTGCAGCGAGCCCCAGTCCATCGTGAAGCCGGCGATCGCGATGATGAACGACACCGCGACGGTGTACTGGTTCACCGGGCGGGAGAAGTCCACGCGGTTGTCGACCCAGATCTTGATGCCGATGACGCCGATGAGGCCGTACAGCGCCGTGGTCACACCACCGAGCACGCCGGCGGGGATCGTGTTGAACAGCGCGCCGATCTTCGGGGAGAACGCCAGCAGGATCGCCACGGTGCCGGCCACCCAGTACGCCGCGGTCGAGTACACGCGGGTGGCGGCCATGACGCCGATGTTCTCGCCGTACGTGGTCGTCGCCGAACCGCCGAAGCCGCCCGCGAGCACCGTCGCGGCGCCGTCGGCGATGAGCGCGCGGCCGGTGTGCTTGTTGATCGAGGGGTCCTCGGTCATGGTGGCGACACCGCGCACGTGGCCGACGTTCTCGGCGATGAGCACGAGCACGACGGGCAGGAACATCGGCACGAGCGCCCACGCGGCGGGGTCGGTGAGACCGGCCAGGTGGAACTCCGGCAGCCCGATCCACGCGGCCTCGTTGACCGAGGTGAAGTCGATCTGACCGGTGAAGGCTGCCACGAGGTAGCCGACGATGACGCCCAGGAAGATCGAGATGCGCCCGAGGAACCCGCGGAAGAGCACGCTGAAGAGCACGACGGCCACGAGGGTGATCGTGGCGAGCTCCGGCTGCAGCGTGAAGTTGTTCCAGGCCGCGGGCGCGAGGTTGAACCCGATCAGGGCGACGATGGAGCCCGCCACGACCGGCGGCATGAGCTTCTCGATCCACCCGGTGCCCAGCGCCTGCACGACGAAGCCGACCGCGGCCAGCAACACGCCGGCAACGACGACGCCCACGAGCGCCTGCGTCAGCTGCTGGGGGGTCTCCAGCGCCTGGCCGCTGTTCAGCGCCGTGATCGGCGCGATGAAGGCGAACGACGACCCCAGATAGCTGGGCAGGCGGTTCTTCGTGATCAGCAGGAACAGCAGCGTGCCGAGCCCGGAGAACAGCAGGGTCGTCGACACCGGGAAGCCGGTCAGGATCGGCACGAGGAAGGTGGCGCCGAACATCGCCACGACGTGCTGTGCGCCGATGGCGACGGTCGCGCCCCAGCTCAGACGTTCTTCGGGCTTGACGACGGCTCCGCGTTCGACGTGGCGGCCATCACCGTGCAGGCGCCAAATTGCCATGGGACTCCTCGGGTCAGAAGAACAGGGGGGAAGACGAATCCCATTATCTGGGAAAAACCTGTGAAGTCCTGCGTGTGTGACGTCAGATTCCCGTGAGTCGCTCCAGCAGTTCCTGATATCGCGCGGCGGTGCGCTCGATGATGTCGGCCGGCAGCGCCGGCGGAGTGCCCTGTTTGTCCCAGTGGGCCGCCAGCCAGTCGCGCACGATCTGCTTGTCGAAGCTCGCCATGCGCTCGGCGGGGGTCGTGCCGGACTGCCAGGCCGCGGCATCCCAGTAGCGCGACGAATCACTGGTCAGCACCTCGTCCGCCAGGGTCAGCACGCCCTTGGCGTCGAGGCCGAACTCGAACTTCGTGTCGGCGAGGATGAGGCCGTGCCGTTCGGCGGTGGCCGCAGCCCGGGCGTAGATCTCCAGCGACGTCGCCCGCAGCTCCTCGGCGCGCTCGCGTCCGACGAGCTCCACGGTCTGCTCGAACGAGATGTTCTCGTCGTGCTCGCCCATCGGGGCTTTGTACGCCGGGGTGAAGAGCGGCTCGGGCAGGCGGTCTCCGTCGCCGAGGCCGGCGGGCAGCGGGATGCCGCACACCGTCCCCTGCGCCTGGTACTCGCTCCACCCCGAGCCGGTGAGGTATCCGCGCACGACGCACTCCACCGGCAGCATGTCGAGCGAGCGCACCACCATGGCGCGCCCGGCGACCGCATCGGGCACGAGCGAGTGCGGTTCGTCGTCGTCGCCGAGCACGGCCGTCGCCGCCAAGTGGTTCGGGATGCCGCGGCCCCCGTCGCCGCCGGCGAGCTGATCGAACCACCAGAGGCTCAGCGTGGTCAGCAGCACCCCCTTGCCGGGGATGCCGGGCTCGAGCACGTGGTCGAACGCGCTCACGCGGTCACTGGCGACCACCAGCATCCGATCCGCCGACCCGGGGGTGGCGGCGGAGGGGACGTACAGGTCGCGCACCTTGCCGGAATAGACGTGGCGCCAGCCGGGCAGCTCGGGGGAGGTCACCCGCCCATTATCGACGGACGTAGGCCGCCGCTCGCACCGGGGGTCGTCAACTGGCGAGGTCGTAGCGATGTCGGCCACCGAGACGCGGGGTCTGCGCCGGATCAAGCCATACCGGTGGGACGAACCACACCTTCGCCCGTGTCCCCGCCCCCTCGACCTCGATGCTCCAGCCGTCGTCGTGGATGCGATGGTGGCATCCGACGCACAGGAGGATGCCGTTGCCGAGGTCGGTCGCCCCGCCGTCTCGTGCCCACCATCGGATGTGATGCACGACGCACCGCGCTGAGGGAGCGCCGCACGAGGCGCAGCCGCCGTCGCGTTCGCCCAGTGCCAGCTTCTGCGCCACGGTGAACAGCCGCCTGGCGCGTCCCCAGTCGAGGATGTCGCTGTCGCCACCGAGGACGCAGGGGATGATCTCCGCCTCGGCGGCCAGCCGTCGCGCCGCAGCGGCGGAGAGCGGGTGATCGATGCCGTCCACGGTCGCCGTTCCCACGCCGTCCCTGAGGGCGTCCAGATCCATCCGAACGATGACGGTGGCCGTGGGAAGGGTCGGCAGCTGCGTGCACCCGAGCGCGTGACGGCACACGTCGGCCAGGGCGTCCGCCTGCATCTGACGCACGCTGCGCCGGTCCTTCTCGACGTCGTCGGCGTGCTCGGTGCGGCGGAGGACCCCGGTGACGATCCCTTCGATGGCGGCCTTCACGGGCGCCGCCGTCTCGGCGTCGAGCTTCGCCGTCAGCACGACCATCCCGTCGCGCTGCTGGATCGTGAGGCTCCGCTCGCCGCGCCGCTCCGTCTCGCGCGGCTCGACGCCGTCCGGGTCGAGGTGGGCCTCGGCGTGGGCGAGCAGCGTGCCCAGCTGATCGGGGCGCAGGCCCGGCGCCATGGCGGAGAGCCGCTGTTCCATCGCGTCGAGGATTCCGGCATCGGCGCGCAGCGACACACGGTCCAGAAGGGTGATGATCGCGGATGCCGCCCACATGCCGAGCTCACCGGATGCCACGGCGGCGGCCACGTGACGGTGCTTGGCGGGAAGGCGCTCGCCGGAGAGCGTCACGCGCGGTGCGGTGGCTTCGCCGACCTGCACCAGGCGCACCGCGTCGGCGGCCGTCGAACCCGTCGTCGCCGAGATGAGCGCGGTGGGAGACCGGTGACCCTGCTTCTTCGCGAGCGAGTCCTTGCCCAGCTCGGCACGGGATTGGCGGGCGATCTCGGCGGCCACCGGGGCGAAGGCGGCATCCACCCTGCGGCGCAGGGCTCCGAAGGCGTCGTTCACCGCGATCAGCTCGCCTGGCGTCAGCGACGCGGGTGGCCTGTCTGCACCGGCAGCGACCAGCACGTCGAGTGCTGTGGCGATGTCTCGGAGTCCGTTCTCCATGGCGTTGAGTCTAGTACATATCTACGACACTGGGAAGAGTCGCGCGAGACACGACACCGATGGAATATCCACAGCCGCGGGACGGGAGCCACGCCCCGCTGTCGGTCGGCAGGCGTAGAGTCTCCCCGCACCGCGGCGACCGCGGAGAGAGGCTGACGGCGTGACCGAATCCGACATCCACGCTCGCCGGGACGTGGGGCGAGCTCCGACCCCGCCTGGCGCGAGCCCGTGGCCGGCGCTGTGGGCGCTGGTGATCGGCTTCTTCATGATCCTCGTCGACACGACGATCGTGTCGGTCGCCAATCCCGCGATCAAAGCGGCCCTCGATCCCGGCAGCGGCAACCTCGACAACGTCGTATGGGTGACCAGCGCCTACCTCCTCGCCTACGCCGTGCCGCTGCTGATCACGGGCCGGCTCGGCGACAGGTTCGGCCCGAAGAACATCTACCTGATCGGGCTGGCCGTCTTCACTCTGGCCTCGCTCGGGTGCGGGCTGTCGTCCACCCTCGACGGCCTCATCGCCTCCCGCGCGCTGCAGGGCATCGGCGCCTCCCTGATGACGCCTCAGACGATGGCCGTCATCACCCGCACCTTCCCCGCCGATCGCCGCGGGGCCGCGATGGGGCTGTGGGGCGCGACCTCGGGCGTGGCGATGCTGGTCGGCCCGCTCGCCGGTGGTGTTCTCGTGGACGGCCTGGGCTGGGAGTGGATCTTCTTCGTCAACCTCCCGGTGGGCGTCGTGGGGTTCGTGCTGGCATGGATGCTGGTGCCGAAGCTGCCGACCCATCCGCACCGGTTCGACATGCTCGGCGTGCTGCTCAGCGCCGTGGCCCTCTTCCTCATCGTCTTCGCGCTGCAAGAGGCGGAGCACTACGACTGGGGCGCCATCTGGGGTCCGGTGACGGTGTGGATGCTGCTGGTCGCGGGCCTGGTCGTGCTGGCGCTGTTCGTGGCCCAGCAGGCACGCACCCGCAGCGAGGCGCTCGTGCCGATGTCGCTGTTCCGCGACCGCAACTTCTCGGTGGCGGGCATCGGGATCACCGCCGTCGGGTTCATGGCGGCGAGCATGTCGCTGCCGTTCATGTTCTACCTGCAGCTCGCCCGGGGCCAGACGCCCACCGAGGCGGCGCTGCTGCTCGTGCCGACGGCGGTGGCCGCCGGCATCCTCTCGCCCCTGGCGGGACGCCTGCTGGACCGCACCGACCCGCGGTTGCTCCTCGTGCCCGGCATGATCGCGGTGGCGACCGCGCTCGTCTGGTACTCGTCGCTGATGACCCCCGACACCCCGACGTGGATGTTCCTCTTCCCCGCCGCCCTCATGGGCATCGGGCAGTCGGGGCTGTGGGGCCCGCTGGCAACGACCGCGACGCGCAACCTCGACCCGCGTCAGGCGGGAGCCGGCTCCGGTGTCTACAACACCATGCGCACGATCGGCTCGGTGCTCGGCTCCGCGGCGATCGCCGCCGTGATGCAGGGACGTCTCGAGGCCAACCTGCCGGGCATGGACGGGGCGGAGGCCGGCGCGGGCCTGGGCGCGGGGGCGCTGCCTCCGCAGGCCGTGGCGGGGTTCGCTGCGGCCATGGGCCAGGCGATCCTGCTGCCGGCGGGGGTGCTGCTCCTCGGCGTCGTCGCGGTGCTGTTCCTGCGGCGACCGGCGCCTGTGCCGCGCTAGAGGCGCCCGGTGAAGGGCGACGGCGTGGCGTCGGTCGTCAGCCGGAAGAGGCGCACGGTGCGCCCGGAGTCCCGCTCGTACTGCCGGTAGCCCGGCCACTGGGCTTCGATCAGCGCCCACGCGGCGTCGCGCTCGCCGTCGGGGATCGGTTCGGCGTGCACCCGGTACCGCCGGCCGCGGACGACCGCCTCGGCATCCGGATGCGCGCGCAGGTTCGCCGTCCAGGCGGGATGCCGCTCCCGCGCGAAGCTCGTGCCGGCGACGATCCCGCCGCCGTGGCCGTCGGGCGTGTACATCAGCTGCGTCTCGCGCGGCTGCCCGCTCTTCGCTCCCGTCGTCTGCAGGACGAGGGAGGGCACGAGGATCCCCGAGACGATCAGTCGACCGCCGGTGACGCGCTTCAGCGCCCGCTCGGCCACCGGCAGCGCCCGCGGGGCGATGCGGCGGAACGTCTTCGTGCGGGTGACCGGCGCCAGCGCGCGCCGCAACGTGGTCACAAGTCGGTTCGCCATGCCCCGAGCATGGCACCCGACGGGCCCGTGGGGGGCACCCCGGGCCGGTGACGATCGCGATGAGGTCGCAACTCCTCAAAAGACCCGCCGGGCCAGCTGAAACAGGCCGCCGCCGCGGGTTATCCCACCGGCGCCGACAGGTAGTGCTCCACCAGGTACTCGGCGATCGCGATCGAACTGGTCGCGGCGGGTGACGGCGCGTTGCGCAGCACGGTGACCGGGCCGACCTGGTCCACCGCGAAATCGTCGAGAAGCTCGCCTTTGCGCCCCCAGGCCTGCGCGCGGACGCCGGCGGCGGTCTTGCGGGTCAGGTCGCGCATCCGCAGCTCCGGCACGAAGCGGCGGGCCTTTCGGAACCACAGCGGCTTGACCAGCGAGCTGCTGATCTCGTCGACGCCCATGCGCCAGTGCTGCTTGGCGAGGGATGCCGCCCCCGGCCACCGCAGCGACTCCCACGTGTCCTTCGGGGAGATCTGCAGCCACGTGTATCCCTCCCGCGCGAGGGCGGGCACGGCGTTGGGGCCGACGTGGACGTTGTCGTAGACACCGCGGGTGAAGTGCACGCCCAGAAAGGGGAACCGCGGGTCCGGGACGGGGTAGATCATGCCGTTGACGAGGTCCGCGCGCTCCGGCGCGAGCTCCCAGTACTCGCCGCGGAAGGGGAGGATCTTCGGCGAGGGGTCCGCGCCGACGAGCCGGGCCACCACATCGGACTGCAGCCCGGCGCAGGCGATCACGCGGTCGAAGACGTGGTCCGACACGGGCGTGATGAGACGCACGGATCCGTTCTCGATCCGGATGCCGGTGACCTCATGCCCCAGGCGGATCTCACCGCCGGCGGCGCGGACGTCCTGCGCCATGGCTTCGGTGATGGTGGCGTAGTCGACGGCGGCGGTGTGCGGCGAGTGGACGGCGGCGACCCCCGCCACGTGGGGCTCGATCTCCCGAAGGCGGGCCGCGTCGTCGATGCGCACGAGATCGGGCACCCCGTTCGTGACGGAGCGGCGCTCGATCTCGGCCAGCGCGGGCAGTTCCGTCTCGTCCACGGCCACGACCAGCTTGCCGACCTCGCGGTACGGCAGGCCCTTCTCCTCGCAGAACTCCCGGATCGACACCCGGCCCGCCGCGCACAGCGTCGCTTTGAGCGACCCCGGCGCGTAGTAGAGCCCGGCGTGGACGACGCCGGAGTTGCGCCCGGTCTGGTGCTCCGCGAGCCGGGCTTCCTTCTCCAGCACGGTCACCGCCGCACCCCGTTGCGCCAACAGGCGCGCGAGCGCGACCCCGACGATTCCGCCCCCGATGATTCCTATGCGCTCTGCCACCCGATGCCCCCCGGCCATTCGACGATTCGCGCAACGATAACGCGAACCGCGCTCGACAGACGCGGGGGCGGGCGCTGATCCGAGGCGTCAGCCCTCGACGGCGCGCAGGGCGATGTCGGTGCGGTGGTGCGAACCCTCCAGCCCGATGCGCCCGAGCGCCTCGTACGCGCGCTCGCGGGCCTGGAAGAAGGTGTTGCCGAGGGCGACGACGTTGAGCACACGTCCGCCGGTGGCGATGAGCTCGCCGTCGCGTTCTGCGGTGGCGGCATGGGCCAGGTGCACGCCCTCGACGGATGCCGCGGCATCCAGCCCGGTGATCGCACGCCCGGTCACGGGCTCTGCCGGATAGCCCTCGCTGGCGAGCACCACGGTGACCGCCGCCGCCTCGGCGAAGGCCGGAGCGGGCTCGTCTTCGAGGTGGCCCGAGGCCGCGGCCATGAGCAGCGACGACAGCGGGGTCGCCAGCCGTGCCAGCACGACCTGCGTCTCGGGGTCGCCGAAGCGCGCGTTGAACTCGATCACCTTCACGCCTTCCTCGGTGAGGATGAGGCCGGCGTAGAGCAGGCCGATGAAGGGAGTGCCCTCGGCGTCGAGCTGGCGGATGACGGGCTGGGCGACGGTGCGCGTCACCTCGGCGACGAACTCCTCCTCGCCCCCGAAGGCGCCGGCGAGCCAGGGGAGCGGCGAGTACGCCCCCATGCCGCCGGTGTTGGGCCCGGCGTCGTCGTCGTGGGCGCGCTTGTAGTCCTGCGCGGGGGACAGCGGCACGACGCGGTCGCCGTCGGAGACGAAGAAGAGCGAGACCTCCGGCCCCGACAGGAACTCCTCCACGAGCACCGCTCCGCCCGGCAGGTAGGCCGCGGCGTGCTCGAGGGCGGCCGTGCGGTCCTCGGTGACGATGACGCCCTTGCCCGCGGCCAGGCCGTCGGCCTTCACCACGTGCGGTGACCCCAGCTCGTCGAGGGCCGCTTCCACCTCGGCGAGGGTGCGGGCCCGCACGGCGCGGCCGGTCGGCACGCCCGCGGCATCCATGATGCGCTTGGCGAACGTCTTGGAGCCCTCGAGCTGAGCCGCCGCCTTGCCCGGGCCGAAGGCCGGGATGCCGCGCTCGCGCAGCGCGTCGGCGACGCCCGCGACCAACGGCGCTTCGGGGCCGATGACCACGAGGTCGATGGCGTTCTCGTTGGCGTAGACCGTGACCGCACCGGAATCGGCCGGGTCGAGGTCGACGAGGGTGGCGTCGGCGCCGATGCCGGCGTTGCCGGGGGCGGCGAACAGCTCGTGCCCGGCCTCTTCGGCGCGCAGGGCGAGGATGATGGCGTGCTCGCGCGCGCCCGAACCGAGGACGAGGATCTTCACCGGGCCAGCCTAGCGAGAGGGGCTCGTCCGCCGCGGGAGTACCGTGGCCGCATGCCGCGAAAGATCAGCACCGACGCCGGACGCGCCGCGCTCGCCGCGCTCGCCGCAGCGCAGTCCCCGTCTCGCACCGACCGCGCGACGGCGGTGCGCTACCTGCTGCAGCTGCTGGCGGAGAAGGCACCGGGCAACTCCGTCGAGGTGCGGGTACCGCCCTTCGGGGCCGTGCAGGTGCTGGAGGGCCCGCGCCACACGCGCGGCACGCCGCCGAACGTCGTCGAGACCGACGCCGACACCTGGGTGGCCCTCGCCACGGGCGCCGAGAAATGGGCGGATGCCGCGGCGGCCGGCCGTATCCACGCCTCGGGGACGCGTGCCGACCTGTCGGCGCTGCTGCCGCTGCGCCCCTGAGCACCGGCCATCGCATCGCGGTCGCCCCGGCGGCCCGAGGCTCGTCCCGATCCCGATCCCGATCCCGATCCCGCTCCGGCCCTGCGGTGCGACAATGGAACCATGACCGAGACCGCACGCGTGCGCCGCACCCCCAAGTTCGCGGTGTTCATCGGGCTCGGTGCCGCCCTGGGTCTGCTGACGGCGCTGATCCTGACGTTCGCGTTCGACGGGGGGACCACCGAGCAGAGCGCCGCCACGGGCGTCGTCTACACCCCCACTCAGGTGTTCGGCTTCCTCGCCCTCTTCGGCGTGCCGATCGGCATCGCCGTCGGCGGCATCGTGGCGGTCATCCTCGACCGGGTGCTCGCGAAGCGCACCCGCGAGGTGCGGATCGAGCACGAGCACATCCGCACCCAGGACTGACGAACCGGGTTCAGGCCAGCTCGGCGATGATCGGGTGGATCGCCGCGTCGAAGGCGACGACGTCACCCCGCAGCCCGTCGGTGACGGCGATCGTGAGTGAGCCGATCCACCACACGCCGCGCTGGGCGAGGGGCAGCACCTGCACGTTCAGCTCGAACGAGTGGGCGCGGCGCCCGACCCGGCGCTCATGCTCGGCGATCGCCCCCGCGTAGGCCCGATACGACACGCGCGCACCGGCGGTGGCGTCGGCCCGATAGCGGCTGTGGGCGGAGTCGGCGTAGGCGACGGCGGCGCCGGCGTGCGGCATCATCGCGTCGCGCAGTTCGTCGAACCCCTCCGTCGGAAGGGCGGCCAGCAGGCCGAAGCCGTCCACGAGGTCAAGCGGAACGGGGGACGGGTGGGCGAGGGGCTCCACCGTCAGCGCCCAGAACTCCCGCCACTGCCGCTCGAGCGCGGCCTGGGACAGGTCGCTGCGCGCGACGGATGCCGCAGGCAGGTTCCGCAGCGGCGGAAGCTCGTCGGGCGAACGGATGCCGAGCAGCTGGCGCACGGCGAGGGCGACGAGAACCGTCGGGCTCGCGTCTTCGCGCACCACCCACTCCGGAGCCCCCGCGACCATGCGGCCATTGTAGGTGGCGGCCCGCCCGAGGGGCGGTTGGATCTCTGCAGGCAGCGTCATGCGCGCTGCCACCCCGCCGCGCGCCGGTAGGGTGGACGCGTGGCCTCTCCCTCCCACAATCCCTACGCCGCCGCCGGTGTCGACACCGCCGCGGGCGACCTCGCCGTCGAGCTGATGAAGGCGGCCGTGAAGCGCACGCACGGCCCGGAAGTGCTGGGCGGGGTGGGTGGTTTCGCCGGCCTGTTCGACGCCAGCGCGCTCACCGGGTACACCAAGCCCCTGCTGGCCACCAGCACCGACGGGGTCGGCACGAAGGTCGCCATCGCGCAGGCCATCGACAAGCACGACACCATCGGACTGGACCTCGTCGGCATGGTGGTCGACGACATCGTCGTGGTCGGCGCGAAGCCGCTGTTCATGACCGATTACATCGCCTGCGGAAAGGTCGTCCCCGACCGCATCGCCGACATCGTCAAGGGCATCGCGCTCGGCTGCGCGCAGACCGGCACGGCGCTCGTGGGTGGCGAGACGGCGGAGCACCCGGGGCTCCTGGGCATCAACGACTACGACGTCGCGGGCGCGGCAACCGGTGTCGTCGAAGCCGACCGCGTGCTGGGCGCCGAGCGGGTGCGCGCAGGCGACGTCGTGCTGGCCCTCGCCTCGAGCGGCCTGCACTCCAACGGCTACTCGCTCGTGCGCCACATCGTCGCCGGCGCCGGCATCGGATACGGCGACAACGCCGCCGACTTCGGCACCACGTGGGGCGAGGTGCTGCTGGAGCCCACGCGCCTGTACACGACGCCGCTGCTGCAGCTCGCCGCCGACTTCGGCGACGCGGTGCACTCCCTCAGCCACGTGACCGGCGGCGGCATCGCCGCGAACCTGGCACGGGTGCTGCCGGTGGGCACCTGGGTCGACGTCGATCGGGCCACGTGGAGCCCCCCGCCGGTCTTCCGCGTGCTGGCCGACCTCGGCGACCTCGACCTGACCGCCACCGAGGGCACCTGGAACCTCGGCGTCGGCTTCCTCGCCGTCGTGGCGGCAGAGCGAGCGGATGCCGCGGCATCCGCTCTCACCGCAGCGGGCATCCCCACCTGGCAGGTCGGCGTCGTGCACGACACCGCGCTCCCGGAGGGCGACTACGAACAGGGCGCCAAGGGCGTCGAAGGCGGCGCGGTGCGCCTGGTCGGCTCGTACCGCGAGCAGGGAGCGGAATAACACCCCATGTGCGGAATCGTCGGCATCGTCGGCCACGCCCTGGTCAATCAGGACATCTACGACTCCCTGCTGCTGCTGCAGCACCGCGGTCAGGACTCCACCGGCATCGCGACGGCGGAGCCCAGCGGCGTCGTGCACATGAACAAGCAGCGCGGCATGGTGCGCGAGGCCTTCCGCACCCGCGACATGCGCACCCTCCTCGGCACCATCGGCCTCGGCCACGTGCGCTACGCCACGAGGGGCACCGCCTCCAGCGAGGAAGAGGCGCAGCCGTTCTACGTCAACGCCCCCTACGGCATCGTGCTCGTGCACAACGGCAACCTCACCAACACCCGTGAGCTGAGCGAGGAGCTGTTCCGCACCGATCGGCGCCACCTCAACACCAGTTCCGACACCGAGCTGCTGGTGAACGTGCTCGCCAACGAGCTGCAGCAGACGATCCACGGCGACCGGCTGAGTCCCGACGACGTGTTCACCGCCGTCACCCGGTTGCACGAGCGCGTCGAGGGCTCGTATGCCGCCATCGCCCTCATCGCGGGCTACGGCCTGCTGGCCTTCCGCGACCCCTTCGGCATCCGCCCCCTCATCCTCGGGCGCCGGCGCACCGCAGCCGGGCAGGACGAGTGGATCGTCTCGAGCGAGTCGCTCGTGCTCGAGAACGGGGACTACGAGGTCGTGAGAGACGTGCTCCCCGGCGAGGCCGTCTTCATCGACCTCGACGGCGTGCTCCACTCCCGGGAGTGCGCAGCCGAGACGAAGCTCGCGCCCTGCTCGTTCGAGTACGTCTATCTCGCCCGCCCCGACTCGATCATGAACGGCATCGCCGTATACGAGTCCCGGCTGCGCATGGGCGAGCGCCTTGCCGACACGATCGCCAAGCACACCCCGGAGGGTTCGATCGACGTCGTCATGCCGATCCCGGACTCCGCCCGCCCTGCCGCCATGCAGGTCGCGCGCAAGCTGGGGCTCGAGTACCGCGAGGGGTTCTACAAGAACCGCTACGTCGGCCGCACGTTCATCATGCCCGGGCAGGCGGTGCGCAAGAAGAGCGTGCGCCAGAAGCTCAACGCCATGTCGAGCGAGTTCAAGGGCAAGAACGTGCTGCTCATCGACGACTCGATCGTGCGGGGGACGACCTCGAAGGAGATCATCCAGATGGCGCGGGATGCCGGCGCCAAGACGGTGACCTTCGCCTCGGCCGCCCCTCCGGTGCGCTATCCGCACGTCTACGGCATCAACATGCCGTCCCGTCACGAGCTGGTCGCGCACGGCCGCACGATCCCCGAGATCGCCGCGGAGCTGGGGTGCGACCGCCTCGTCTACCAGGAGGTGGAGGACCTCAAGGCCGCCATCCTGGAGGGGTCCGACCTCGACGATCTCGACATGAGCTGCTTCGACGGCCGCTATGTCACCGGGACGGTCTCGGACGAGTACCTCGCCTGGGTCGAGGGCACGCAGGTCTCTTGACGCGCTCCGCGGCGGAGGAGTCGTCGTTCCACCCGCTGCGGCCGGGCGGGGCGCTGGCTCTCGTGGGGATCGTGCTCTTCGCATTCTCGCTGCGCAGCGCCGTGGCCTCGCTGTCGCCGCTGGTCTCGCTCATCTCGCGCGATTTCACGCTGCCCGCGCCCCTGCTGGGGCTCATCGGCACCGCGCCGCCGGTGTGCTTCGCCGTCTTCGGGCTGCTCGCCCCGCGATTCGAGCGTCGGTTCGGGCTCGAGCGCGTGGCCGTGGCCGCGATCGTGGTGGTCGCCGTGGGTCTCGTGGCGCGAGGCTTCGCGGTCGATTCGCTCACGCTCCTCGCCGCCACCGCGCTGGTATTCGCGGGGGTGGGCGTCGGGAACATCCTGGTGCCGCCGCTGGTGAAGAAGTACTTCCCCCACCGGGTGGGGCTTCTCACCGCCGTCTACACCACGACGATGGCGGTCGCGACGTTCACCCCGCCGCTGGTCGCCGTTCCGTTCGCCGAACTCGCCGGCTGGCGCGTGTCGCTGGGAGCGTGGGCGGTGTTCGCCGTCGTGGCGACCGTGCCCTGGGTGCTCATGCTGGCGCGCGGCGCGCGGGTGCCACCGGGTGCCGACGGCGACGACGTGCCGGTGCCCACCGCCGGCCTGTTCGCCCGGCTGTGGCGACTGCCGCTCGCGTGGGCGCTGGCCGTCGCTTTCGCGGTGTCGTCCACGCTGGCCTACACGTCGTTCGGGTGGCTGCCGACCATCCTCATCGACGTTGCGGGCGTCACTCCGCAGGCGGCCGGGGCGCTGCTGTCGCTGTTCGCGCTGATGGGCCTGCCGGCGTCGATGGTCGTCCCGCTGCTGGTCGCGCGGCTGCGGGCGGAGCGCGTGCTGATCGCCGTGGCCGTGGGTGCAGGAGTCACGGGGCTGCTGGGCCTGCTGTTCGCGCCCGCCGCCGCCCCGGTGGTCTGGGTGGCGCTGCTCGGAGCGGCGCCGCTGCTGTTCCCGATGATCCTGGTGCTGCTCGGGCTGCGCACCCGCAGTCACGAGACGGCGGTCGCGCTCAGCGGGTTCGTGCAGAGCATCGGCTACGCGATCGCCGCGGTGTTCCCGTTCGCGATCGGACTGCTCCACGACGTCACGGGGGCCTGGACGGCGCCCCTGTGGGTTCTCGTGGGCGTGATCGTGGCCGCGATCCCCGCCGGCTACGTGATCACGCGCGCGCGCACGATCGAAGAGCACTGGGAAAGGCGGCACGGCCCCTGGTGAGGGGGCCTATGCCTTCTCGCCCTCGTACTCGTCGGTGTACTGGTCCGCCCACTTGTCGACGTATTCGTTCTGGTCATCGCCCGGGTGCCCCAGTTCACGCTCGAGCGCGGCGTAGTTCACGCTCGGGCTGAACGACTTGAGTTCCCTGGCGATCTTGGTGTGCTTCGCCTTTTGACGGCCACGCCCCATGCGAGACCCCCTCATTTGTCTGAGCCGCGGGCTGTGCGACTGAGCCCGACGTAATCACGATCCGGCGATCGCCGGGAAGAGTAGCATTCAGGGTACCACGGAGCCCCGTGCCCGGCCTGTGGGGGAAGGGGCGATGACGCCATGGCCGATGAGTCCGCGGATGCGACACCCGAACGCGCCGTCCTGGTGGGCGCGATTCCCGGGCAGCCGTCCCGCGTCCTGAAGGAGGCGGCCCGCTATGCCGGGCTGCTCGGGGCGCCACTCGTGGTCGTGCACGTGGACGTGACGCGGTTCGTGACCTATGAGGATCCGGACGGCTACGTCCACTCCGCCCCACTGGACCTCAACATCGCCACCGGCGAGGGCGACCTCGCTGCGGTGACCGCGGCTGCGACGGCCGCCCTGGCGGGCAGCGGGGTCGACTGGTGCGTGCGCCAGTTGGTCGGCGACCCGGCGCTGGCCATGAAGCACCTGGCCGACCGCACCGACGCGCGCCTCATCGTCGTGGGCACGCGCCGCCGCGGCATCGGCGAGTCGATCCGTGAGTTCTTCACCGGATCGGTCGCCGCGCGGCTGGCGCACCGGCAGCATCGCCCGATCCTCGTCGTTCCGCTGGACGAACCGGTTCGCGACGACGAGGAGCTCTGGCCCGAGGCCTGATCACTCACCCAGCGCGCGGGTGACGTCGCGGGCCACGGCGTCGAGCGAGGCGGTGAGGTCCTCGACGAGGTCCGGCGGCACCGCGCCGCCGCGGGCGACGTGCATGCGCAAGCTGCTGCGCACGCGTGAGCGGAAGTCGGTCAATGCGGCATCGGCACGATGCAGCTGCGCCCTGCTCTCCGCGCGGGAGTCGTCGACCGGCTCATGCGTCGCCGAGGCGCGGTCGGTCCGGGCGGCGGCGGCGAGGTCGGCGCGCAGGCTCCGCATGGCCTCGCGCACGTTGCCCCGCACCTCATCGGCGATGAGGCGCACGCTGTCGGCCAACCCCTCCTCGATCCCCTCGAGGTCTCCGGCGCGTGCGGTCACCTCGGCCCGGCCGGCGTCGGTGATCTCGTACACCGTCTTGCGACCGTCCGCGTACTTCGTGACCAGACCTTCCTCCTCGAGCTTCGCGAGTCGCGGATACACCGTGCCGGCGCTGGGGGTGTAGGTGCCCCCGGTGCGGTCGGAGAGCGCCTGAATGAGGTCGTAGCCGTGGCGCGGCCCCTCCGCGAGCAGATTCAGCAGGTACAGGCGCAGGTCGCCGTGCGAGAAGACGGGAGGCATCACCACTGCTCCGCGTCCGGAGCGGAGGACACCTCGTCGGCCGGGGCGGCCGTCGGGCGTCGCAGCACCGTGACGTCGCCCGAGACGGTGCGGGCGCGCACGTCGGCGAACGAACCGCTGAGTTCGCCGGTCGACCCGGTGAAGTTGACACCGACCCCGCCGCCGCCGGAGCGGGTGACGCCGTCGACGAGCACCGTGCCGCTCACGCTGCGCACCGCGTAGTTGGCGGCGACCTCGGGGTCGAGCCGCACCGTGGCGTTGCCGGCGACGGTGTTGATGGTGACGGCTTCGGTGGGACCGGTGGAGTCGATCATCATCGCCCCCGACACCGTGTCGACGGTGGCGGTGCGCAGCGACCCGGATGCCGCGATGTCACCGGATACGCTGTTGGCGCTGAGCGCGCCCACGAGGCCGCGGATCTGCGTGTCGCCCGACACCGCGTTGACGGAGAGGTCACCCTCGAAGCCGTCGACGATGATGTCGCCCGACACGGTGTTGAGTCGGGCGTCGGTCCGCAGCCCGCTGACCAGGGCGCTGGCGCTGACGACACCCAGGGTGAGGGCCACGGTCCGGGGGACGGCGACGCTGACCTCGGCCTTGGGGCCCCCGGCGCCGAAGTTGCGGAAGACCTGCACGAAGTTGTCCCACCGCAGCTGCGGGTGGTCGATCTCGAGCGCGCCGTCCGTCGCCTCGATGCGCAGATCCTTCACGGTGACGCCATGCACCTCGATGCGCACACCCGGCTCGTCGTGGGCCACGATGTCGACCTGCCCGCCGACCAGGCCCACCTTGAGCTGCCGTACGTCGGCGACATCGATCACGCGCGTCTCGCCGGGGTGGATGATCCACTTCTCGATGGCCATGTCTGCTCCTGGGTTCGGGGGCGCGATATATCGCGTTCGCGGCGAGGCTAACACGATATATCTCGATCCCGCCAGAGGTCCGCTCGTGCAGAATCCCCGGTTGCGGCGGGCTTGACCTTGACGCAGCGTCAACCCTTACCGTCGATGTGGAAGGGAGGAGCAGGTCATGGAGTGGTCCATTCAGGAGGTCGCCCGGCTCGCCGGCACCACCAGTCGCACGCTGCGGCACTACGACGACATCGGCCTCCTCGCCCCGTCGAGCGTCGGCTCGAACGGCTACCGCCGCTACGACGAGGCGGCACTGGTGCGACTGCAGCGCATCCTGCTGCTGCGGCAGTTGGGGCTCGGGCTCTCGGACATCGCCGACGTGCTGGCCCGCCAGGCGGACGAGCAGGAAGCGCTCGAGACGCACCTGGCGCTGCTGCGGCAGGAGCAGGGGAGGCTGACGCGGCAGATCGCGGCGGTCGCATCGACCATCGAGGTACTGAGAGGAGGTGAACAGCTCATGGCACAGGACATGTTCGACGGGTTCGACCACACGCAGTACGAATCCGAAGTGGTGGAGCGCTGGGGATCCGACGCGTATGCGCAGAGCGACACGTGGTGGCGGGGCCTCGACGCGGACGAGCGGGCGCAGTGGCAGCGCGAGACGTCACGTCTGGGTGCGGATTGGACGGATGCCGCGACGCGCGGCATCCCACCGGAATCCGACGAGGCGCAGCAGCTGGCGGCCCGTCACATCGCTTGGCTGACCGGCGTTCCCGGCGCGCCGACGGCGCCAGACCAGCTGAAGGGGTACGTGACCGGCCTCGGAGAGATGTACGTCGCGGACGCGCGGTTCGCGGCGAACTACGGCGGTCAGCCCGGCGCGGAGCTCGTGCGCGACGCGCTGCGCGTGTACGCGCAGCGCACGCTCTGACCCCGGAACGCCACGAGGGCCCGGCGCGATACGCGCCGGGCCCTCGTCTGGGGTGCTGCCTCAGACCTTCTTGTTGCCGCTGATCACGCGGAACAGGAATGCGATCAGTGCGATCACACCGACGATCAGGGCGACCCAGAGCAGCCAGCTGAGCGCTTCGGTGAGTCCACCGACGATGGCCAGCACAATGGCGACGACGATGATGATGAGAAGTGCGATGTTCATGGGGGCTCCTTGCTATGTCTCCCACCACCCACCGGGGAGCGGGTGTTGAGGCGCGGGTCAGCGCTCGACTTTACGCTAGCCACCCTGTGTGTTCGCCGACGAAGTCTTGACGAGCGCTTCGCGGGACTGCTAGAACGTGCGCGCGCCCGCTGTCAACCCCCTGCAGGCCGATCCGCCAGCCCCTACCGTCGAGGGACCCGCTGACGAGGAGGCGACATGCCGCAGGGCCGAGGAGCGAACAGTCTCAAGGATACCGAGCTGTACGAAGAGCTGCGCGAGGACGGAGCGTCGAAGCAGAAGGCCGCGCGCATCTCCAACGCCGCCGCCCGCGACGGTCGGGCGAGCGTCGGCAAGCGGGGTGGGTCGTCGGGCGATTACGACGACTGGACGGTCGCTGACCTCCGGGGCAGGGCGAAGGAGCTCGGGCTCTCGGGCTACTCCGGCAAGCGCAAGGCGGAGCTGATCGACATGCTCCGCAACCACTGACGGTGCCGCGCCTACGGCGCGTTCGGCCCGGGGTCGATCCCGGCATTCGGCGCGTGCGCTCGGGCAGGGGGTTCCGCTACGTGGATCACCAGGGCGAACCGTGCAGCGCGGAGGACCGGGAGCGCATCCTCGCGCTCGTGATCCCGCCGGCCTGGCGCGACGTGTGGATCAGTGCCGCCCCGAACGGGCACATCCAGGCGGTGGGTGTCGACGAGGCCGGGCGGAGCCAGTATCTGTACCACGCGGACTGGGCGCCCAAGCGAGACAAGGGCAAGTACGCCCGCGCCCTGCTGCTGGCCGAGGCGCTGCCGCGGGCACGCGGACGTGTCACCGCCGCGCTGCGCGGGGAGGGTCTCAGTCGTGAGCGTGTGCTGGCGGCGGCGTTCCGCCTCTTGGACCAGGCGGCGGTGCGCATCGGGTCGGAGAGGCATCTCGCGCGCACGGGCAACCGCGGGCTGACGACTCTGCAGCGCCGTCATGCGACCGTGGACGGATCCACTGTCACGCTGAGCTTTCCCGGCAAGAGCGGAAAGCGTCAGCTCATCGAGTTCGACGATGCAGACCTGGCTGCCGTGCTGACACTGCTGACCGCCGGGAGGGCCGGGTCGCCGCTGCTGTCCTGGGATCGCGGCCGACGACGCCAGCCGCTGACGCCGAAGGAGGTCAACGCCTACGTGCGCTCGCTCACCGGCGGCGACTTCACCGCCAAGGACTTCCGCACTCTGCGCGGCACGGTCATCGCGGCCGACACGCTCGCCCGCATCGGCACGGTGGACAAGAAGGGCGACCGCAAGCGCGCCGAAGTCCTCGCGGTGAAACGCGCCTCGAATGCGCTGGGGAACACCCCGACGGTGGCACGCGGCTCCTACATCGACCCGCGGGTCTTCCGTCGCTACCGGGCCGGAAAGCTGCTGGACACCTCCGTCTCGCCGGAGTCGGCGATCCGCGCGCTGATCCTGCAGAGCGTTCCCTAGCCTGAGCGCGTGGCACGGTTCTCGTGGGTGACGCTTGCACTGGTGATGCTCGGCGGCGCCCTGGGCGTCGCGGCCCGCGCGGCGCTCGTCGTGCCGTGGGGCCCCGATGTGCACCCGCTGGTGGTGCCGTGCGTGACGATGCTCGTCAACGTCAGCGGCTCTCTCGCGCTGGGCTGGCTCGTCGGCCGGCTCGGAGAGCGCCGGCCGCGGCTGCGGGCCTTCGCGGGCACGGGCGTGCTGGGCGGGTTCACCACCTACAGCGCCTTCGCGGTGCAGACGGTGGAGGTGTTCGGGGCGGCGCCCGTCACCGGAATGCTGCTGGCTGCCGTGACGATCGCCGGCGGTGCGGCGGCGGCCGCGTGGGGCCTGGTGATCGGGCGCAGGCAGGTGGCCGCGCGGCACGGGGTGGAGGCCACGGCATGAGCATGTGGGACCTGATCGCTCTCGTCACCGCCGGTGGGGTGGGCGCAGGAGCGCGCTATGCGGTGGATGCCGCGGTCATGCGTGGGCGCACCGACGCGTTTCCGCTCGGCATCCTGCTCGTCAACGTCTCGGGCTCCCTGGCGCTCGGGTTCGTGCTCGGGCTCGGCGCGCTCGTCTCGCCGGAGTGGGGGGCGATCATCGGGGTGGGTCTCCTGGGCGGTTTCACCACCTTCAGTGCCGTCAGCGTCGATGCGGTGCTGCTCGCCCAGCGCGGCAGAAGGGACTGGGCGCTGATCAACCTGGTCGCCACCGCCGCGCTCGCCGTGGTCGGCGCGGCGACCGGCATGGTCGTCGGGGGCCTCCTCCCGCAGTGACCGGCCCCGGATGCGCGTGGGATACTGAGACTCGATACATCCGCGTATCGGCCGCGCTCGCGGCATCCTGTAGCCCCGCACCCCACGCTCGCAAAGGCAGCCCGTGTCCAACCTCGCCGTCCTGAGCCTCAAGAACCGCGCGCTCATCGCCCTCGTGACCATTGTCGCGGCTGTCTTCGGTGGCCTCGCGCTGACGAACCTCAAGCAGGAACTGATCCCCTCGATCGAGTTCCCCGCGCTGTCGGTCGTCGCGACCTACCCGGGCGCCTCGCCCGAGGTCGTCTCCAACGACGTCTCCACCCCCATCGAGACGGCGATCCAGGGCGTGCCCGGCCTCGAGTCCACGACGGCGACGAGCACCACCAACGCGTCCATCATCCAGGCCTCGTTCGCCTACGGCACCGACCTCGCCACCGCCGAGCAGAAGATCGTGCAGGCGATCAACCGCATCGAGGGGCAGCTGCCCGAATCGGTCGATCCGCAGGTGTTCAGCCTCTCGATCGACGACCTCCCGGTGATCCAGCTCGCGGTGACCGGCTACGACGACGAGGCGGCGATCCAGGAGCTTCTGGAGTCGACGGTGATCCCCGACCTCGAGGATGTCGCCGGCGTGAACGCGGCCGAGGTCGTGGGTGGGGTCGGCCAGCGCATCACCATCACGCCCGACCAGGCGGCTCTCGCGCAGGCGGGCTTCAGCGAGCAGGCGATCCGCGACGCGCTCGACCAGAACGGCGTGCTGTTCCCCGGCGGCGGCATCACCGAAGCCGACAAGACCCTCACCGTGCAGACAGGGGCGAAGATCTCCTCCGTCGAGGAGATCGGGCAGCTGCCCCTCGTGCCCACCGAGGCCGACCAGTTCGGCGCCGACACCGTGACGATCGCGGACGTCGCCACCGTCGCCGAAGAGACCGACCCGCAGACCTCGATCTCGCGCGTGGACGGCGAGCCGGCACTGACCATCGCGGTCACGAAGCTCCCCGCCGCCAACACCGTCGACGTGTCCACGGGCGTGCTGGCTGCGCTCCCCGCCCTCGAAGAGGCGCTGGACGGCGCGGCGGAGTTCACCATCGTCTTCGACCAGGCCCCCTACATCCAGGAGTCCATCGCGGCGCTCGCGCAGGAGGGCCTGCTCGGCCTCGTCTTCGCCGTGCTCGTGATCCTGGTGTTCCTGCTGTCGGTGCGCTCCACTCTCGTGACCGCGATCTCGATCCCGACGAGCGTGCTCATCACGTTCATCGGCATCCAGGCGTTCGGCTACTCCCTGAACATCCTGACGCTCGGCGCGCTGACCATCGCCATCGGACGCGTCGTCGACGACTCGATCGTCGTGATCGAGAACATCAAGCGGCACTACGTCGGCACCGCGGACAAGATGCGCTCCATCGTGCTGGCGGTGCGCGAGGTGGCGGCGGCCATCACGGCATCCACCATCACGACCGTCGCGGTGTTCCTGCCGATCGCCTTCGTCGGCGACATGACGGGGGAGCTGTTCCGGCCCTTCGCCCTCACCGTGACGATCGCGATGACCGCCTCGCTCCTGGTCTCGCTGACGATCGTGCCGGTGCTGGCCTACTGGTTCCTGCGGCCGGGAAAGCAGCTGGTCGATGCCGAGGGGCGCGCGATCGACCCCGAGGACCCCGCCGCCCCGCCGTCGCGCCTGCAGAAGGCGTACCTGCCGGTGCTGCGGTGGACCCTGAAGCACTCCGCAGTCACCCTCCTGCTCGCCGTGCTGGTGCTCGCCGGCACGGTCGCGGCGGCGCCCTTCATGAAGACCAACTTCCTGGGCGACACCGGTCAGAACACCTTCACCATGACGCAGGATCTCGGTCCGGCCGCCTCGCTCGAGGCGAAGGACACCGCCGCGGCCACGGTCGAGCAGGCACTGCTCGAGGTCGACGGCGTGGAGACCGTGCAGGTGTCGATCGGCTCCAGCGGGTCGGCCCTCGCCGACGCGTTCTCGGGCGGCTCCAGCGGAGCGACCTACTCGATCACCACCGACCCCGACGCCGATCAGCTCGCCGTGCGCGAAGACGTGCTGGACGCGGTGGCAGGACTCGAAGGCGTCGGTGACGTCTCGGTGTCGGCCGCGGGCGGCTTCGGCTCCAGCGACATCGCCATCGACGTCACCGCGCCGGATCAGTCCACGCTGCAGGAGGCGACGGATGCCGTCGCTGCGGCGATCGAGGGGCGCGACGGTGTGCAGCAGGTCACGACGAACCTCGCGGCGTCGCTCCCCTACATCGCCGTGGTCGTCGACCGCGATGCCGCGGCCGCGCTGGGCCTGTCGGAAGTCTCGGTCGGCGCGCTGGTGTCGGGCACGATGCAGCCGCAGCAGCTGGGAACCGTCGAGATCGACGACAGCACGCTGACGGTCTACCTCGCGGCGTCCCAGACCCCGGCGACCCTCGACGAGCTGCGCGAGCTGCAGGTGCCCTCGGCCATCGGGCCGGTCGCGCTGTCGGAGATCGCGACCGTCGAAGAGAGCCAGGGTCCGACCTCCATCACGACGGAGGGCGGACAGCGCACCGCGACCGTCAACGTCACACCCTCCGGCGATGACCTCACCGCCGCGTCGGCGGTCGTCACCGAAGCCCTCGCCGACGCCGAACTCCCCGCATCGGCCGACGCCACGGTGGGAGGCGTGCTCAGCCAGCAGCAGGACGCGTTCTCGCAGCTGGGCCTCGCCCTGCTGGCGGCGATCCTCATCGTCTACATCGTGATGGTCGCGACCTTCAAGTCGCTGCGCCAGCCGCTGCTGCTGCTGGTGTCCGTGCCGTTCGCGGCGACCGGGGCCATCCTGCTGCAGATCGCGACCGGCGTGCCGCTGGGCGTGGCATCCCTCATCGGTGTGCTCATGCTCATCGGCATCGTGGTGACGAACGCGATCGTGCTCGTCGACCTCGTGAACCAGTACCGGATCAAGGGGCTGTCCGCACACGATGCGACCATTGCCGGCGGTGCACGACGCCTGCGCCCCATCCTGATGACGGCGCTGGCCACGATCTTCGCGCTCACCCCGATGGCGCTCGGTATCACCGGTCACGGCGGCTTCATCTCGCAGCCGCTCGCGATCGTGGTCATCGGCGGCCTCATCTCGTCGACCGTGCTGACGCTGCTGGTGCTGCCCACCCTGTACAACCTGGTCGAGGGCGCCGCCGAGCGCCGCAGGTCACGCCAGTCGGGCGGGCTCGTGCCCGCGACCGCTGCTGCCGGAGTCGCGGCTCAGCCGACGAGCCGGCGCGACCGTCGCGCGCGCGCCGCGGCGGACTCGCTTCCGGTGGTCATCCCCGACGCCACGGGCCCACTCGCATCCGCGCCGGCGGCCGTGCCCGCCGTGGCGGAGGTTCCTGACTCCGCCGAGACGGAGACTGCTGAGACGGCTGATCCCGCCGACCCAGCCGAGGCCGCCGCCGCCGAGCCCGCGCCTGCCCGCCCGGACGAGGCCCAGACGGCCCTGTCGGGCGACGGCGACGCTGTCGCCGCCGACGCTGTCGCCGCCGACGCTGTCGCCGCCGACGCTGTCGCCGCCGACGCGGTGACGGCGCCCTCGAACCCCGGTGACGCGCGCGGCGAGACAGCCGCCGCCGAGACCGCCCGGGACGCCGACGGCCTTCGGCTCTCAGCGCTCACGAAGGCCGTGCAGCCGGCCCGCGTGGGCGAGAAGGCCCCCGCGGATGCGGACGCGGGTGCGGAAGCCGAAGCCGAAGCCGAAGCAACGCCGGCGGACCAGCCGGAGGATGACCGCCGCTGACCTCAGGGGGTGCGGGCGACGACCCCCCAGTGCAGCAGCCACTCCTCACCGGGCTCGAGCAGCCGAATCCCGGTGCCCGAGTTGAAGGCGTCGGGCGGGGCGGTCATCGGCTCGATGGCGATCGCCACGTGCTGCCCGGGGAAGCGGTCGGTCGTGAAGACCTGCAGATAATCGAAGCCCGGACCCGCCCACAGGTCGACGCTGCGGCCATCGGCCGCGGTCAGGATCGCGTGCGCGGTGTCCGCGCCGTCGCGGCCGACGGTGCCGTAGGCGGTGTCGAGGTCGAGTTCGCCCACGGTGCGCGGCGTCCGAAGGTCGGTCGCGTCGTCCACGGGCACCTCGTCCACCGGAAGCTGCCGGTCGTCGAGCAGGAAGCGGGTCGCGGCATCCAGCTGCACCGTCAGCTCGCCCGTCGGGACACCGCCGATGCAGAAGTAGGGGTGGGCGCCCAGCGCCACCGGCGCGGTCACGTCGCCGAGATTCAGGATGCGGTGCGTCACGGCCAGTGCGCCGTCGGTCACGGCATACGTCACCTCCGTGGCCAGGTAGAACGGGTAGCCGGTCTGCGGGTACACGTCGGCCGACAGCGTGACGGTGTGCTCGCTGTACACCGCCGGCTGGTAGCCGACGAAGCGCAGCAGCCCGTGCGAGGCGTTGCCGGTCTTCGGTTCGGTGATCGCCAGCTGCCGCGTCACCCCCTCGTGCGTCCACGCGCCGTCGCGCACGCGGTTGGGCCAGGGCACCAGAACGATGCCCGCCGCCGCGGGAGTCGGCGAATGGTCGGGGTATCGAGGCACGTAGTCGACGCCGTCGACGGTGAAGGCCCGCAAAGCGCCGCCGACCTGCGAGATCTCCGCCGTCGTGGTGCCGTGCTGCACCGTGAACCGCCGGCCGGTCGGGTCGTAGGGGAAGTGCGTCGTCATGCCGCCATGGTAGGCCGCTGGGTACTTTCACAGGTGGCGCACATATACTCATTCGGTCGGCTTCGGACACTGCGCGTGGTGCGCGTGGATGGGTTTGTGAGTCCAAGGGGCCGATGGTGGGCGTCGATCGACGTGCATGACCACTATCGATAATGGCCCCGGCCGATGGATGTCCGGGTTATACCTGCGTGCCAGCGGGTGCTGTTCTCGTGTGAAAGAGAACCCAGAAGGACATTTCCCCATGCCCAAGAGCAAGAAGCCCGCAGGCGGCCGTCCGGCCAAGAACTTCGAGCCCCGCTACGGCGCGAAGACCAGCTTCCAGGACCGCAAGCGCCGTCCCGGCGAGGCATCCACCGGCACCGCCGGTTCCAAGAGCCCCAGCCACCGCGGCTACCGCGCCCCCGAGCAGACCGCGGATGCCGCCCCCAAGCGCCGCTGGACCGCGCAGGAGAAGGTCGGCCGCGACGAGGCCCGCACGATCCGCACCCACGCACAGGGTGACGACCGCGGCGCCCGCCGGTTCGACGACCGTCCCCGCCGCGATGCCGCTGACCGTCCCGCGCGTTCCTTCGACGACCGCCCGGCGCGTTCGTTCGACGACCGTCCCCGCCGCGATGCCAGTGACCGTCCCGCGCGTTCGCACGACGACCGCCCGGCGCGTTCGTACGGTGACCGCCCGCAGCGTGATGACCGCCCGGCCCGTTCGTTCGGCGACCGTCCGGCGCGTTCGTTCGACGACCGTCCCCGCCGCGATGCCGGTGACCGTCCCGCCCGTTCGTTCGGTGACCGCCCGCAGCGCGATGACCGTCCGGCGCGTTCGTTCGGTGACCGCCCGGCTCGTGACGACCGTCCCGCCCGTTCGTTCAGCGACCGTCCGGCGCGTTCGTACGACGACCGTCCCCGCCGCGATGCCGGTGACCGTCCCGCCCGTTCGTTCGGTGACCGCCCGCAGCGCGATGACCGTCCGGCCCGTTCGTTCGGCGACCGTCCGGCTCGCTCGTACGACGACCGTCCCCGCCGCGACGCGAGTGACCGCCCGGCGCGTTCGTTCAGTGACCGTCCGGCCCGCTCGTTCAGCGACCGCCCTGCGCGTTCGTTCGACGACCGTCCCCGCCGCGACGACCGTGCCGAGCGCCCCGCGCGCTCGGACTGGAACGCCGAGTCCAAGACCAAGGCTCAGCAGGACCACGTCGACGTCGTGCACGAGCGCCTGCAGGCCGAGGCCGTGCAGGCCGTCGAGGTTGCAGATGTGAGCTTCTCGAGCCTGGGCTTGGGCGACAACATCGTCCGCGTGCTCAAGGACCTGGGCGCGCCGAGCCCCTTCCCGATCCAGGCGGCCACGATCGCTCCGATCCTCGAGGGCAAGGACGTGCTGGCCCGCGGCCGCACCGGCTCCGGCAAGACCATCGCCTTCGGCGCTCCCCTCGTGGAGTCGCTGCTGCGCTCGCAGGACGGCAAGCGTCGCGAGTTCGGCCGCAAGCCGAAGGCGCTCGTCCTCGCTCCGACGCGCGAGCTCGCGCTGCAGATCGACCGCACCATCCAGCCGATCGCGCGCAGCGTCGGCATCTTCACCACGCAGATCTACGGCGGTGTGCCCCAGGCGCGCCAGGTGGGTGCGCTGAAGAAGGGCGTCGACATCATCATCGGCACCCCGGGTCGCATCGAGGACCTCATCGCACAGGGCAAGCTCGACCTCTCCGAGGTGCAGATCGTCGTGCTCGACGAGGCCGACCACATGTCGGAGCTCGGGTTCCTCGAGCCCATGCAGCGGATCCTCCGCCTCGTGGCCGACGGTGCGCAGAAGCTGCTGTTCTCGGCCACGCTCGACCGCGAGGTCGCGGCACTGGTCGACGAGTTCCTCGTCGAGCCGGCCGTCTACGAGGTCGCCGGCGAGGACCAGGACTCCAGCACGATCAACCACCGCGTGCTCGTGATCGATCACCGCGACAAGGCTGAGATCCTGACGTCGCTCGTGGACCGCGAGGGCAAGACGCTCGTCTTCGCCCGCACCCGCGCCTACGCCGAGATGCTCGCCGAGCAGTTCGACGATCTCGGCATCCCCGCTGTCGCCCTGCACGGTGACCTGAATCAGGCCAAGCGCACGCGCAACCTGCAGCGTCTCACCGACGGACGCGTGAGCGTGCTCGTCGCGACCGACGTCGCTGCGCGCGGCATCCACGTGGACGACATCGACCTGGTGATCCAGGCCGACGCGCCCGACGAGTACAAGACGTACCTGCACCGCTCCGGCCGCACCGGCCGCGCGGGCCGTGCGGGCACCGTCGTCACCCTCATCCCGCGTCAGCGCCGTCGGCGCATGACCGAGATGCTGGACCGTGCCGAGATCGAGGCTCCCTTCGACGAGGTGCGCGTGGGCGACGACCTGCTCGAAGAGCTGTCCGGCCGCCAGCTGGCGGACGTCGTCGCGTAATCGACTGCAGGCGCCCCGGGACTTCCGTGTTCCGGGGCGCTTCGTCGTTTCCGGCGGTCTCTGGTCCCCGGCACAGGTGATCTCCCAGGGACAGGTCGTTTCGGCGGCTTGCGTCCTGTTGTGGTGATTCCTCCTGTTTCCGGGAGGGGGTGGATGCCGGCGGCCGACTGCGCCCGCGGCGGTGCGCGCCGGCACCCGCCCCGCACGCCACCTGCCCGGCACGCACCCGCCCCGCTCGCCACCTCCCCGGCACAGGAGATCTCCCGGGGACAGGCCGTTTCGGCGGCATTCGTCCTGCTGCGGGGATATGTCCTGTTCCGGGAGCGGCGTCAGAACAGCATCGGCGCCGCCGCAGCGGTGGCGCGACCGCGCGAGGTGGTCACCACCGGACCCGGCCGCGGTGTCAGGCGAGGCTCGTCGTCCTCCTCCGCGCCGTTCAGCCGGTGCAGCCGCAGCAGGGGGCGCACGCGCCGCGCGAGCCACGTGCGATACGCCTTCGGTGCCATGACCGATGCCCCCGGGTAGAGGCCGTGGTACGACGACACCAGCTCGGGGTGCTCGCGGGCGAGCCACTGCAGGAACCAGGGCTTCACGCCCGGCCGCAGGTGCATCGCGCCCCACACCACGCGGCCGGCGCCCGCCTGTGCGATGCGCCGCAGCGCGTCGTCGAGCACGGCGACCGAGTCGGTCAGGTGCGGCACGATCGGCATGAGGAACACCGTCACCCGGAAGCCCGCCGCGCGCGCCGCGCGCACCGTCTCCAGTCGCGCCTGGAACGAGGGCGCACCCGGCTCGATCGCTGCGCGCAGCGACTCGTCGGCCACCGCGATCGACATCGCCAGAGACACCGGAACGTGCTCTGCCGCCTCGCGAAGCAGCGGGAGGTCGCGGCGGATCAGCGTTCCCTTGGTCAGCACCGAGAAGGGGGTGCCCGACTCGGTCAGGGCGCCGATGATGCCGGGCATGAGCCCGTATCGGCCCTCGGCCCGCTGGTAGGGGTCGGTGTTGGTGCCGAGCGCCACGGTCTCCCGTCCCCACGATCCGCGCCGCACCTCGCGCGCGAGCACGTCGGCGACGTTGATCTTGACGACGATCTGCGAGTCGAAGTCGTTGCCGGCATCCAGGTCGAGGTACTCGTGCGTGCCGCGGGCGAAGCAGTACACGCACGCATGGCTGCAGCCCCGATACGGGTTGACGGTCCAGTCGAAGGGCATCGCGGAGACTGCGGGCACGCGGTTCAGCGCGCTCTTGCACTGCACTTCGTGAAAGGTCATCCCGGCGAACTCGGGGGTCGTCACCGACCGCACCAGGCCGTCGATGCGCTCCATCCCCGGGAGCGCGTCGGCATCCACGACTCCGAGTTCCTGCCCCTGCCACCGCATCGTTCCATGGGAACAGAACTTCGACACTATGTCAATGCGGGGGCGTTCTGGGATCGAACGCCGGCGCGCTGGCCGAGGTGCTCCCGCGCCGTGCCGCCGCGGGGGACAATGGACACGTGACGGATCCCGAACCGCCTGCATCCCGCCGCGCGCTGCGCACGGCGGGAGTCGGCGTGCCGTCGACGCGGCGAGGTGCCCGGCGTGCCGCGCGCCGGCGCAGAGCGCTCGTGCTCGGCGGGGCGGGCGCGTTGGTGCTGTGGGGCGGGATCGCCCTGACGTCTGCACTGACCGGCGCGGCCGGCGAAGCGGGCGGCGCCGCCGACGGGCCGCCCGTTCGAAGCGCCGCACCGGCCCCGTGGGCCACGGCTCTTCCGGTGCCGACGATGCTCGGCGCCGAGACGGCCACGCCCTCGGCCGACCCGCAGCCGCAGCCGGCGCCGGCCGACGGCATCTGCGCCGACGCTGCCGTGACGGGCGCCCTCGCATCGGGCGACGACGTCGCGGTGATCGCGGCCGCCGGGGGCGCGGTCGCCTTCCGGGAGGCGGTGGCGCGCGGAGCGGCGCCCTGCATCGACCTCGCCGACCCGGCGCGGATCTGGGTCCTCGTCAACAAGCTCCGCCCCTATGCCGTGCTCGACTATGCGCCGTCGTCCCTGGTGGCTGCCGGTTCCGTCCCCGGTGGCAACCAGGCGATCCTGCGGGCGGATGCCGCGGCGGCGCTGCAGAGCATGGCCGAGGCCGCTCGCGCCGCCGGGGCGGAGTTCGGTGTGCAGAGCGGCTACCGCTCCTTCGGCATGCAGCAGTCGATCTACGACGCGCACGTGGACCAGCGCGGCGTGGCGGCGACCGAGCTCGTCAGTGCCAGGCCCGGCCACAGTGAGCACCAGTCCGGGCTCGCCGCGGACGTCGTGTCGTGCGCCGACGGCTGCGGCGACCTCGACGATCTCGCCGGCACGGCCGCCGATCAGTGGATCCGCGCGCACGCCTGGGAGCACGGCTGGATCATCCGGTATGAGGAGGGGTACACCCACATCACCGGCTACGCCTACGAGCCGTGGCATCTGCGCTACGTGGGTGTCGACCTGGCGCGGGCGTACCACGACGGTGGGTTCCACTCGCTCGAGGAGTTCTTCGAGCTCGGCCCCGCCCCGGACTACGCCGACTAGGTCCGGCGGGCGATGACACACAGAGGGCCGCTTGCGAAGAAGCGGCCCTCTGTGCCGGCCCTCGGGCGGGGCCAGGTCGTCTGTTGGTCAGCGACGGTTGTTGCGGTCGTCGTCGTCGTAGAACTCGCGGCTGCCGGACTTGGCCAGGCCGCGGCTGATCATGTATCCGATGGTGAGCAGGGTGGCGTAGAGCCAGACCTGCTCGGCGCCGAATCCCTGGCCGTCTTCGTTGTTGTCCACGAGGGCAGAGGCGATGAACATGCCGACGAGGATCACGACGTAGGCGATGAACTCGGTCGTCTTGAAGGCGGCCTTCGTCTCGGTGGACAGGCGCGAAGTGCGGTTCTGGGTGGTGGTGCTCATGTAGTTCCTTGCTGTGACGTGAAAGTGGCGCTGTCTGCGCCAAGGAGCCACCCAAACAGAGCTTGCGAATCCCCCAACCCCCCTTGCCATTCGCCCATGCGTGAGCTAAACGCACGAGCGCCTTGGAGAGACCGGGGCGGGCCGGGTGTGGCCCGACCGATGGCGGCTCAGGCGCCGCTGGGGGTCAGCTCCGCCGCGGCCCGCTGCTCCTCCCACGTGGGGTAGTCGGTGTAGCCCTCTTCGCCGCCGCCGTAGCCGCGTCGCAGGTCGGTCTCGTTGATGGGCCAGTCGTGCTGCATCCGCTCGACCAGGTCGGGGTTGGACATGTAGGCGCGACCGAAGACGAACAGATCCGCCTTGCCGGCGTCGAGCGCGTTCTGGGCGAGCTCCTTCGTCAGGTCGCCGGAGGCGATCACCGTGCCGTTGTAGCGCTCCCGGATGAACTCGTAAGGGAAGCGGTGCCAGATCTCGCCGTCGACGATCTCGTCGTTCGGCTGGTTCGCGAGTGTCCGCAGGCTCTCGGGGGTCTGGAACGCGACGTAGGCGAGGTCGAGGTCGTTGAGTCGCTCCAGCAGGATCGAGTACGTCTCTTCGACCTCGTTCTCGGCGATGCCGTTGTACCGGATGTTCGGCGAGATCTTCACGCCGATGCGGTGGCTGGTGCCCCACGCGTCGATCAGGCGGCGAAGCACCTGGATCATGAACTCGGTGCGCTTCTCGGGGGTGCCGCCGAACTCGTCGGTGCGCTGGTTGCTCTCGTCCGAGAGGAACTGGTGAGGCAGGTAGCCGGAGGCGCCGTGCAGTTCGATGCCGTCGAAGCCGGCGGCCTTGGTGCGCACCGCCGCCTTGTAGTAGTCCGCGATGAGCTCCCAGGTCTCCGCCGTGGTCAGTGCGTGCAGGTCCGTCGTCATCTGGGAGTACCCGCTCTGGCGGGTGAAGATCATCGCGTCGGCAGGCACGGCGCTCGGCGCGACCATCTGCAGCCCGCCGTTGTTCACTTCGTGTCCGACGCGGCCGGTGTGCTCGGACTGGAGGAAGATCCGGCCGCCCTTCGCGTGCACTGCATCGGTCACGACGCGCCAGGCGTCCTCCTGCTCCTGCGTCGCGATGCCGGGGATGTCGAAGTATCCCTGCCCGCGTCGCTCCGGCCAGGTGCCCTCCGAGATGATGAGCCCCGCCGAGGCGCGCTGCGCGTAGTGCAGTGCCATCAGAGGGGTGGGAACGCCTTCGGGTGTCGCCTTGGCGCGGGTCATCGGACCCATGACGATTCGGTTGGGGAGCGTGAGGTCCTTGAGCTGGAACTCCTCGAACAGGGAGGACATGATTGCCTTTCGGTTGTGTGGTCAGACCACACGCTAGCAGGCGGGAGACGTCCGCGCACCAGTTCTTCTGGAATCGGACGCGCCCCGCCGCATGGCGGTACTCAGTGCCACTCGCAGCGGGATCCGATCTCACGAACGGCTACGCACAGGGCCCCCGACGGCCTAGACTCGGCTCGGCGGCGCCGCCATCCGAGCGCGCGGCCGCACCGAGACGGTGAGCAGCACGGCGGCCCTGCCGCCCACAAACCGAAGGGGGTTTGCGCATGGAGCGTGACATCTACGACGAGGACCACGAGGCTTTCCGCGAGGTCGTCCGCGAGTTCGTCAAGCGGTACGCGACGAACGAGAAGCGCGAGAAGTGGGATGCCGACGGCGAGATCGACCGCGAGACCATGCTCGCCGCGGGCGAGTCGGGCCTGATCGGTCTTTCGGTGCCGGAGGAGTTCGGCGGCGCCGGCATGCTGCGGGACTACCGCTTCCGCACGATCGTCAACGAAGAGGTCATCGGCGCCGGTGCCGGGTCGCTCGCGGGGGCCTTCGGCATCCAGGACGACCTCGCGGTCCCGTACATCGTGCACATGGGCACGCAGGCGCAGAAGGAGAAGTGGCTTCCCCGCATGGCCACGGGCGAGGTCCTCGGCGCGCTCGCGATGACCGAACCCGGCGCCGGCAGCGACCTGCGTGGCATCAAGACCACCGCCAAGAAGGTCGACGGCGGCTACATCGTCAACGGCGCGAAGACGTTCATCTCGTCGGGCAAGACCGCAGACATCGTCGTGACCTTCGTGAAGACCGGTGAGGGCACGCGCCCCGACGCCTTCAGCCTGCTGATCATCGAGAACGGCATGGCGGGCTTCGACCACGGCAAGAAGCTGAACAAGATGGGCTCGCACGGTCACGACACCGCCGAGCTGTCGTTCAGCGACGTGTTCGTGCCGGAGGAGAACCTCATCAGCGGCACCGAGGGCCAGGGCTTCGTCCAGCTGATGATGAACCTGCCGCTGGAGCGTCTCTCGATCGGCATCGCCGCGGCATCCGCCTCGCAGGCGGCGCTGGCGTGGACGGTGGAGTACACCAAGAGCCGCGAGGCGTTCGGTGAGCGCATCATCGACTTCCAGAACACCCGCTTCAAGCTCGCCGACGTCGCCACGACCGTCGACGTGATGTGGGCGTACCTCGACAAGGCGCTCATGGCCTACAAAGAGGGCAAGCTCACGGGCGAAGAGGCCGCGAAGGTGAAGTTCTGGACCACCGACCGCGAGTGGGAGATCCTCGACACCTGCGTGCAGCTGCACGGCGGGTACGGGTACATCACCGAGTACCCCATCGCCCGGGCCTTCCTCGACGCGCGCGTGCACCGCATCTACGGCGGCACGAACGAGATCATGCGCGACATCGTCAGCCGCAAGATCGCCGGCAAGCGCTGAGCTGACCGACCCGGATGCCGCGGTCCCGCTGGGGGTCGCGGCATCCGTCGTTCCCGGCGTCGCGCGCCCGCCCGCCCGCGCCGGCCCGGCCACGCCCGGCTCGCCGCCGCATCCGCCCGTCGAGACACCACGTTTCGGATGAGACACCACGCATTGCGTGGTTTCGCATCCGAGAAGTGGTTTCTCAGGCGCTCCAGGGCGCCAAGGCGACGAACAGCGCGGCCGTGAGGGCCCAGAACGCGACGACGAAGACGGTGTCGCGAGTGCGCCAGGGCACGAGGTGGCGTTCGGTGCGGTCGGGGTAGGCCCCGAAGGCGCGGGAGTCCATCGCCAGCGCCACCCGCTCGGCGTGGCGGATCGCCCCGGCCAACAGCGGCACCAGATACCCGGCCCCGCGGGCGATCGCGGCGAACGGTCCCCGCCCGCCGTGGGACCCGCGGACCCGGTGCGCCTGCCGGATGACGTCGAGCTCATACCGGAATCGCGGGACGAACCGGAAGGCGGCCAGTGCCGTGTACCCCACGCGGTAGGGCACCCGCAGCTGCTGCACGAGCGCGCGCACCAGGTCGGGACCGGTGGTGGTCATGCCCGCCATGAGCGCCAGTGCGACGATCGCGCCGAGGCGCAGCGCCGTGGCCATGCCGATCTGCAGGGCGCCCGAATAGAGCGTCCACCCGCCCACCCGCAGCACCGGGGCGGTTCCGGTGACCTGCGCGGCATCCACCCACACGCTCATCCCGAACCCCACCAGCAGCACGCCCAGCGGCACGGCGACCAGCAGCACCGCCGCGAGGCGCCCCGTCCAGCGCGAGCCGAGGATCACGACGACGTATGCCAGCGCGAGGAACACCAGCGGCGTGGTGAGGTCGCGCGCGAAGACGAGCGCGGCCATCGCCGGCAGGGGCGCTGCGAACTTCGCCAGCGGATTGAGTCCGTGGAGGAACCGCCCCGGCGCCGCCGGCCGGGCCTCGGCGTAGGGGTCGGCGACGGCGGTCACGCGTCGCCTCCGGGAAGGTCGGCCAGGCGGACGACCGAGAGCAACTGCGGATGCCGCGCCGCACCGCGCAGGGCTTCGCGCAGCGGTGGCAGGCGCAGCCCCGCCCGCGCCAGCAGGGCGTCGTCGGCGAAGACCTCGGCGGTCGCCGCGTCGGCCAGCACCCGGCCGTCGCCGAGCACCACCGTGCGGTCGGCGTACTCGGTGACCAGCTGCATGTCGTGGGTGACGACGATGATCGTGGTGCCCTGCCGATTGAGGTCGCGCAGCAGCGTCAGCAGCTCGTCGGCGCGGGCGCGGTCTTGGCCGAACGTGGGCTCGTCCAGCACCAGCACGGGCGCACCGGCGACGAGTGCCGTCCCTACCGACAGACGCCGCTTCTGCCCGCCCGACAGCAGGAACGGGTGCACGGCGGCCTTGTCCGCGAGACCGAAGCGGTGCAGCAGCTCGTCGGTGCGCGCGCGCACCTGCGGCTCGGGCAGCTTCTGCAGCCGCAGCCCATGGGCCAGCTCGTCGAACGCGGTGCCGGCGATGAACTGGTGCTCGGGGTTCTGGAACACGAACCCGATGCGGCGGTGGAGCGTGCGCGCGTCGGCGCGGCCGGGGTCGATGCCCCCGAGGTCGACCTGTCCGCGGGGCGGGCGCACGACGCCGGCCAGGGCCTGCACGAGCGTCGTCTTGCCCGCCCCGTTGGCGCCGACGACCGCGACGAACTCCCCGGCGCGCACCTCGAGGTGCACGTCGTGCAGCACCTCCCGCCGGCCGCGCGTCAGGGTGAGCCCCCGCGCCTGCACGACCGGCGCGGTGGTGCGGCGTGCGGGGAGGGATGCCGGTGCAGCGTCGTCCGCCGTGCCGGTCGCCGTGAGCGGGGGCGCCTCGGCCTGCAGCGCGTCGCGCAGCTCGCCCGGCGACAGCGGCAGCGGGTCGAGCACGTACCCCGCCCGCCGCAGGCGGAGTGCGGCGAGCGTCGCCGTCGGAAGCCACACGCCCATGTCGTGCAGCTCCGCGGCTCGCCCCCGCAGCACCTCCCCGACGGGACCGTCCATCACGGTGCGCCCCGCGGCGTCGAGCACGATCACGCGGTCGACGAGACCGATCGCGGCATCCAGGTTGTGCTCGATCAGGAGGATCGCCCTGTCGCCGGTCGCTGCGACGTCCGCAAGCGCCCGGTAGACCTCCTCGATGCCCTGCGGGTCCAGGTTGGCGGTGGGCTCGTCGAGCACGAGCAGCTCGGACTGCAGCGCCAGCGCGCACGCGATCGCCAGACGCTGGCGGCCGCCGCCGGAGAGGTGGTCGGGGTTCTCGGCGCGCCGCTCCCAGAGCCCCACGCGGCGCAGCGCCTCCTCGGCTCGGGCCAGCACCTCGGGCGCCGGAACCCGCAGGTTCTCGGGCCCGAAGGCGACTTCGTCCAGCAGCGTCCCCGTCACCAACTGGGCGTCGGGATCCTGGAACACCATCCCCACGCGGGCCGCGAGGTGGGCGACGGGGGTGGTCGCGGCATCCTGCCCCGCCACGCGCACGCTGCCGGTCACGGCCGCGGGCACCGCCTGCGGGATCAGCCCGTTGAGCGCCAGGGCGAGGGTCGACTTGCCGGATCCGCTGGGCCCGAGCAGCAGCACGACCTCGCCCGGGTCGATCGACAGGCTTGCCGCCGTGGGCGCCGACGCGGTGGCTCCTTCGTAGCGCACCCCCAGGTCCCGCACCCGCAGCAGCGGCGGCGCCTGGTCGGGCAGCGCCGCCGGGGCGGACGCGGCGGACTCGTCGCGGGGGGCGGAGGTCACAGGCATCCAGAGCGCAGGGGGACGGGGTTCCTCCCCAAGGTAGCCTGCCCTAACTTCGCTGCCAATCGCGTTCGCTCAGCGCGCGACGGCGCGGGCGACGCCGGCGTTGCGCAGGCCTCGGCCGACGGCGAGTCCGGCCGCCGTCCAGGCCACCGGTCCCAGCACCGAGACGGCGAGGTAGGTCACCTGCGCCCACGGCGCCAGCGAGCCGAGGTCGGCCACCATCGCCACGACGAACGCGATGATGGCGCCGAGGATGACCGCCGAGATGAAGAAGCGCCACGGCTGCCAGACCCGGTAGCGGGTGGCAGCGGCGACGAGCTCCTGGATGCCGCCGAAGAGCAGGGCCGTGCCGATGAACCGAAGTGCCCAGTGCGGCGCCATCGCCGCACCGACGAGCGCCGCCATGAGGTGTGCGAGCAGCGCCACCCAGGGCAGACGCAGCGCCTCCTGGGCGATGATGCCGGGCAGCACGTGCACGCCGAGGACGACGCCGTAGACGATGGGGACACTCGCGATCACCAGCGGCGTCAGCCAGCTGCCGACCGCGGCCATGATGCCGGTGGCGACGCCGATCGCCGCGCAGGTCAGCAGGACGCGCGTCGAAAGTCGGGATGCCGTGGACACCCGTCAAGGCTAGCCCGCGGCGCCTTCGTGACGGGCGGGAGGGCGACCGGAGAAAACCCGGAGATCCCTCAGCGTCCGCTCAGAGCGACCGGCTGCGGGCGTCGCCGCTGCGGGTCAGGTGCGCCGCCGTCTGCGGGTGAGGCGGACGGTCGGGAGGGGTGGGGCGGGCACGCGTTCCGAGCCGTGCCCGACGACCTGGCCGAACCGGTCGGAGTCGGCCTCCCACGCCTCGCGCGCATCGACGATCTCCTCGTGCGAGCGGCCGACGAAGTTCCACCACATGACGATGTCGCTCTCGAACGGCTCACCGCCCAAGAGGAAGAGCGTCACCGGCTCGTCGGCGGTGACCTCGGCGGCGGCGGCGCCCGTCGGGACATACAGCAGCTGCTGCGGCGCCACGTCGACGGCATCCTGCCCATCGAGGTGCACGCGCACCGCTCCGCTCACGCCCACCAGCCCGTGCTCCCATGCCCGCTCCAGGGGCAGGCGCACGCGGACACCGGCGTCCAGGCGCACCTCTGCGCCGACGATCGGGGTGTAGACGGATGCCGGTGAGGTGGTGCCGGCGAACGATCCCATGACGACCGTCGCCTCGGCACCGGCTCCGAGCGTCACAACCGGAAGCTCGTCGTGCTGCTCGAACGCGGGCGGGCCGTGTCGGCGCGACTCCGGCAGTGCCACCCACAGCTGCAGCGCGTCGAGGGGAACCGGGTCGTCACCGAGCGAGTACTCGGAATGGGCGATGCCGGCGCCGCTCGTCATGAGGTCGAGCGAGCCGCGTCGCACGATCACGTCGCTGCCCACCGTGTCACGGTGGCGCAACTCGCCCACGAGGGGCCACGTGACGGTCTGCAGTCCGATGTGCGGATGGGGCTCGACGCGCATCACGGTCGCCTGCGGGCCGAAGCGGTCGAGAAAGCACCAGGCCCCGACCGTGGGCAGCTCCCGCTGCGGCAGGGTGCGGTGCACCTGCATGGCGCGCAGGCCTCCGAGAGGCACCTCGCGCGCCCCGAGCAGCAGCACGCCGGAGGCAGCGCCCGTGGTCGGCGCGGCGGACGCGGACGCGGACGCGACGGCAGGGACAGCCTCGGCGTCCCAGGGGGTCATGAGTCGGCGGTGTCGGGGTCCGTGCGCCCGAGGTCGGTCACGAGCGGCCAGTGGACGGTGAGGCCCGGCACCTCGTTCTCCTTCAGGTAGGACACGACGAAGGGGCACAGCGGCTCGACCTCCTCGCCGCGGCCAGCGACATCCGTCATCGCCTCGGCGATGAGCGTGGTGGCAAGTCCCCGCCCGCGGAACGCCGGATCGATCTCGGTGTGGTCGAACCGCAGTCGGCCGTGCTCGTCAGGTTCATACCCGGCGAAGCCCGCCAGCACGTCGCCGACACGGATCTCGTAGCGGCTCTCGGCGTCGTCCCGCGTCACGGACGTGGGGGTGTCGATCTGGGCCATGGTGGCTCCTTCCGGTCACTGGTCCCAACGTAGGCCGGTGGGCGGATGTTCCGCGAGGTGCGCCGGTGAACCGTTCGTCGCGGGAACGCCGCCGTTCGTCGCGGATGCGGCGCCGTTCGTCGCGCGACCGCCCCCGTTCGTCGCGCAACGGCCGCCGTTCGTCGCGTTTCCGCCGCCGTTCGTCGCATGGCCCGGCCACCGTCTGGCCGCAACGGCCGAATCGGTCCCTACCGTGGACCGACGCAACGCCGCGTGCCCAAGGAGACCCGATGACCTCTCATTCCCCGACGCCCCCCGACGGCGGCTCGGCGGCTCTCGCCCCCGACCTTCCCCCCGTCGCCGTCCCCGAGGCGGAGCTCGAGCGCGAAGCGCGCTGGACGCTGCCGAAGATCCTGATCTGGGTCGCCATCGCACTTCTGGGCGGGGTCGCCTGGGTGATGCTCGCCATCGTGCGCGGCGAGACGGTCAACGCCATCTGGTTCGTCTTCGCCGCCGTCTGCACTTACCTCATCGGCTATCGCTTCTACTCGAAGGTGATCGAGAAGCACATCACCCGCCCCGACGACCGGCGTGCCACGCCGGCGGAGTACCGGCAGGACGGCAAGGACTACGTCCCCACCGACCGCCGGGTGCTCTACGGCCACCACTTCGCCGCGATCGCCGGTGCAGGACCTCTCGTCGGCCCCGTGCTCGCGGCGCAGATGGGGTATCTCCCCGGCACGCTGTGGATCATCGTCGGTGTCGTCCTTGCCGGCGCGGTGCAGGACTACCTCGTGCTCTTCTTCTCGATGCGCCGCGGCGGTCGCACGATCGGCCAGATGGCGCGCGATGAGCTCGGCCGCATCGGCGGGACCGCGGCGATCCTGGCATCCCTCCTCATCATGATCATCATCGTGGCGATCCTCGCGCTCGTCGTCGTCAACGCCCTCGGCGAGAGCCCGTGGGGCGTGTTCAGCGTCTCGATGACGATCCCCATCGCCCTGTTCATGGGCTGCTACCTGCGGTGGCTGCGGCCCGGTCGCATCACCGAGATCTCGATCATCGGGTTCGTGCTGCTGATCGCCGCGATCGTCGCAGGCGGCTGGATCGCCGACACCGAATGGGGTGCGGCGATCTTCACCCTCGACCGCACGACCATCGCGGTGGGCATCATCATCTACGGCTTCATCGCCGCGGTGCTGCCGGTGTGGCTGCTGCTGGCACCGCGCGACTACCTGTCGACCTTCATGAAGATCGGCGTCATCGTCATGCTGGCGGGCGCGATCGTGCTCGTGCGGCCCGAGATCACGGTGCCCGCCTTCAGCGAGTTCGCCGGCGGCGAGCTGGGGCCGGTCTTCTCTGGCCCGATCTTCCCGTTCCTGTTCGTCACCATCGCCTGCGGAGCGCTGTCGGGCTTCCACGCCCTCATCGCATCGGGCACCACCCCGAAGCTCATCGAGAAAGAGCGCCAGACCCGCTTCATCGGGTACGGCGGCATGCTCATGGAGTCGTTCGTGGCGATCATGGCGCTCGTTGCGGCGATCTCGATCGACCGGGGCATCTACTTCGCGATGAACGCCTCGGCCGCGGCGACTCTCGGCACCGTCGAGGGCGCGGTGGCCTTCGTCAACGGACTGGGGCTGACGGGCGTGAACCTGACGCCGGACATGCTCACCTCCACCGCCGCGGCGGTCGGCGAGGAGAGCATCATCTCCCGCACCGGCGGCGCGCCCACGCTCGCCCTCGGCCTCGCGCACATCATGCAGCAGGCGCTGGGCGGGCAGGCGCTGATGGCGTTCTGGTACCACTTCGCGATCATGTTCGAGGCCCTGTTCATCCTGACGGCGGTGGATGCCGGCACGCGCGTCGCCCGCTTCATGCTGCAGGACTCCATCGGGGTGGTGATCCCGAAGTTCCGCGACGTGTCGTGGCGGCCGGGGGTGTGGATCTGCACGGCGGTGATGGTCGCCGGGTGGGGAGCGATCCTCATCCTCGGCGTCACCGATCCGCTCGGCGGCATCAACACGTTCTTCCCGCTGTTCGGCATCGCAAACCAGCTGCTGGCCGCCATCGCGCTGGCCGTCGTGCTCGCCATCGTCGCCAAGCGCGGCAAGAGCTACGTGAAGTGGCTGTGGATCATCGTGCTGCCGCTGGGATTCACGGCGGTCGTCACGATCACCGCGTCGATGTACAAGATCTTCTCGCCGGTGCCGCAGGTGGGCTACTGGGCGAACAACGCCGCGTTCCGCCAGGCGCTCGCCGACGGTGAGACGTCGTTCGGCACAGCGCCGACGGTGCAGGCGATGGAGGCCGTGGTGCGCAACACCGCCGTGCAGGGGACGCTGTCGATCATCTTCGTGACGCTCGCGATCATCGTGATCGTCACGTCGGCGATCGCGACCGTGCAGGCTGTCCGCCGTGGCGGCGGCGATGACCACGAAGACCCGCCGGTGCCGTCGCGCCGCTTCGCCCCGGCGGGGTTCATCGCGACCCGGGCCGAGCGCGAGATCGAGCGCGAATGGGAACAGCTGCCGGCCGACCGCCGGCCGGTGCAAGGCGGCCGTCACTGATCGGGGGACCGGTGATGGGCCGGGCGGATGCCGCAGCCACGCCGCACGACGGACTCAGCTCCCTCGTGCGGCGGGTGGGCCGCGGCATCCGCTGGTACGTGGAGAACCTCATGGGCGACCGCGCGTATGAGACGTACCTCGCGCACCACCGCCAGCAGCACCCGGATGAACCGGCGCTGACGGAGCGGCAGTTCTGGCGCGAGCGGATGGACGACCAGGACCGCAATCCCGGCGCGCGCTGCTGCTGACCCGGACGCCACCGCGTGCGTAGCATCTGGAGCGTGATCGACGTTGTCGTCGCCGACGGCGAACCCTCCGCCCTGGCCGAGCTGGTGCGGCTGCTCGGTCGCGACGAGCGGATCGGCGCCGTGCACACGGCCTCCAGCGGGCCGGAGGTGCTGCGGCTGCTGGAAGAGCGCCCCGTCGCTGCGGCATTCCTCGAGATCGACGTGCCGGGGCTGTCGGGCCTGGACCTCGCCCGAGCATTCGAGCGGTACGACCCCCGACCGGCGGTGGTGTTCGTGACCGCCGACGACGCCCGCGCCGTGGAGGCGTTCGACGTGCGCGCGCTGGATTACGTGCTCAAGCCCGCGCGGCCCGAGCGCCTTCGTCGTGCCGTGGATCGGATCATCGCGGCGGCGCCGGTGATCGCGGAGGCCGACGAGACGGTCCCGGTCACGGTCGGTCCGTCGGTGAGGCTGGTGCGCCGCAGTGAGGTGCGCTGGGTGCGCGCGGAGGGGGACTATTCGCGGCTGTGGACGCCGTCGGGCGGACACCTCGTGCGCATTCCCATCTCGGAGCTCGAGCACCGGTGGGGGCATGCCGGGTTCGTGCGCGTGCACCGGTCGTATCTGGTGCATCGCCACGCGGTGCTCGAGCTGCGCCTGGCCGGGCCGGCGCCCACGATCGTGCTGGCGGAGATCGAGATTCCGGTCAGCCGCCGCCTCGCTCCCGCCGTCCGTGAGCGGCTCGTGCGTCAGGCAGACTCGAGAGGGTGAGCCTTCTCGACGCCGTCCGTGCCGCCCCCGATCCCGACGGGGTGTACGACGCCTTCGTCTCGTGGGCCTCCGAGCGCGGGTTCGCGCTGTATCCGGCGCAGGACGAGGCCGTCATGGAGCTGGTCTCCGGCTCGAACGTCGTGCTGTCGACGCCGACCGGCACCGGCAAGTCGCTCGTCGCGATAGCCGCGCACGCGGCATCCCTCGCCGGGAACGGCCGCACCTATTACACCGCCCCCATCAAGGCGCTCGTCAGCGAGAAGTTCTTCGCCCTCGTCGACATCTTCGGCGCCGACAACGTCGGCATGGTCACCGGCGACTCGTCGGTGAACCCCGAGGCGCCCATCGTCTGCTGCACCGCCGAGATCCTCGCGAACATCGCCCTGCGTCAGGGCTCCGACGCCGACGTGGACCAGGTCGTGATGGACGAGTTCCACTACTACGGCGATCTCGAGCGCGGGTGGGCGTGGCAGGTGCCCCTGCTGTTGCTGCCCCGAGCCCAGTTCCTGCTCATGTCGGCGACCCTAGGAGACGTCACCGACATCGCCGATGACCTCACCCGCCGCACCGGGCGCCCCACCGCGATGGTCACGGGGGTCGAGCGGCCCGTGCCGCTGCACTTCTCCTACGAGCGGCGTCCCGTTCACGAGGTGGTCGCGTCGCTGCTGGATGAGAAGGAGCGGCCGGTGTACATCGTGCACTTCTCGCAGGCCGCCGCTCTCGAGCGGGCGCAGGCCCTCGCCAACGGCAAGGTCGCCTCGCGTGAGCAGCGGGATGCCATCGGCGAGGCCATCGGCGGCTTCCGCTTCAACACCGCGTTCGGCAAGACCCTCTCGCGTCTCGTGCGCGCCGGCATCGGCGTGCACCACGCCGGCATGCTGCCGCGGTACCGGCGCCTCGTGGAGACGCTCGCCCAACGAGGGCTGCTGCAGGTCATCTGCGGCACCGACACCCTCGGGGTCGGCATCAACGTCCCCATCCGCACCGTCGTCATCACGGCGCTGTCGAAGTACGACGGCACGAAGATGCGCCAGCTGTCGGCCCGCGAGTTCCACCAGGTCGCCGGGCGGGCGGGCCGGGCCGGCTACGACCCCTACGGCAACGTCGTCGTCATGGCGCCGGAGTGGGAGATCGAGAACGAGGCGGCCCTCCGCCGCGCCGGCGACGACGCCGCGAAGCGCAAGAAGATCGTGCGCAAGAAGGCGCCCACCGGGGTCGTCAACTGGGGCCTCGGGTCGTACGAGCGGCTCATCCAGGCGCAGCCCGAGCCGCTCGTGCCGCACCTGCAGCTGACCGCGGCGATGCTCATCAACGTCATCGGCCGCGGCGGCGACGTGTTCGGCAACGTGCGGTCGCTCGTGTTCGACAACCACGAGCCGCGCTGGCGCCAGTACGAGCTCGCCCGGCGGGCGCTGGCGATCTTCCGCACGCTCGTGGCCGCGGGAATCGTGGAGTCGGGGCCGGACGGCATCCGTCTCACCGTCGACCTGCAGCCGAACTTCGCGCTCAACCAGCCCCTGTCGCCGTTCGCGCTCGCCGCCATCGAGCTGCTCGACCGTGACGTCGAGCTCGGGCGGGGCGCGGATGCCGACGCCGGCTCCGTCGGCACCGGCCACTACGCGCTCGACGTCGTCAGCGTCATCGAGGCGACCCTCGACGACCCGCGCGCCATCCTCAACCAGCAGGAGTACAAGGCGCGCGGCGAAGCGGTCGCGGCGATGAAGCGCGAGGGCATCGAGTATGAGGAGCGCATGGAGCTTCTCGAGGGGATCACCTACCCGAAGCCCCTGGCGGACCTCCTCGCCCAGTCCTTCGAGGTGTTCGCCTCGAGCCAGCCGTGGGTGCGGGACTTCCACCTGTCGCCGAAGTCCATCGTGCGGGACATGTACGAGCGGGCACTCTCGTTTGGCGAGTTCGTCGCGCTGTACCAGCTCGGCCGCAGCGAGGGGCTCGTGCTGCGCTACCTCAGCGACGCGTTCCGCGCGATCCGCCAGACCGTACCGGCCGAGGCGCGCACCGACGACCTGCTCGACGTCATCGAGTGGCTCGGCGAGCTGGTGCGCCAGGTGGATTCGAGCCTCGTCGACGAGTGGGAGGCGCTGACCCACCCGAGCGACGACCCCGATGCGCCCGTCGTGCCGCCCGCGCCCCCGTCGGTGCTGACCAACCGGCGGGCGTTCACGGTGCTCGTGCGCAACGAGATGTTCCGGCGGGTGCGGCTGGCGGCCCTGCAGGACGACGAGGCGCTCGAGGCACTGGATCCCGACGTGGGCTGGCCGGACCGGCTCGACGCCTACTACGACGAGCACGAGGAGATCCTGGTGGGAGGCCCGGCGCGCTCGCCCGGGCTCTGCATGATCGACGAGTCGGATGCCACCGAGGGCCTCTGGCGGGTCGATCAGATCATCGACGACCCGGCCGGCAACCACGACTGGCGCATCCGTGCGGAGGTAGACCTCGCGGCATCCGCAGAAGAGGGCGCCGCCGTCGTGCGGGTGACCGAGGTCGTGCGGCTGTAGCCGCCGTTCGGGCGGCTCGCCTGTCGCAAGCTGTCGCTTCGGGCGGCGGGAAGCGGCGATTCGTGACAGGCGAGCCCGTGGCGCACGTGGGCGGGCGATGCGCCGACGCCGCTGTCGCCGCCGCTTCGTGCCGCGCCGCGACCGGCGCCGATGCCGGCCTCGCGCCACAACTTCGGAGTTCTCCGCTTCTTCGGAGCCTTTCCGGCATCCGGGTCCGAAGAACCGGCGATCTCCGCAGACGTGGTGGGCGAGCGAGCGACCGACCGACCCGACAGCGTGCGACCGGGGGCACAATGGCACCGTGGCGACCTACCTGGCGTTCCTGCGGGCGATCAACCTGGGCGCGAAGCGCGTCTTTCCCAAGGACGACATCCGCCGCGTGGTCGAACAGGCGGGCTTCGCGGATGCCGCGACCCACATCAACACCGGCAACGTGCGGTTCACCACGTCGATGCGTTCCCGCTCCCGCATCGAAGAGCGGCTCGAGCGGGCGTTCGCGGCGGATCGGGGGTTCGAGGTGCCCGCGATCGTGTTCTCCCGCGACGAGTTCCGAGAGGTGGCCGCGGCGGCGCGCGAACTCGCGGCATCACACCCCGGCCTCGCGCGTCACTACGTGTACCTGATGAAGGAGGCGCCGTCCGCAGCGACGATCGCCGCGATCGGGGCCACCGCGTCGCACCTCGGCGAGATGGTGGTGCGGGGCCGCTCGGCGCATGCGCTGCTGCGTCCCGGTTACGAGGACGGCAGCGTGGACGCGCTCGGGGCGGCGAAGCTGCTGGGGGTCGGGACCAACCGCAACGCCAGCGTCGTCGCAGCCGTCGCGGAGCGGTGGTGCTGAGCGCGGGGCAGGGGTCGGCGCGCCGCCGGCAAACCGTGGCGTTGCGGCGGGGCGCGGCGTAACCTGTCGCCACCGACGGAGGGGGACCGATGGCCCTGTGGAAACGGCGACGACAGCGCGAGCCTTACGCCGCGGTGACGGATGAAGAGCGCATGGCCCGCTATGTGTACCTGCTCAGCACGCTGCCGCCGACCGTGATCGAGCGGGCCCACGAGGCCGCATTCGGCCGGTTGCCGCTCGAGCGGCGACAGGAGATGTTCGCGAAGCTGCGGCCGTTCATGTCGGAACGGGAGCGCGTGCGCGAACCGCAGCCGGCCCTGCTGGCGAGCGTGCTGCAGCGGCTGGCCGTCACCGGTCCCTCCCGCACCGGCACCGCCGTGGCGGAGCGCGACCGCCGCGAGGGCGGTTCCGCCGGCGATCCCGAGCGCCGCGGCATCTGGCCGTTCGACGATCCGCTCCTGATGACCCTCGTGGCCGGGCACTTCCTCACGTCGGCGACGATCGTGTCGTACTTCTCCATCGGCGCCGGATCGCTGGCGCTCGCGGGCGAACCGGCGTGGGTGGGCGAGATCGCGGGCGTGCCGGCCGACGGGGCGGGCGGGGGCTTCGGCGGCGACGGGGGTGGCTACGGCGGCGACGGCGGCTTCGGGGGCGGCTTCGACGGCGGCGGGTTCGGTGGTGGCTTCGACGGCGGCGGGGGCGGCTTCGGGGGATGACTCCAGCCCGGTGTCAGCCGCGCTGGGTAGGGTATTCGGGTGAGGGACGGGCGAGAGACGACGGATGCCGGATGGGCGCCGGTCGACGCACCCCCGTTCGATGACTTCGAGCCCCCGCCCGACGAGTGGGCACCGCCGCCGGACGACGGGTGGATGCCTCCGCCTGACGAGGCCCGGACCCCGCCTCGCACGGCCCCGCCTCGCACGGCCCCGCCTCGCACGGCACCGGGCGTCGCGGCATCCGCTGGTCTGAGCCTGCCGCCGCGCCGGGAGCTGACCGGCTCCGACCCGCAGGCCGTGCTCAAGGAGGTCTTCGGGTACGACGCGTTCCGTGGCGACCAGGGCGACATCGTCGCGCACGTGGTGGGCGGCGGCGACGCCGTGGTGCTCATGCCGACCGGCGCCGGAAAGTCGATCACCTACCAGGTGCCCGCGCTCGTGCGGCCGGGGACCGGACTCGTGATCTCGCCCCTGATCGCGCTCATGCACGATCAGGTCGACGCGCTGATCGCCAACGGCGTGCGGGCGGCGTACCTGAACTCCACGCAGTCGCCGGCCGAGCGCCAGGCGGTGGAGCGCGACTACCTCGCGGGCGAGCTCGACCTGATCTACGTCGCGCCCGAGCGGCTGTCGAGCGCCCAGACCACCGCGCTGCTGCAGCGCGGAAGGCTCAGCGTCATCGCGATCGACGAGGCGCACTGTGTGTCGCAGTGGGGGCACGACTTCCGCCCCGACTACCTGGCCCTCGGCGACCTGGCGGAGCGGTTCCCCGGCGTCCCGCGCATGGCGCTCACCGCCACCGCGACCCGTGCGACGCACCAGGAGCTGACCGAGCGGCTGGTGCTTCCGGCGGCGCGGCACTTCGTCGCGAGCTTCGACCGCCCCAACATCCAGTACCGCATCGTGCCGAAGGTCGACCCGCGCCGTCAGCTGGTGTCGTTCATCCGGTCCATGCCCGAGGGCTCCGCCGGCATCGTCTACGCCCTCAGCCGCAAGTCGGTGGAGCAGACCGCGGAGTACCTGCGGACGCAGGGACTGGACGCGCTGCCCTATCACGCGGGGTTGGATGCCGGCATGCGCGCGCGGCATCAGTCCCGCTTCCTCCGCGAGGACGGTGTCGTGATGGTGGCAACGATCGCGTTCGGCATGGGGATCGACAAGCCCGACGTGCGCTTCGTCGCCCACATCGACCTGCCGAAGTCGGTCGAGGGGTACTACCAGGAGACCGGCCGCGCGGGGCGCGACGGCGAGCCGGCGATGGCGTGGATGGCCTACGGCCTCGGCGACGTCGTGCAGCAGCGCCGGCTCATCGACCAGAGCCCCGGCGACCGCACCTTCAAGATGCGCATGGGGCAGCACCTCGACGCGATGCTGGCGCTGTGCGAGACGGTGCAATGCCGTCGGCAGAACCTGCTGGGCTACTTCGGCCAGGAGTCGGGTCCCTGCGGCAACTGCGACACCTGCCTGGAGACGCCGGAGACGTACGACGGCCTGGTGCCGGCGCAGAAGCTGCTGTCGACGATCGTGCGGCTGCAGCGCGAGCGCAACCAGTCGTTCGGGGCGGGGCACCTCATCGACATCCTGCGCGGCGCCGACACCGAGCGCATCCGCCAGCAGGGACACGAGCGACTGTCGACGTACGGGCTGGGGGCTGACCTCACCGATCAGGACTGGCGATCGATCGTGCGGCAGCTGCTGGCCCGCGGCATCCTCGTCGCGCGCGGCGACTACGGCACCCTGGCTCTCGGCGAACCCGCCGCCGCCGTGCTGCGCGGCGAGGCCGACGTGCCGCTGCGCCGCGACACGATCGGGCGCCCGGTGGCCGGTGCGCGGGTGCGCAAGGCGTCGGCGGCCGACAGCCTCGGGGCCGGCGACCGCGGCCTGTTCGAGGCCCTGCGCGCGTGGCGCGCCGAGACGGCTCGCGAGCAGGGCGTGCCGGCGTACATCGTCTTCGGAGACGCGACGCTGCGGGCGCTCGCGGAGCACCGCCCGCGGTCGCTCGCGGACCTCGACGGCATCACCGGCATCGGCGCCAAGAAGCGCGAGGCCTACGGCGAGTCCGTGCTCGCCGTCATCGCCGCCGCCGAGTGAGTATTCGCGTTCCCGAGTGAGTATTCGCGTTCCCGAGTGAGTACTGAGGGCTCGGGCCCTGCGACCGGCGAGCCGTGCCGGACGGGCAGAGGCGGAAGGCGATAGCGTCGGTGGATCGATGTGCGATGCACCGCCAAAGGAGCCCGCTGTGCCCGACGCCTCCGCGACCGCGACCGTCCTGATCGCCTCGTCCGCCGCGCTCGTCCTGCTCGCCGCCTGCCACCTCTGGTACGCGTGGGGCGTCTCGCGCGTGCTCGGCGCGCACGGGGCTCCCACCTGGCGGGCCTGGGTGCCGTTGCTGGGTGAAGCCGAGCTCTTCCGCCTCGGGCGCATCGACCCTGTGCGGGCCGTGCTGCTGCTGGTGCCGTTCGTCGCCGTGTACGGATTCGTGCTGCGGGTGGCCGCGGTGCACCGCATCGGAACGGCATACGGCCGGGGCATCGGCATGACCGTGCTCGGTGCGCTGCTCCCTCCGGTGTGGGCAACAGTGCTGGCGGGGGCCCAGCCTGTCGCAGCCGCAACCCCGGGGGAAGATGCCGAGGGCGATGAGGGCGCTCCCGAACTGGCCGTGCCGCCGACCGACGCAGCTCCGGCCCTGGACCCTGCGGCGGCCATGGTCAGCCCTCTGGGGGCAGTGCCGGATGCCGCGCCCGCCGTCCCCGCCCCTGCGGCATCCGCGCCCTCACTGTCCGCCCCGGGCCCGATCACGCACGTGCCCGGACCCGCCGCCCCCGCAGCATCCCCCGCCGCCCCCGCAGCATCCCCCGCCGCCCCCGCCCCCGCAGCCGCCCCCGCACCCCCCGCTCCCGCAGCATCCCCCGCCGACGACCTCGAGGACAGCACGAACGTCGTCCGCGGTGTGCGGGAGTGGGAGCTCGTGCTTCCGGACGGCAGGGCCGTCGTGCTGGTCGCGCCGGTTGTCGTGCTCGGCCGGCGTCCGGTCGCCCCCGACGCCTCGATTCAGGCCGTCGCCGTCCCGGACCAGACGCGCACGGTGTCCAAGCAGCACGCCCGCCTTGCCTGGTCGGACGGGAACTGGACCGTCACCGACCTCGGCTCCACCAATGGGGTGTCCGTGCTCACCGGTGACGGTGCTGAGCGTGAGGTCGGCCCGGGAACGCCCGCGCCCGTAGGTGACGCGTTCCTGCTGGGGGAGTGCCGGCTCGAGATGCGCCGCGTCGGCGTCTGACCGGCCGCGTCAGCCCCCCGGAGCGTCGCCGAACATGCCCCGGCCCGCCGGGGCGACGCGGGTCTCTGACGGCTCGGCGCGACGGGCGACGTACACCCCCAGCGCCCCCAGGGTGGCGAGCACGACGAGCCCGCCGATGCCGGCGGTCACCCCGACACGGATGGCCTGGGCATCGGCGCCCGTCTCCGCGGACACCCGCACGGCCGCGGAGTCGGCCGCCGCGGGCAGCGCCGTCCCGCCCTCGACGAACGGGCTGGCCGGTCCGCGCAGACCCGACCCCGGGACGAGCGCGATGGCGTCATAGGGCTGCACCACGCCCCACCCGGCGACGTCGTCGCGTCGATCGGGGTCGGTGCGCACCGCGGTGGCCTCGAGCCGATATGTCCACTGCGCCGGGGTCTCGTCAGGGTGCGCGGCTGCGACGAGGGCAGCGGATGCCGAGACGTACGCGGCCGCGTAGCTGGTGGCGGGAGAATCCGCCGCGTACACGCAGTCGCCGCCTGCGGCGGACGACGTGGCGACGAGCTGACCGGGGGCGGCCAAGCGGACGTGCGGACCGTGGATGCTGGCGTCGGTCACGACTCCGGCGGCGTCGGCCGCGGCCACGCCCACGACGCCCGGGAACCCGGCGGGGTAGCGGCTGCCGTCGTCGTCGACCTCCTCCATCGACAGCGTCGCGTCCCGGTTGCCGGCGGTCGAGACGACGAGGCTCCCTCGTGCGGTCGCGTAGGCGACGGCCTCGGCCAGTCCCGGCTCGGCGCCCACGGTGCTCATCGACACGTTGATGATCTGTGCCCCCCGGTCGGCGGCGTAGCGGATGCCGGCGGCCATCCGCCGCACATCGGGGCCGAAGCCGGCGTCGACGTCTTGGTCGGACGTCCCGGCGAACACGCGGACCGGCAGGATCCGGGCCTCGGGAGCGAGGCCCTCCACCCCCGACCCGCTGATGCGACGCGCGGCGATCTGTCCGGCGATGGCCGTGCCGTGCCCGTACGCGTCGGTGCGCCCCGACGGGTCGGTGCCGTCCGGCACGAGGTTCACGCCGGCCACGACGGCGTTGGCGAGGTGCGGGTTGGCGGCCACCCCCGAGTCGACGACCGCGACCAGCACCCCCGCACCCCGGGTGATCGCCCACGCCGCTTCGCTCTGCAGCTCGCCCAGCGCCGTCACCGGTTCGGTGATGCGCGTCGACGCGGTGCACTCCCCGGACGTCGCAGCCGCAACCGGGGGCGCAGCCGGCACGGCCGGCGCGGCGAACGCGACGCCGGGCGCACCCGCGCCCAGCAGCGCGGCGGCCAGTGCTGCGGCGGCCGCAGCCGCGCGCACCCGACCGGTCACCGAACCTCCGCGGCAGCCGCGACCGGCGACCGCCCCGCGCCTTCTTCGCTCAGGGCGGGGCCGGTGGGCAGCAAGGCGGTCCATTCGTCGCCGATCTCCCCGACCTCGTCCGCGGCATAGCCCAGGCGCGCGAGCGTCTCCGCGGTCGCTCCCGGCACCGCATACGCCGTGCCGGTCGCGTCCACGAGGGTGAGCAGACGCGTGCTCTGGTCGCCTCGGCCGCCGGCACGGACCACCGCCCCCACGCCGGGTTCGACGTGCACGCCCTCGGTGAACTCGCTGTCCGCGCCCTGCACGGCCAGCGCGGTGCGGGTGCGCCCGTCCTCGGCGGCATCCAGCTGAGCGCACGGACGGTCACCGGCATCGATCGAGGGGAACCCGACGGCGGGCCAGTCCTCGCCACCGGCGGGCCTGGCCGCCGTCGCAAGGTCCGAGACGTCGGATGCCGAGACCTCGCGCGCCTCGCCGCCGAGTGCCTTGCCGCTGCCGAGCTGGTACAGCTGCCATGCCAGCGGCGTCAGCGCCGCCAGGGACCCCTCCGCCTGCACGAGCAGGCGCTCATCGTCGGGGGTCCCGGCGACATGCACGACGTCACCCACCCGCAGATCGGTGCCGGCGACGCGGTCGCCGAAGTCGTCGACGGTCAGCGGTGCCAACGCCGAGGCCGGCGTGAAGAGGTTGAGCCATGCGGCCGGAACGACGGTCGGATTCAGTGCCGTGATTCCGGCAGCGCGCAGAACGGCGTCGGGATCGGTCGCCGTGATCGCGAAGCTGCGCTCGCCGGAGAGGACGTAGAGATCTCCGTCGGATTCGACCACCGCACTGCGGTCACGGGCCGGGGTCACGCGCGACTCGCCGCCGATCCGCACTTCCAGCGCGGCACCGTCCGCGACGCAGGCGGTCCATCCCGCGTTGACGAGGGCGTTCGGGGAGGGCAGCTCGTCCGGGGCGCCGACGATGCCGAGCGGGGCGCCGATCGGGGTGCCGGCCAGGCTCGCCTGGTCGGTGGAGATGACGTCGAACTCGCTCGAGGGCAGCAGCAGCCGGGCGCTGGCGGTGTTGATCACCGGATGCAGCACGCCGTCCACCGTCACGAAGCGCGCCCCCGTGTCGGAGACGAGCACGAGCTTGCCGTTCTCCCACCCCTGCGGCAGGCCGGGACGGATGAAGCCGTAGAAGACCCCGACGAGCACGACGATCGCGGTGAGCGCGATCGCGGCGATCACGGGGCGCAGGGGGGAGGGGGGCTCGAGCTCCTTGCCGCCCGGCGCGCCGCTGACGAACGCGCTCAGCAGGCGGCGGCGGGAGAAGTTCTGCGCCTCGATGAGGTCGCTCTTGGTCGCCATCCGTTCAGGCCAGCCCGGACGCGATGACGCTCAGCGGCAGCAGGGATGCCAGTACGAGCAGCTCGACCGTGTCGGCGAGGCGCGCCAGCCGCATCCGGGTCTTCGGTGCCAGCAGCGTCACCGTCACGACGCACACGGTCGCGATCGTGAGGACGACCAGCAGCGCCACCCGCAGGTCGGGCTGAGCGAGCGCCGCGGTCAGTCCTGAGACCGCGAGCCCGACGGCCCCCATGGCCATGACGGCCAGCACGCCGGAGCGGGCGTACGTCTGCCGAGAGGGGAACATCATCGCGGCGAAGGCGAGGACGCACAGGGCGGCGCCCACGGCATCCTGCGCGGCCACGAGCGGCGTCGCACCCAGGACCACGAGGCCGAGGGCGAGGCGCAGGGCGATGAGGATCCGCCGTCCCAGCGCCATGCGCCGGGCCACGTCGTCGGCGTCGATGGGCACCGGGTCGGCGAACATCTCGGCGTCGCTCTGCGGAGAGATGACGCGCACCCGGGTGCTGCTCAGCGCGAGCCACGGCAGCGCGCCGGACAGCGTGCCGACGATGCCCACCGCGAGCGCGTAGACCGGCGCGGGGGGCAGGAAGGCCGCGAGTGTGCCGATGACGGCGAGGGCGCCGCCGGCCGTCAGGGGCGCGAGCTGCACCTCGGCACGCTCCGGCATGAGCGCGAGGGCGATGCCGGCGACGACGAACGCCCCCGCCCCCGCAGCGGCGAGGGGCCAGCCCCACAGGTCGAGCCCTGCCGGCACGGCGAGATAGCCGGTCAGGCCGGCGAACACCGCGGCGGCCATGCCCAGGCCCTGGCCCGCCTCGAGCTGGCCCAGTCGCGCCACGACCGCGGCGACGGCCAGCAGCGCGACCGCGCCCCCGCCGGCCATGAGGGCGCCGAACCCGAGGCTGGGACCGGCGGCCAACAGCAGGACGGCGCAGACGGCCAGGAGGGTCAGGCTCACCGTCAACGCGGTGCGTGCGTTGTCCTTCGGGGTCCAGGGGCGGTTCTGCTGCGCGTTGGCGTCGATCACGGCCTCGACGATGTCGTCGTAGACCCGCGGCTGAGCGACCAGACCTCCGCGCACGAGCGTCAACACCTCGCCGTCTTCCACACCCTGCGCGGCGACGCCCGTCGCCACGTCCAGCACCGTGCCGTCGGCGCGATGCAGCGCGTAGCCGGCATATGTCATGGAGGGGTCGAGCACGCCGAGGCTGCGCGCGAACCCGGGGAGGAACTCGATCACCGGCACCTGGGCGGGAATGCCGATGTCGAGCCGGCGCCCCTCGCTCTGTACGGAAAGGCGGATCAGGGCGCGCGTTGCGGGCGCCGTGGCCGTCGCCGTCTGACTCATTGCCCACTCCTCATTCGTCGCGACGTGCGCCGTCGCCGACCGCTCGACGGATTCACGGCAGCTGCGTCACCTGGAAGGATGCTGCCGGTTGCACGGCGAGGTCGATGGCGACCTGCTGCGTGACGCCGGCGGTCGGGTCGACGAGCGTGGCCGGGTCGATGTCTGCCGTGACGGAGTAGACCGCCGGGTAGACGAGGAAGCTCATCGTCGATTCCTCCGGGTCGTCGACCTGGGTCACGGTGGCTCCCGGGACCTCGAACGACACGAACTTCATCTCGATCCGGCTCACTTCTGCGGACACCATCAGTGCGCTGGTGAGGGAGCTGCTCAGCTGCCATTCGCCCTCCTCGGTGTTCCACATCACGCTGAGCACGGACCGCTCCTGCTTTCCGGCCAGCTCGTACTGGAACGAGACGTTGCGCGTGTCCTCATCGCCCGTGGTCTGATCGGCGGGGTCGACCGTCACATTCTCGATGCGCTGGGCCCCTGCGAGCACGGCGTCGGTGCGCAACGTGTCGGCGTCGACGTCGGGCAGCTGCGGATCGCCGATGGCGTCGGCGTCGAGCTCGCGGGCCGTCGAGGCGTCGCCCGCCGCGATCGCCTCCAGGTATTCGACGACGACCTCCGTGGGGTCGGGACGCGGGGGCTCGGCGGGCGTGCAGGCCGTGGCGCTCAGCGCGAGCCCGACAGCGACCGATACGGCGAGCGTGCGCTTAGGCGACCTGGGCAAACCCGGGCACCTCCCACTCGGTGATCTCCCCAGGCAGACCGTCGAGCTTGGCCCGGGTGCCCTGCGTCGAGGCCAAGACCATCTGCACGATCCCGATCACGGTGGTGGCGATGCCCAGGACTGCGGTGACCGCCCCGAGGATCGATCCGACGAGAGACAGGCCACCCGTGGGCAGGGCTCCGACGATCCCGAGGATGGCGGAGACCACGCCGATGATCGTCACCACGGCACCGATGATCGCGGTCGCCAGCTGCATGTAGTAGTTCTCGATGTCGTTCGCGTGCTGGTCGATGGCGCCGGCGATCGCGCTGGCGGTGGAGGACACGCGGTTGAGCGGCTCCTCTTGATCGTCGATCGCGAACGAGTAGGTGTTGCTGGCAGGCGGGTCGTCCCAGCTCACCAGTCCCGGCATGGTGCTCTTCGTGATCTGGATGCCGTCGGCCTTCGCCGCCAGTTCTCCCAGCGCGCTGGCCACCGCGCGGAGTGTGTCGGGGCTGCCGAGGTATCTGTTGGCCTCGCGCATGAGGCCCACGGAGTCACGGCAGTAGTCGAGCACTTCGTCGACCGCGGCGATGACGTAATCCGCCGCTTCGTCCACCCACCCGTCCGGCACGAGGACTCCCAGACCGAATCCCTGTCGGTCCACCCACTGCTGCAGGCCCTGGCGGACGAGCGGCGGTGCCGCGGATGCCGCCCCGTCGATCGCCTCGATCGCGCGGTCGAGCTGGCTCTCGTTGCGCTCCCGGATGTCGTCGACGTAGCTCACAGCGTCTCCAGCTCTCGTTCGACCGCGTCGATCTCGCTCTGCGCGTCGCCTTCCGCTTCCATGTACATGATGGCCGTGTCCAGGAGCGCCCGGGCGAAGCCCTCGAAGATCTCCTCGCCTGTTTCGATGTATGCGCGCAGCGTGGTCGTCGCGGTTTCGAACGCGGCATACACCTCGCCCGACCCGGGGATCAGCGAGAAGTCCGGACGCGAATAGTTCAGCTCGTCGATCTTGCCCTTCGCCTCGGCCAGCTTGCCGCTCCACACCTGCCACGAGTCGTTCGCGTCGGTGCGAAGGGCATCGGGATCCACGTCAGCCACGGTTCTCCTCCTCGGTGAATCGACCGAACCGGTCGGATGCCGTCGCCGCCCGCTGTGCGAGGGTCAGAACCTCTGCTGCGATGTCGGCCGGACGGTTGCGCTGGATCCACTCGTCCCGTGCGTGGACGGCGGTCACATCCCCGAACAGGGCGGTCACGCCCGCCTGTCCCAGGTCGTTCCAGACCGTGTCGCCGGCGTCGGCGATGCGGTCGGCCGCATGCTGCGGATCGGCCGCCGCCGAGTGCAGCACCGCCATCAACGGGTCCAGTGCCTCCGGCGGGAGGGTCGGCCGCTCGGCGCGGGCGGTGAGGAACGCCGTCGTGAGGGCGGTACGCACCTCATCGGGGGTCGCCGCCCCGGTGTCGTCGGTGAGATCCACAGCCACGGGATAGCCGCGCCCGTCCAGCGTCACCCGAGCGTGCGCGGAGCTGGGGGGAATGGCATCCCCCAACTGCGCCTGCACCGCCGCGAGCCGCGCGGTCAGATCCTCCTGCAGTCGGGCGCCGCGGGCGCGGAACGCCTCGAGCCGCTCGAGGAGATCGGGTCGGGAAGCCTCATCCACCGCGCTCATCCCCAGCGCTCCGCGACCTTCGCACGCGCCGCGGCGTAGCGCGCGGCGGACGCATCCGCGGCGCGCGACGAAGAGCCCAGCACGGAGTTCATGTTCCGCAGGCTCGCGTGCCACTGCTGCTGGGCAGAGCGGTAGGCGTTGGCGGCCTCGCCGCTCCACCGGTCGATGAGCGTCTCGGCCTCGGCTTCGAGGGCGTCCAGCTCCGCCTGAATGGCCGCCGTCGCCTCCGCGAGCCTGGCCGCTGTCGCCTGCAGCGACGCAGGGTCGAATCTGAGTGTGCTTCCCATCGGTGCTCCTAGCTGAACCGCTTCGCCGACCGCCGGTCGGTCTCCACGTAGTCGTCTGCGATGCCTTCCGTGGCATTCGCGATGTTGGCAAGCGTCTGCTTCATGGCCTCGAACGTCGCGTTCCACTGCAGCTGCGCCGCGTCGTAGGCGGCTTGCGCCGCTCCGTCCCAGTTCGCCCGGAGGGCTCCTGCTTCGCTCTCGATGCCGCGCAGGGCCGCATCGATGTGTGCGCTCTCGTTGCGCAGGCGCGCCGCGGCTGCGTGCAGCGCGGCGGGCGTGACACGGAGATCCGCCATGGTCAGTCGCCTCCCAGCAGGGCGCCCAGGCCCCCGATGGTCGTCCGGTGCTGCTGCTCGAGAGCCTGCTGCGCCTGGTCGGTCGCGCGCAGCGCCTGGGTGAGCTGCACAAGGACCGCGTTGAGCTTCACCGCTCCCGCCGACCACTCGCCGACGAGTTGTCTGTAGGCGCCGGCGGCATCGCCGGACCAGTGCGCGCCGAGTTCGTCGAGCTCGGCGATCACGCGGCCGATGCTGTCCTGGATGTCGACATGGGCGCTGGCGACCACGTTCGCGCCGCGGGCGAGTGCGCCCTCTGTGGCGGAGATGCGATCGGTCATCCTTTTGCGTCCTCTCCAGGCTCTGGCCGATGTGGGGCGTATCCGCTCATTCGCGCTCGCCCGCCCCGGCGTTCTCCGAGCGAGGTCCGAACTCTTCGTCGTCCTCGAGGTGTTCCGCGATGGGCCCGCCCAATCCGCGGCCCACGGCGTCCTTGCGCTCGCCCCGCGTGCCGGTGCCCGCGCCGCCGGCCACACCGCCGCGCCCGCCGCGCCCGCCTGCCGCGCCGTTCGTGCCGCCCGCGCCGCCGGTGCCGCCCGGGCCCATGCCGACCGAGCCGCCGGCTCCACCGCGTCCGCCGCCGGCTGAGCCGCCGGCTCCGCCGATACCGCGCCCACCGGCCGCTCCGATGCCACCGCGCCCGCCGACACCCGCTCCGGACATGCCGCCGCGCGCCCCCGCCTGAGCGCCCGCGCCGCCGACGCCGCCCGCGGCCATGCCGGATCCGCTGCGCACCCCGAGACCGCCCGTCGGGGCCGCCGCGCCGCCGCCGCGGCCGAGAAGACCCCCGGAGAGTCCTCCGCCGGCACCGCCGGCGAGGCCAGCGGTCCCGGGCGCACCCAGGCGCCCCAGCGCGGCCGCGCCACCGAGGCCGGCGGCCATGCCGACACCGAGACCGGCACCCGCGCCGCCGGCACCTCCGGGCAGCGACCCGCCGCCGGGAAGCGACCCACCGCCCGGGAGGGTGGTGCCACCCGGCGGAACGGTTCCGCCGGGAAGCGTGCCGACGCCGGCGGGCGGGCCGTCCGGGGTAGGCACGACGTCCGGTATCTGCCCGAGGTCGATCTCGGGCCCGGGAGAACCGGGGACGGGGTGGGGAAGAGGAACCGCCGGCGGCTCGGACGGCGGCCACTCGCCCACCGGCGGCGGGGTGCCGGGCCCGGGCAGCTCGCCGATCTCGCCGGGTCCGGGCAGCTCGCCGATCTCGCCGGGTCCGGGCAGCTCGCCGGTCCCGCCCGGGCCGGGCAGCTGCGGCGCAGACGGGCCACCGCCCCCGCCGCCGGGGATACCGGGGCTGCCGGGCACCCCACCCACCGGGATCCGGCCTCCGCCGACAGGCTCCACCGGGTCTGGGTCAGGCGCCAGCTCGCCGAAGGAGAGGCGCGGCGGCGGCGCGATCTCCACCGACCTGATCGCCGCGCTCACCTCGTTGTAGTGCTTCTCGGCTTCCTTCTCCCGCTGATCCTGCAACAGTCCGTTCAGCGCCGTGACGGCGCCCTGCCCAGCGAGGATCGACCACGGCCCGAGGACGAGGGTGGTCCCGGCAGCCGCCCCGCGGACAGCGGCTTCCTGCAGGGGGCTGAGGCGACCCGTCCCGAGACTGGCGAGCCGCTCGCGAGCGTCCGCGCGCTGAGCGTTCGCCTCGGTCAGAGCCGTACGGAGGTCCTCCTGCAGGTAGGTGATCTGCTTCGCGATGTCCTTGCTCGCCACGGCGAAGCTCTCGCTGGCGGCCGTGCCCGATTCTCCGGTCAGACCGGGCTCGCTGGCCACCTTCTCCAGCACGAAGACGAGCTGCTCCAGGCGTGCGATCAGCTCGCGCCGCGCGGGCACATCCCACGGGTCCCCGCCTTCGCCGAGATTGCGCAGACCCTTCTCCCATTTTCCGGTCATGGCGTGCCTCCTTGAAGAAGTCGTTTCCTGCGTGCGGTGACGATGAGAACGGTGAGGATCCCCGCAGCGATGACGCCGACCACTCCCACGGCGATGGCGATGGCGACGGGTCCGAGGGGGTCGGTCGGTGCGGGCGCAGCCGCGGCATCCTCGTCCTCGTCCGCCGGTGCGGGGGTGGCGTCCTCCTGCGGATCCCCGGACCCGCTCGCCAGGGCGGCTTCGACCTGTGCGGGGGTGGGGATGCCGCCGAGGCGATCCATCAGCGGGTTCTCGTCGGGATAGCGGGTGGGGTCGTCCTGCAGCAGCGAAGCCGGCCACGCCGCGCCGTAGCCGTAGCCCGCCTCGGGCTCATAGGTGAGGTCGTGGATGCTGCCGTTGGTCGAGTGGAGGAGCGCCTGCACGAGCTGATTGCCCGTCGCCTCCGGGTGCTGCTCTGCCGACAGGGCCAGCATGCCCGCGACGAGGGGGGTGGCCAGGGAAGAGCCCGATGTGGACCCGCTCTGCTCCCAGGCTCCTGCGGTCACGCCGACGGAGGGAAGGGCCATCCCTGCCGCGACGACGTGCGTCTCCTGCAGTGCGAACGGCTGGCCGGCGTCGTCGGTCTGCAGCTCACCCGAGCTGTCGACCGCGCTGACGGCGAGGACGCCGTTGATCAGCCCCAGGGAATTCTGCGTGAGGCCGGACCCGGGGTTCGCCGTGGAGTTGAGGATCACGACGCCCTTCGCGATCGCTTCGGCGATCACGGCGCCGTCGCCGGCCTCGCTCTCCAGCGGCGAACCGACCGAGGTCGTGAAGATCTGCGCCCCGTCGTCGATGGCGCGCTGCAGTGCGAGCCCGAAGGGGCTGAGTTCGTCGGGACGCTCCCTCGTCGTGCAGCCGTCGCCGGCGGCGGCGACGCCCAGGCCGTAGAACGTGACCTCGGCGTCCGGAACGATGCCGCGCACCGCGCCGGCCCCCTCCCCGGTGCCGATCAGCATCGCGGTCACCGTCGTGCCGTGCACGGCGCCGCGGGTCGTCTCGCCGCTGACGGCGGACTCGCCCTCCTCGCACAGCGTGCCCTCGGCCACGGTCAGATCGCGTCCTTCGAAGGTGGGCAGGTCCGGGTTGATCTGCGTGTCCATGACGGCGATCCGGACACCGTCGCCCGTCCACCCCTGCTCATGGAGCGCGTCGATCCCGTAGGTGTCCCACCACCAGTGCGTGGGAGCCGAGGCGGCGCCGGCAGCAGCCGCGGGGGATGCCGCCACGAGTGCGCCGACCAAGGCGGCGGCGGCCACGTGCCGCACGCGCCCGAGCGCTCCCGTTCCTGCTCGTACCCTCATCACGGCATCCCTTTTCTCCGCGGCGTTCAGCCGCCGAAAACCTGCTTGGCGCCGTCCGCAGATCCGGCTGCGGCGGCAGACCCCGCGGCCGCGGCAGCACCCGCGGCACCACCGGCGGCGGCACCTGCGGCGGCGCCGCCCAGCGAGTGGCCTGCCGCCACGTCATCGATGAGCGCGGCGGTCTGATCGGCGGCGGACGCGCTCATCTGGTCGGATTCGCGCAGCGCCGTCACCGCGTTGCTGAGTGCCTCAGCGTTCGCGGCGACGAACTTGCGGATGGTCTCCACCCGCTGGGCGATCGCCCGGGACCGCGTCTCGAGTCGCGCCGTGAAGTGGTCGGGAGCATCTTCGGTGCGGTTCCCATCCACCTGGACGATGGCGGACGACGGCGGCAGCTCCGCGCTCACCTGCTGCAGGGTGCTGGCGTTGTGCGCCGCGATATCCCCGCCTGCGTCGAGATCGATCACATGGCCCATCGAAATCCCCCCTCGGAAATCACAGAGGCGCGCCCTGATCGGCGCGCATGGAGTCGGCACCCGAGTGTGCCGTGCCGAGGACCGGCGACGTGTCGCCGCCGGTCCTCGAGGATGTCAGGCGAAGCGCCCGGCGGCCGACTTGTCGGTCGAAACGTACCCCTGAGCGATCTCCTCGGTCTTGCCGGCGATCTGCTGCAGGAGGTCGTTCAGGCGCGTGAGCGACTGGTTCCACTGCGCCTGAGCCTGGTCGTAGGCGACCTGAGCCTCGCCGTCCCACTTGGCGCGGAGCGAACCGACCTCGGACTCGAGCTCATCGAGGCGCGAGCGGATGCCGGAAGCGCCGTTGCGGATCTGACCGGCGAGGGCGATGACCTGTTCGGGGCGAACGGAGATGGATGACATGTCTGGTTCCTTTCGACGGAGCCCGGCGTCAGCCGAGGATCGACCCGAGGTTGTTGATGGTCTGCTGGTGCGACTCTTCGGATGCCGCCTGGTCGCGCTCCGTGCCGCGCAATGCGTCCTCGAGCGTGACGAGAACCTGGTTCAGCTTGGTCGTCTCGTCGTTCCAGCGGTTCAGCAGCTGGGTGTACGAGCTCGCGGCGGCGCCGCTCCAGAAGCCGGCCACCTGGTCCAGCTCGGTGCGCACCTTCTTCACCTGCTCGTCGATTCCGGACTTCGCGGTGTTGACCGCAACGGCTCCCCGCTTGAGCGCGCCTTCTTCGGCGGCAATGAGATCTGCCACGACTCCCCCTCTTGTTTGTCGGCCCGGCCGAGGCCGGAGCGTGTTGCCGTCGACAGCGGAGACCGTGCCGGCGGTGGCGACCCCTTCACATCGGTAACGCCAGTGAGAAACCTATGGGCACGACACCGTCGAGCGCCAGCATGAGAACTCCCCATTGACAAGTGAGAGCCTCCTCATGTTCGCTCGATGGGTTGAGGGGCGCGCCGCTGACGGGATCACCGTCGCGGTGCGACGCCGGACGGCCGAGCATGCCTCGATCGTGGGCGCTGAGTGCCAGGGAAGGCGGGAGCGGGTGACGCGGGAGACGGTCCGGCGCCGACGCGTGGCGATCGTCGACGGCGCCCAGCGCCATGATCTCGTCGTGCCGATCCACGCGCGGGTGGACGACGCGGTGCGCGCGGTGGGCTCATCCACCAGCGCGGGTGGGGGAATCGTCGTCGAGGCGGCCGGGCGGGAGATCTCTCCGGACACGCGGATGTCGGACCTCGAAGACGGCGCCGTGCTGATGGTCGTCGACATCGCAACGGTCCGCGACCGAGGTCGCGCGAGAGCACGGGCGACGCGCCCGCTGTCGGCAGAGGATCGTCCGCTGTCTGCGTGGTGGGTGCTCAGCGGACTGGGCGTCGTGCTCGCCGCCGTCGTGCTCCTCACTCAGACCGGAGCCCTCAGCGCGGTGCGTGCTCTTGCGGGGACGGGCGCGGCGGTGGCCGCCGTGCTGGCGGGGACGGTGTTCGCGGTGCGTGCTCCTCGCGGGCGACGCGCGCCGCTGGCGCCGATCGTCGGGTCGCTCGCTCTGGGTTTCGCTGCCGGAGCGGCGCTGGTGCCGCCGCTGCCCGCCGCCGGGAGCGTACTGGCTGTCTTCACGGGGACGCTGTTCGCCGCTGCCCTCGCCGGCTTGATGGGCGTCGCCACGCCCTCCGTCACGCTGCGTGCCGAGAGTCGCACCGCCATGACGGTGCTGCTCATCATCGCCGCGGTATGGGGCGCGGCGCTCCTGTGGCACATGGATGCAGCGGCCCCCGCCGCGGTGACGCTCGGGCTGATCCCCGTCGGGCAACGGGTGCTGCTGGCCGCGGTGGTCGACGTTCCGCCGGGGACCTTCATCGATTACGGACGCTTCCAGACCACTCGCTGGACCGTTCGGCAGCAGGTGCCCGACGAGGTGCTGTCCATCGACGACGACGAGGCGCGCAGCCTGGTGCAGCGCTCCACCGGGCGTCTGCTGACCGGCATCCTGCTGCTGGTCGTCGCGGGCGTGGCATCCGCCCCCGTTGCCCTCCCCTCCTTCCCCTCGGACGATCCGCTCGTGCTGGCCGGTCGGATCGCGCTGGGTGCGACCGTCGTGATTGCTCTCCTCCTGGGGGCGCGTCGGGCCACAGCGCCCGCGCTGCGCTGGATCTCGCGGCTCGGGGCCGCGGCGATCGTGCTGGTGATGCTGATCGCCCTCATCCCGTCGGCCGACACGGGCATGCTCGCACTGGCGGCGGGCGTCACCCTGGCGGCCGGTGCCGCGAGCGCCTTCCTCGTCGTCCCGGCGGGGCGCGGCTCGCGCTCGCTCGCGTGGTCGCGTGCCGGCGACCGGCTGGAGTGGATGGCGGTGGCGCTCTCGCTGCCGGCGGCCTTCCTCGCCGCCGGTGTCGTCGAGGCGCTGCGGGGGATGATGGCCGCATGAGCCTGCTGTCACACTTCGCCGGCGCGCCCGCCTCCGTCGGTGCCCGTCTCGGCGCCTTCTCGATCGACGCGGCCCTGGTGGCCGGCGTGACGGCGACGGGCATGCTCCTCGGTTCACCGGTGCTGGGGCTCGCGCTCGGCGCCGAGGCGCTGCTGGGGCTCTGGATCCTCGAGGCCCGGACGGGGGCGACGCCCGGAGTCGCGATGCTGCGCCTGCGCGTCGCACGCGAGGACGCACCGTTCTCGCCCGGCGCCGGTCGCACGTTCGTGCGTGGCCTGCTGCTGCTGCTGTCGTCGTTGGTGCTCCTGGCCGGCGCCTGGGTCGTCGTGGCCTCGGCGGCCTGGGACCGCACCGGTCGTCGTCGGTCGTGGCACGACAAAGCTTCTGAGACGGTGGTCGTCGCGTTGCCGGACCGGCGCGCCCCGGGGCCGGCCGCCACCCTCGACGCGCCCACGGTGCTCGGTCGCTCCGCCGGGGCCGCCGCGCGGCCGGTGGCGCCGGCGGCGGGCGCGGAGGTTCCCGCTGCCGGGATGTGGGGGGAATTCCTTCCCCCGGCCGCGCCTGCAGCGCCGAGTGCGGCCGCGGCGCCGGCACTCGCCCTCCCTGCGGACGTGGCTCCGCGTCGGCCGCTGCGCAACGCGCAGGTGCTGCTCGTGTTCGACACCGGACAGCGTGCGCAGTTCGCCCTGCCGGCGGCGGTCAACCTCGGTCGCGCGCCGGCGCCCACCGACCCCGGCGACGCGGTCCTCGCCGTCGAGGATCCCGACCGCATGGTCTCGAAGATGCACCTGCGTCTGGAGCATGACGGCGAGACGGCGTGGGTCACCGACGCCGGCTCGACCAACGGGTCGGAACTCGTCGATGAGGAGGGCGCCGGGCGTCCTCTCGCGCCCGGCGTGCGGACGCCGCTGGACGAGGGCACGCGCGTGCGCGTGGGCGAACGCATCTTCACCGTCAGCCGACTGATCGGAACCTCCGCGTGAGCAAGGGACCCCGCCTGGCACCGCCCAGCCTGCCCAACGGTCGCATCGTGCTGCAGCCGCCGCCGGAGCTGGTTCCGAGCGAGGGTGGCAGCGGCATCCTCACCTCACTGCTGCCGATGCTCGGCAGCGTCGGGGCGATCGTCATGGTGACGATCAGCAACGCCGGGCCGACCGGATTCCTCATCGGCGGCATGTTCCTGCTGTCGTCGCTGGGGTTCGTTGCCGTCAACGGCTGGCGGCAGCGCGCGCAGCGCACCGCGCAGGTGCTCGGCAACCGCCGCGAGTACCTGGCGTACCTGGCCGACCTGCGTGAGACGGTCCGGGTGGCGGCGCGCAAGCAGCGCCGGCACGGCGGGTGGATCACCCCCGCGCCGTCGGCGCTGCCCTTCATCGCCGAGGAGCGATCCCGCGTGTGGGAGCGCGAGCCCGGTGACCCGACCTTCCTCCTCACCCGCATCGGGACGTCGGATCAGCCCCTGAGCATCGCCCTGGCGGCGCCGGAGCTGCCGCCCCTCGCGCAGCTGGATCCCGTCGCCGCCTCTGCCGCGCACCGCTTCATGCTGACCCACGAGATCCAGCGCGACATCCCGCTCGGCGTCGTCTTGGCCGACTACGCGCGGCTGGAGATCGTCGGACCTGACGAAGAAGCGATCCGCGCGCTCGCGCGGGCGCTCGTCGCCGGGGCCGCGACGCTGCACGACCCCGAAGACCTGATCGTGGCGATCGTCGCCGGCGAGCGACAGGCGCCGCACTGGGAGTGGGCGAAGTGGCTGCCGCACGTGATGTCGCCGCGTGTCGAGGACCGTCTCGGCCCGGCTCGGATGATCGCGTCGTCGCTGGACGAGCTCGAGGACGTGCTGCCGACGCAGTTGCGGGACCGTCCCCGCTTCGGGGCGGGCGAAGGGCTGACCCCGCACGTGCTGCTGGTGCTCGACGGCGTCGAGTCGCGGGCCGGAGACCCCATCGTGGGAGGCGAGGGGATGCAGGGGGTCACGGTCATCGACCTCCCGCAGCGGTGGGGCGAACTGACGCACCCGTCCACCGCTCGCGTCGCCCTCGCGGATGCCGCGCCCTCGCGGGTCGCGGGAGGTTCAGGACGCGGGCGCGGGCGCGCCGCGGCATCCGCCCCACCCCCGCGTGCCGAGTTCATCGACCTCACGCGCGGCACGGAACTGTTCACCCCGGATGCCATGTCGATCGCCGAGGCAGAGGCCACGGCTCGCCGCCTCATGCCGCTGCGGGCCCGACCGACGCGGGTCGAGGACGCTCCTGTCGCCCAAGGCCAGCGTGAGCTGACCGAGCTGCTCGCACTGCCCGACGTCCGCGCGATCGACTTCGACCGCGCGTGGTCGGGCCGTCTCGAACGCGATCGGCTGCGCGTGCCCATCGGCCAGGACACGTCGGGCGCCCCGCTGGTGCTCGACATCAAGGAAGCCGCGCAGCAGGGATCCGGGCCGCACGGGATCATGGTCGGAGCCACCGGGTCGGGCAAGTCCGAGGTGCTGCGCACGCTCGTGCTGGCCCTCGCGATGACCCATTCCCCCGAGCAGCTGAACTTCGTCCTCGTCGACTTCAAGGGCGGCGCGACGTTCGCCGGCATGGCGAGCATGCCGCACGTCTCGGCCGTCATCACGAACCTCGGCAGCGAGCTGGCGCTCGTCGACCGGTTCCAGGACGCACTGCAGGGGGAGATCACCCGACGGCAGGAGCTGCTGCGCGCGGCGGGCAACTTCGCGAACGTCGGTGAGTACGAGAAGGCGCGCCGAGGCGGACGCACCGATCTGGCGCCGCTGCCGGCCCTGCTGGTCGTCGTGGACGAGTTCTCCGAACTGCTGTCGGCCAAGCCGGAGTTCGTCGAGAGCTTCCTCAACATCGGCCGTGTGGGCCGCTCGCTGTATGTGCACCTGCTGCTGGCCTCGCAGCGCCTCGAAGAGGGCAAGCTCCGCGGGCTCGACACGTACCTGTCGTACCGCATCGGCTTGCGCACCTTCTCGGCCGCCGAGTCGCGCACGATCATCGGCACGCCCGACGCCTACACGCTGCCGCAGGAGCCGGGCGTGGGCTTCCTCAAGAGCGACACCGAGACGCTCGTCCAGTTCCGTGCCGCGTACGTGTCGGGCAAGCCCAAGACCGACCCGTCCCACGTCATCGATGAGACGACGTCGGGCGTCGACGGACCCGCGCTCATCGAGGTCTTCACCGCCGCCGCGCAGCCGATCGAGACGCCCCAGGACGCCCCGGCCGCGGCTTCACCCGCCCCGGTCGCCCCCGAGGTCGAGGAGCGTTCGACGTTCCAGATCGCGGTGGAGCGGATGCAGGGCCACGGCCCCGCCGCGCATCAGGTGTGGCTGCCGCCGCTGACCGACCCCGCCTCGCTCGACGAGCTCATGCCCGATCTCGTGGAAGACCCGCAGCTGGGTCTCATCTCTCCGGCATGGCGCGCCGCCGGCATTCTCACCGTTCCGCTCGGCATGGTCGACGTGCCGCTCGAGCAGCGCCGCGACCGTCTCGTCGTCGGGCTGGGCGGCGCCGCCGGTCACGTCGCGATCGTGGGATCGCCGCTGAGCGGAAAGTCCACCCTCGCGCGCACCCTGGTCTCGGCGCTCGCGCTGACGGGCACACCACAGGAGCTGCAGTTCTACGTGCTGGACTTCGGCGGCGGCAGCTTCACGGCCATGCAGCAGCATCCCCATGTCTCCGGCGTGGCCACGCGCACCGAGCCCGAGGCCGTGCGGCGCACGGTCGCCGAGATCGAGTCGATCGTCGACGCCCGCGAGCAGTACTTCCGCCGTCACGGGATCGACTCCGTCGAGACCTACCGCAGCCGTCGGCGTGCCGGCACCGTGGACGACGGCTTCGGCGACGTGTTCCTCGTCGTGGACGGATGGGCCACGGTGCGCGGCGAGTACGAGCCGCTCGAGGCCCGCATTCAGACCATCGCCGCACGGGGACTCAGCTTCGGTGTGCACGTGGTCATCACGGCCAACCGGTGGCTCGAGATCAGGGCCAGCCTCAAGGACCTCATCCAGACGCGGCTCGAGCTGCGTCAGGGCGACCCGACCGACTCCGACGTCGACCGCAAGCAGGCCGCGAACGTGCCCGTCGGCCAGCCTGGTCGCGGGCTCAGCTCGGCCAAGCTCCAGATGCTCGGCGCGATCCCGCGCATCGACGGTTCGCCGGATGCGGCCACCCTCTCCGAGGGGGTTCAGGACATGATCGCGCGGGTGTCGGCGGCGTGGCGGGGTCAGCCCGGGCCGAAGCTGCGGCTGCTTCCCGACATGCTGCCGCTCGACGAACTGCGTGGGCTGGCCGCCCCCGAGGACCGCCGGCTGCTGCTGGGCATCGAAGAGGCGCAGCTGTCGGCATTCGGGATCGACCCGCGCGTGGAGTCGCACCTGTTCCTCTACGGCGATTCCGGCATGGGCAAGTCCGCCTTCCTCCGCGGCATCGTCCAGGAGATCACCCGGGTCTACCGTCCGGAAGAGGCGAAGATCTTCGTGGTCGACTATCGTCGGGCGCTCCTCGGCGAGATCCCGGCCGAGTACCTCGGCGCGTATCTCACGTCCCATGAGCTGGCGACGGGCGGCATGAACGATCTTGCCCAGTACTTCGGCAATCGCATCCCCGGGCCCGACGTCACCCCCGAGCAGCTGCGCGAGCGCAGCTGGTGGAAGGGCGCCGACGGGTTCATCATCGTCGACGACTACGACCTCGTCGCGACGAGCCAGGGCAATCCGCTCGCGGTGCTGCAGCCGCTGCTCGCGCAGGCCGCCGACGTGGGGCTCCACGTCATCCTCACCCGGCGCACCGGAGGCGCCAGCCGCGCCGCCTACGACCCGATCATCCAGCGGTTCACGGACCTCGGCGTCACCGGCATCCTGCTGGGGGGAAACCCCGAGGAGGGTGCGCTGATCGGACGGGTGAAGCCGGTGCGCGCCGCGCCGGGGCGGGCCCAGATCGTCAGCCGCGAGCACGGGCTGGTCTCGGCGCAGCTGGCATTCGCGCCGCCGGCCCCGCACTGACCCCGCGCTCGCGAGTGAGTATTCGGGCGCGCGAGTGAGTATTCGCGCTCGCGAGTGAGTATTCGCGCTCGCGAGTGAGTATTCGCCGCTGGCATTCGGGCCCTTTGGCGCCGTTGCGCGCGCACGGGTCGCGGCGCTCGACACCGCGAGTACTCACTCGGCACCGCGAATACTCACTCGGCGGCCTCAATACTCACTCGGCGGCCTCAATACTCACTCGGCACCGCGAATACTCACTCGCGAGCGAGGGTGTGGGATCGGCACAACGAAGGGGCGGCACGGCGGCGGATGCCGGTGTGGAGACTGTCCAAACGGCTTGAGGGGTTGTTGTGGGACACCTACGGTCGTACCACTCCGTCCTCACCTCGCCGAAGGGTGCATCATGACCGACGCTGCCGTCCGTCCGCACAAGCCCGCCACCAGCAAGCGCACCCCCGCCGGCGGCGCGCCGACCGCCGCGCACACCGCCGCCGAGGCGCACGAGGCGCGCATCGACATCCCGCAGGTCACCGACCTGCTGCTGGGCACCTGGGCCGACACCCGTCGCACGGCGCGCGAGATGGTCAAGAACCCCGACCTCTGGCAGGTCACCGGTCTGTCGATGGCCGAGCACCGCGAGCGCGTGCTCGAGCAGATGCGCATCGTCGTGCGCCACGACGGTTCCCGCCGCGCCTACCCCAAGGAGTACGGCGGCCTCGACGACAACGGCGCCAACGTCGCCGCGTACCTGGAGCTGGTGCTCGCCGACCCGAGCCTGCAGGTCAAGGCGGGCGTGCAGTGGGGCCTCTTCGGCTCGGCGATCCATCACCTCGGCACGAAGCCCCACCACGACAAGTGGCTGCGCGATGTGATGACCCTCGAACTTCCCGGCGCCTTCGCGATGACGGAGACCGGACACGGCTCCGACGTCGCCGCGGTCGGCACGACCGCCACCTACGACCGCGACACCGAGGAGTTCGTCATCCACACCCCGTTCCGGGGCGCCTGGAAGGACTACCTCGGCAACGCGGCCCTGCATGGGCGGGCCGCGACCGTCTTCGCGCAGCTGATCAGCGGCGGCGTCAACTACGGCGTGCATTGCTTCTTCGTGCCGCTGCGCGATGAGAAGGGCGACTTCCTGCCGGGCGTCGGCGGCGAGGACGACGGGGTCAAGGGCGGGCTCAACGGCATCGACAACGGTCGCCTGCACTTCGACCAGGTGCGCATTCCGCGCACCAACCTGCTCAACCGCTACGGCGACATCGCCCCGGACGGCACCTATTCGAGCGAGATCGCGAGCCCGGGACGCCGCTTCTTCACGATGCTCGGCGCGCTCGTGCAGGGCCGGGTGTGCATCGAAGGTGCCGCGACCAACGCCACCGCCGCCGCCCTCACGATCGCCGTCACCTACGCCAACCAGCGTCGTCAGTTCGACAGCGGCAGCGGCACCGACGAGGTCGTGCTGCTGGACTACGCCCAGCACCAGCGTCGCCTGCTGCCGCGCCTGGCGCAGGTGTACGCGCAGCATTTCGCCGGCGACGAGCTGATCAAGAAGTTCGACGGCGTCTTCAGCGGACGCAAGGACACCTCCGAGGAGCGCGAGGACCTCGAGACGCTCGCGGCGGCACTGAAGTCGATGTCGACGTGGAACGCACTGGACACGATCCAGGAGTGCCGGGAGGCGTGCGGCGGAGCCGGCTTCCTCGCCGAGAACCGGCTCGTCGGCCTGCGCGCCGACCTCGACATCTACGCGACCTTCGAGGGCGACAACACCGTGCTGCTCCAGCTGGTGGGCAAGCGCCTGCTGAGCGACTTCGCGAAGCAGTTCAAAGGCGCGGATGCCGCCAAGCTCGCCCGGTTCGCCGTCGGGCAGACCGCGGGCAAGGTCTTCCACGGCGCGGGCCTGCGCCGGCTCGGCCAGACCGTCACCGACTTCGGCTCCACCGCCCGCTCGGTCGAGCTGGGGCTGCGTGCCGACCAGCAGCACGACCTGCTGTCGCACCGGGTGCAGCAGATGGTCGCCGACATCGCCGGACGGCTGCGCCCCGCGGCGAAGATGTCGCCGGCCGACGCCGCGGCGCTCTTCAACGAGAACCAGTCCGAGCTCATCGAGGCCGCCCGCGCCCACGCGGAGCTGCTGCAGTGGGAGGCCTTCACCGACGGCGTGAACCGCGCCGCCGACGACGGCACCCGCCAGGTGCTCACGTGGCTGCGTGACCTGTTCGGACTGTCGCTCATCGAGAAGCACCTCGCCTGGCACCTCATCCACGGTCGGCTGTCGACCCAGCGCGCCGCCTCGGTGTCGCGGTACATCGACCGCCTGTGCGCCCGGCTGCGCCCGCACGCGCAGGACCTCGTCGACGCCTTCGGCTTCGAGCCCGAGCACCTGCGCGCGCCCATCGCGTCGGGTGCTGAGCACGAGCGGCAGGAAGAGGCACGCGGGTACTACGCCGCGCTCGCCGCGTCGGGCAACGCACCGGTCTCGGAGAAGTCGCTGCGCAAGAAGAAGTAGTCCGCGCCGCCGGCCTCGCCTGTCGCAAATGGCGGGATAGCGTCCCGCGCAGCCGCACTTTGCGACAGGTGAGCGTGGGGTAGGGGGATGCCGCGCCCCAGGCGAGCGCCCGACCCCGGCCGCACAGACCCCGGCCGCACAGACCCCGGCCGCACAGGCGACCGGCCGGGCAGCCGTGGCACGGACAGGGCCATAGGGTGGCGAGGTGAACCCCGACACCCGCCTCGGCGCCGACGGCGTCGCCCGCTGCGCGTGGGCCGGCGACGACCCCGAGTACGTCCGCTACCACGACGAGGAGTGGGGCCGGCCGCTGCACGGCGACCGGGCCCTGTTCGAGAAGATGAGTCTCGAGGGCTTCCAGGCGGGCCTGTCGTGGATCACGATCCTGCGCAAGCGCCCGCGCTTCCGTGAGGTGTTCGCCGGGTTCGAGCCCGTCGCCGTGGCATCCTTCGACGACGCCGACGTCGAGCGCCTCCTGGCGGATGCCGGCATCATCCGCAATCGCGCGAAGATCCTCGCCGTCATCGGCAATGCCCGCCTCGTCGCAGAGATGGCGCCGGGCGAGCTCGACGCCCTGATGTGGTCGTTCGCGCCGCAGCAGCACCCCCGGCCGTCCACCTTCGCCGAGGTTCCGGCCACCACCCCCGAGTCCGTCGCCCTCTCGAAGGAGCTGCGCCGCCGCGGGTTCCGGTTCGTCGGCCCGACGACGATGTACGCGCTGATGCAGTCGGCGGGCATGGTCGACGACCACGTCGTGGGGTGCTGGCGGGCGTGACCCTGCCGCCCGAGCGCACCCCACCGCATGGGGAGTTCTCCCCACCGCGAGCAGACGCGCCCGCCCACTAGGGTGGACGAGGCGCCGACCCCTGGTCGGACCTGACGCCACGCACACCGCCGATCACACGAGGGGGCTGTTTCCGTGAGGTCCTTTGCGTGGCTGCGTGCGCGTCCGCGCACGCTCGCGTCGGCAAGCGTCATCACGGTCTCGGCCGTCGCGATCACCACCATGGCCTTCCTGTACGAGGGCTTCCCGACCACCGACGTCGAGCTGAACGACGGCTCCGTCTGGATCACCAAACAGGACAGCTACCTCGTCGGCCGCTACAACGACGCCTCGCAGGTGCTCGACGCGGGCCTGCGCACCGTCTCCGAGACCTACGACATCGTGCAGGACGGCCGTACCGTGCTCGTCGTCGACGAGACCAACGCCACCCTCGCCCCCGTCGACGTGGCCACCGTCGCCACCGTGGGCGACATCGACATCCCCGCCGGCGCCACCGTCGGCGTCGGCTCCGGCACCGTCTCGGTGCTCGAGCCTCAGGACGGCGCCCTGTGGATGGCGCCGGCGTCGGGTCTGCAGGCGATCGCGCCCACCAACGACCCCGTCGCCGAGTTCGGCGAGGGTGCCGTGTCGGCCACCGGCACCGACGGCACGGTCTACGTCGCCTCCCCCGAGCAGGGCACGGTGACCACCGTGCGGCTCGGACAGGAGACGCCGGAGTCCTCCAGCGAAGAGATCGAGGGCCTCGACGAGGGCGACGAGCTGGCGATCACCGTCGCCGGCGCCACGCCGGTGGTGCTGAACCTCACCGACGCGCGGCTGTGGGTGCAGGGGCTGGGCCTGCGGGACCTCGACGACGTCGATGAGGCGGTGCTGCAGCATCCGTCGTCCTACGCCCAGCACGTCAGCTACGCCACCGCCGGCAGCCTGGTCACCGTGCCCCTCGGCGAGGGTCCGGTCGCCGAAACCGACGCCGGCGCCCCCGGGGCCCCGGCCGCACCCGTGTCGCTGAAGGGGTGCGTGTACGGCGCGTGGGGCGCCTCGGCGCGGTTCGTCCGCGACTGCCCGCAGGACCGCGACGACCTCGTCGCCGACATCCCCGGCATGAGCCCGGATGCCACCGCCGTCTTCCGCGTGAACCGCGACGTGGTCGTGCTCAACGACGTCGCCACGGGCTCGGCCTGGACGGTGACCGAGTCGCTCGAACTCATCGACAACTGGGACGACATCATCCCGCCCGAAGGCGGCGACGAGACCGAGCAGACCTCCACCGAGGTGTCGGAGGAGACCTCGCTCCCCGAGCGCACCGAGGTGAACCACCCGCCGGTGGCCGAGGACGACGACTTCGGCGTGCGTCCGGGCCGCACCACGGTGCTGCCCGTGCTCGACAACGACAACGACCCCGACGGCGACGTCCTCACCGCCACCGCGCAGGGCGGGGTCTCGGTGGGCGAGCTCTCGCCCATCTACGGTGGGCGCGCCCTGCAGGTCACCGTGCCCGAGGACGCCACCGGCAGCGACACCTTCACGTACGAGGTGAACGACGGCCGGCCCGGCGGCACCGACCAGGCGACCGTGTCGCTCGAGGTGCGCCCGTGGTCGGTCAACCAGGCGCCGCTGCAGCGCACGGTCCCGGTGGTCGTCGTCGAGCAGGGCGGCCAGGTCACCTACGACACGCTGCTGGACTGGATCGACCCCGACGGCGACGACATGTTCCTGCGCTCGGCCACGACCGACGGCGGCGACGAGGTGGACTTCACCTCCGCGGGCGAGATCACCTTCCGCGCCATCGGCTCGGTGCAGGGGCGCCGCGAGGTCACCCTCACGGTCTCCGACGGGCAGGAGGACACCGTCGGCGTCGTGCAGGTGGATGTGCGTCCGGTGGGCTCGACGAAGCCGATCACGTCGCCGGACCACGTCGTGGTGCGCGCGGGCGAGAAGACGACGATCTCGCCGCTCGACAACGACGTCTCGCCCAGCGGCGCGCCGCTGCGGCTCGCCCGCGTCACCGAGGTGGCCGGTGCCCAGCTCTCGCCGGACTACAACGCCGGCACCTTCTCATTCGTCTCGTCCACCCCCGGCGCGTACTACGTGCAGTACCTCGCCACCGACGGTCCGCAGACGGTCATCGGGCTCGTGCGCGTCGACGTGCTGGCCGCCGCCGACCCGGACGAGAAGCCCATCGCGGTGCGTGACGTCGCGTTGCTGCCCTCGGGCAAGGACGTGCGCATCGACGTGCTCGCCAACGACTCCGACCCGGCAGGCGGCATCCTCGTCGTGCAGTCGGTGACCGTTCCCCCCGATGCACGCGTCTCGGTCGCCGTCATCGACCACCGCTACCTGCTGGTGACCGACCAGTCCGGTCTGTCGCAGCCGGTCACGATCCAGTACCAGATCTCCAACGGCGCCCACTCGGCCCAGGGCGACGTCGTGGTGATTCCGATCCCCGCACCCGCCCAGCTGCGGCCGCCGGTGGCCGCCGACGACACGGTGGTCGTGCGGGCCGGTGACGTCGTCAGCATCCCCGTGCTCGACAACGACTACCACCCGAGCGGCGACCTCATCACGCTGCTGCCCGACCTCGTCGAGCCGCTCCCGGCCCCGGCCGACGGCGACGCGTTCGTCTCGGAGGACGCCCTGCGCTTCCGCGCCGGGCCGGAGGCGAAGACGGTGTACGTCACGTACGAGATCGCGGACTCCCTCGGACAGAAGGATGCCGGGTACGTCACGATCCAGATCCTCGACGTGGACGTCGAGAACAACCAGGCCCCGCGGCCGCGCGACCTGACCGCGCGGGTGCTCAGCGGCGCCGAAGTGAAGATCCCGATTCCGCTGGAGGGCATCGATCCCGACGGCGACTCGGTGCAGATCGTCGGGTCGGCCTCGGCGCCCGCCAAGGGGCGCATCACCGAGATCGGCGAGAACTTCCTGCGCTATGAGGCGTTCGCCGACGCCGCGGGCACCGACGAATTCACCTATGTCGTGCAGGACCGCCTCGGCCTCTCGGCGACGGCGACCGTGCGCGTCGGCATTGCGCCAGGCACCGGCGTGAACCAGGCGCCGTTCGCGGTGAAGGACGTCGTGCTGATGCGTCCCGACCGCACCGTGGCGGTGCCGGTCATGGTCAACGACTCCGATCCCGAGGGCGACCGGCTCACCCTGGTCGGGTCGGGGCTGGAAGTTCCCGAGGGCATCGTCGCAGAGGTCAAGGGCGACCGTGTCGTCGTCTCCAGTGCCGAGGAGCCGGGCACGAAGACCCTCACCTACACGATCCGCGATGCCCAGGGTGCGTCGGCCGTCGGCTCGCTGGTGGTGACGGTCGACCCCGAGGTGCCGCTGCAACCGCCCATCGCGCGCGATGACCGCGTGACGATCGCCGACGTGGGCGCCAACCCGAGCGTCGACGTCGAGGTGCTGCTCAACGACGAAGATCCCGACGGCGTGCGCGACGACCTCGAGATCACGACCGACGACGCCGAGGTCGAGGTGCGCTCGGCGGGCGTCGTGCGGGTTCCCATCGCCGATGCGGCGCGCATCGTGCGCTACGACGTCACCGACGTCGACGGGCTGACGGCCTCGGCCTTCATCCACGTGCCCGGCGTCGCCGACCTGCGCCCGTCGCTGCGCGCCACCGGCGGCATCGAGGTCGTCAGCGGCGAGACGGTGGAGATCCCCCTCGCCGATCACGTCGTGGTCGCCGGGGGTGGGCGGGCGATCGTCACCGAGGCGGCGAAGGTGTCGGCCGTGCACTCCAACGGCGCTGGTCTCGTGAAGGATGCCGAGACCCTCGTCTACACCTCGGCCGACGGCTATCACGGCGCCGACGCGATCACCTTCGAGGTCACCGACGGCACCGGCCCCGACGACCCCGAGGGGCGGGTCGCGACGCTCACGCTCCCCGTGACGGTGCTGCCGCCCGACAACGAGCCGCCGACGCTCTCGGGGGCGTCGATCACCGTGTCGCCCGGTGAAGAGGCCACGACGCTGGATCTGCGGGGCCTCGCCGCCGACCCCAACGAAGAGGACGTGCCGAACCTGCGGTTCGCCCTGGTCGGCCAGGTTCCCAGCGGTTTCAGCGCCTCGGTCTCGGACGGCACGCTGAGCGTCTCGACCGAGACCTCGACCCGCAAGGGCACGTCCGCGAACATCGACGTCTCCGTCACCGACGGCGACAGCGACCCGGTGACGGCGACGGTCACCGCGACCGTCACGGCATCCACCCGCCCGCTGGCGGTGACCACCGAGGACGTGCTCGCTGAGGCGCACCAGGGGGTGACGCAGACGATCGACGTGCTCGCCAACGATCAGAGCCCCTTCCCGAACGAGCCCCTGACCGTCCTCGACGCGCAGCTCGAGGTGGGCCAGACGCAGGGGCAGCCGCGGGTGCTCGGCGATGGGCGCGTCGAGGTCACGCCCGCCGACGATTTCGTCGGGAGCCTCGTGGTGCGCTATCGCGTGCAGGATGCCACGGAGGACCCCGACCGCCTCGTCGACGGTCGCATCCGGCTCACGGTGCAGGGGCGGCCCGACGTTCCGGGCACGCCCACCGTCTCGAGCGTGCAGGACCGCACGGTGGTGCTGTCGTGGTCGTCGCCCATGAACAACGGCGCCGAGATCACCTCGTACACCGTCACCTCCACGGCAGGCGACTACACCAAGACCTGCGCGTCGACGACGTGCACGCTGGACGGGCTGACCAACAACGTCGAATACAACTTCACGGTGACCGCGACCAACCGGGTGGGCACCTCCGACCCGTCGGCTCCCTCGGCCACCGCCCGTCCCGACGCGCGTCCCGACACGCCGCAGCCGCCGGCACTGCGCTTCGGCGACCGTGCGCTGGACGTGTCGTGGACGACGCCGTCGACCCCGGGTTCGCCCGTGCAGTCGTTCGACCTGGAGATCTCGCCTGCGCCGCCGTCGGGTGCGACGCAGAAGACCGGGGTGACCGGCAACGCGCTGCGCTGGGAGGGCCTGGAGAACGGCACCGCCTACCAGGTGCGTGTGCGCGCGGTGAACCGCGCGCCGGAGCCGTCGAGCTGGAGCAGCTGGTCGCCGAGCGAGATTCCCGCAGGTCCCCCCGCCGCCCCCGGCGCCCCCTCGACCGAGCGCCTGTCGCCGGTGGGGAACCAGGCCCAGCTGCGCGTGACGTGGGGCCAGCCCTCGGGCAACGGCGCGGCGATCAGCGCCTACACGCTGCGGGTGCTGCGCGGCGGCACGGTGGTCAACACGATCACCGTCCCCGGCGGGCAGACGTCGCAGGCGGTGAACGTGGATGCCTCGACGACGGACTACACCTTCACGGTCGCGGCGACCAACAAGGCCGGTCAGGGGGCGTTCAGCGCCGCCTCGGCCCCGCGACGCGCGTTCACCCCGCCCGGAGCCCCCGGAGCGGTCAGCGCCGCACCGGGCGACCGCTCCATCACGGTCACCGCACCGGCCGGCGCCGGCAACGGCGCGAACCCGGGCGAGCTGAACTACGAGTACTCGCTCAACGGCGGCGGCTGGAGCGGCAACTGGGCCGGCCTCGAGAGGGGCGACACCATCCGCGGCACCATCGCCGGCGTGGCCAACGGCACCGGATACACGGTCGCCATCCGTGCGGTGAACAACATGGACGGGCAGAACTACGCAGGTCCGGGATCGCCGGCATCCAACCAGGTCGTGCCGTTCGGACAGCCCAACGTGCCGGGCGTCAACGCGCAGCGCGACGGCACGTCGGTGGTGCTGTCGTGGTCGAAGCCCGCTCTCAACGGCCGCGACGTCACGGTGCAGATCAGCGTGAACGGCGGCGGCTGGGAGGGTGTCGAGGGCAACGGCAGTCGCCGCGTGGGCAACGACTACGACCAGACCCACTCCATCCGCGTCCGCGCCGTCGACACCGAGGGGCAGGTCAGCGGCGAAGCGTCGGCGCAGGCGTCCACCGCGCCACGCCCCGCGCCCCAGAACGGGGCGCAGACGGTGAAGGGCGCGTACAAGTCGGGATGCAACACCGCCTGCTACTACCTGTCGGTCACCACCGAACGCGACTTCCCGGCCGGCAGCTACACCTACAGCTGTCTCGGCAACGGCCGCAAGTTCAACGACTGGGACGGCCCGGTGCACATCGGCGCGGGCACGACGACCCAGATCCAGTGCTGGTATGGCAACCCCGGCCACACCGTGCAAGTGCAGCTCAACGGCATCCCGGCCGCCAGCCAACCCAAGGCGACGACCTGGTAGCCCGTGACGAACAAGGAGAACCGACGATGACGATGACCGTGGAGCAGGCCGCCTGGTTCCGTGACACCTTCACGCGCCTGGCCGACAACGTCGGACAGGCCGTGCTCGGCAAGGACGAGGTGGTGCGGCTCGTCCTCACCGCCATGCTCGCCGAAGGTCACGTGCTGCTGGAGGATGCGCCGGGAACCGGCAAGACGAGCCTCGCGCGCGCGTTGGCGGCGACCGTGCAGGGCACCAGCAGTCGCATCCAGTTCACCCCCGACCTGCTGCCGTCCGACGTCACCGGTGTGACGATCTACGACCAGGCGACCCACAAATTCGAGTTCCACAAGGGCCCCGTCTTCGCCCAGGTGGTGCTGGCCGACGAGATCAACCGCGCCTCCCCGAAGACGCAGTCGGCGCTGCTGGAGGTCATGGAGGAATCCCGCATCACCGTCGACGGCGTCGCCCACGAGGTGGGCCGGCCGTTCCTGGTGATCGCGACCCAGAACCCGATCGAGCAGGCCGGCACGTACAAGCTGCCCGAGGCGCAGCTGGACCGCTTCCTGCTGAAGACCTCCATCGGCTACCCGAGCCTCGCCGACGCCGAGCGGATCCTCTCCGGGTCCGCCGACCGCAACCCGACCGCCCGCCTGCAGCCGGTGGTCACCGCCCACGCCGTCGCCGAGATGGCGGACCTCGCCGCCTCCGCGCACGTCGACCCGGTGCTGCTGCGCTACGCCGCGCAGCTGGCCGAGGCCACCCGTGCGAGCCGGGAGACCATGCTCGGGGTGTCGGTGCGCGGCATGCTCGCCATCGTGCGGGCGGCGAAGGTGCGCGCGGCATCCGAAGGCCGCCACTACGTGCTTCCCGACGACATCAAGACCCTCGCCGTGCCGGTGTGGAGCCACCGGATCGTGCTCGACCCCGAAGCGGAGTTCTCGGGCGTCACGCCCGAGAGCATCGTGCAGCGCGTGCTCGAGGACACCCCGGCGCCGCAGGCCCGCGCGGCATGACGGCCGCCGCGCAGCCGGCTGCCCCGGCCCTCGTGCGCCGCGGCGTTCGACGTGCCAGGGCGGTTCCGCGCACGTCGCTGCGGGCGCACTATGAGGCATCCGTCGCCCCCGCCGTCGCGCCGCTGGCGCGGCGTCTCGGTCGCATCACGCGCGTCGTCACCCCGCTCGGCTGGGGCATCATCGCGGTGACGGTCGTCGCCGGCGCCGCCGGAATGACGCTCGGCTGGTGGGAGCTCACGACGCTCGCCCTGTGCGGCGCCGCCCTGCTGGCGGTGTGTGCGGTGTTCCTCATCGGCCGCACCCAGTACGACGTGTCGCTGGACCTCACCCGGCAGCGGGTCGTCGTCGGCGAACGGGCGGTGGGGAGCCTCGAGCTGCGCAACCCCGGCACCCGCGCGATCCTCCCCGCACGTGTCATCCTCCCGGTCGGTCAGGCGCGGCCGGTGTTCGAGGTGCCGCGGCTGCTGCCGGGGGCGAGCCACGACGATCTGTTCGCGATCCCCACCACGCGGCGCGCGGTGCTGACCGTCGGTCCCGTCAGCGCCGTCCGCGGCGACCCGCTCGGCGTCTTCCAGCGCGTCCAGGCGTGGAGCGATCCGCTCGAGCTGTTCGTCCACCCCCACACCGTGGGCCTCGGCGGCATGTCCGCGGGGTTCCTCCGCGACCTCGAAGGGCTGCCGACCCGCGACCTCTCGCGCGACGACGTCTCGTTCCACGCGCTGCGCGAGTACGCCCCGGGCGATGACCGCCGGCATGTGCACTGGCGATCCAGCGCCCGCACCGGCACGCTGATGGTGCGCCAGTTCGAGGACACCCGCCGCTCGCACATCGTCGTCACGCTCTCACGCAACGCGGGGGAGTACGCCGACCCCGACGAGTTCGAGCTCGCCGTGTCGGCCGCCGGCTCCGTCGCCGTCCAGGCGCTGCGCGACGACCGCGACGTCTCGGTGCTCAGCCAGGACGAGTCCCTCCCCACGACCGCCGGGCGTCCCCTCCTCGACGCCCTTTCGCGCATCGAGACCGCGCACGCCGTGGCATCCACGACGGAGCTCGCCGCCCGTGTCAAGACCGAGGCGCTGCAGGCGAGCATCGTGGTCATGCTCACCGGCTCGCGCGTCTCGCCGCAGGCGCTGCGCGCCGCGGCCCGCACGCTCCCCGGGGGCGCGCGTGTGCTGGGGGTGTCGTGCCGTGTCGGTGCCACCCCCGAGCTCCGACGACTGGGGGATGCCACCATCCTCACGCTCGGCGCGCTCTCGGACCTGCCGGTCGCCCTGCGGCGGGTGCTCGCGTGAGCGCGTCCGCTCCGGCGCGGCGGTCGTTCACCCGCCGCACGGCGGTGGACCTCGCCGCCGTCGCCGCCCTGATCGCGGTGTCGATCATCGGCTTCCGGCCCACCTTCGACGGCGCGTTCTTCCTCGTCACCGGGTTCGCGGCCCTCGCGATCGGGCTGGGCATCGCCGGTCTCGCGGCATGGCTGCGCTGGGGCGCGCTGACGGTCGCGGCCGTGACGATGGGGGCGTACTTCGTCTTCGGCGCGCCGCTCGCGGTGCCGACGACCACGATCGGCGGGGTCTTCCCGTCGCTCGAGAGCCTCATCGCCCTCGCCGGCGGGGTCGTGTTCTCGTGGAAGCAGTTCGTCACGGCGGTCGCGCCGTTCGAGGCATCCGACGCGTTCCTCGTCGTCCCGTTCCTGTCGGTGCTGCTCGCCTCGGTCTTGGCGGGCTCCGCCGCGTTGCGGGCGCGCGCCTACGGGTGGGCGCTGCTGCCGGCAGGGCTGCTGCTCGTGCTCGCCATCGCCTTCGGCACCACCCAGCCGGCGGTTCCGATCGTGCAGGGCGCGGTGTTCGGCATGGTCGCCGTGGGGTGGACGGCGTACCGTCGCTCGCTGTCGGCGCGGCAGTACGCCGTGGCATCCGGCTCGACCTCGACGCTCCGCCCGGGGCGACGGGTGCTCGCCGGTGCGGGGGTGCTGGTGCTCGCCATCGGCCTCGGCGCCGGCGCGAGCGCGGCGGTGGCGCCGTCGGGGCCGCGCTACGTCGTGCGCGACGCCATCCAGCCACCGATCGACCTGCGCGACTACGTCAGCCCGCTGCAGTCGTTCCGCTCGCTCGTGCGCGACAAGGCCGACGAGACGCTCTTCACCATCGAGGGGCTGCCCGAAGGCGGCCGCGTGCGCCTGGCGACCCTCGACGCGTACGACGGCGTCGTCTACAACGTCGCGAGCGAGGGCGCGGGATCCTCGGCGAGCTTCCAGCGCCTGGGCGATCGCATCCCCGCGACGGTCGAGGGTGACAGCGCCACGGTCGAGGTCGAGATCGGCTCGCTCCGGGGCGTGTGGCTTCCGGACGTCGGGTACCTCACCGGCATCCGGTACGACGGGGATCGGGCCGAGGACCTGCGCCGGTCCACCTTCTACAACCGCGCCACGGGCGTCGGGGTCGTGACGGCGGGCCTGCGGGAAGGCGACCGGTACACCCTCGACGTCGTCGTGCCGCGAACGCCCAGCCGCGGGCAGCTCGAAGAGGCCGCCGTGGCGCCGCTGGCGCTGCCTCCGCAGCGCAACGTCCCCGAGGGGGCGGCCTCGATGGCCTCCTCGATGGTGGGGGGAGCGAGCACGCCCTTCGAGCAGGTCGACGCCCTCGCCACCACGCTGTCGACGAAGGGCTTCTTCAGCCACGGCCTCGAGGGCGAGGCCATCTCGCGCGCCGGCCACGGCTCGGAGCGCATCCAGGCGCTGCTGGCGACACCGGAGCGCATGGTCGGCGATGACGAGCAGTACGCCGTCACGATGGCGCTGCTGGCCGGGCAGCTGGGGCTGCCGGCGCGGGTGGTCATGGGCTTCTACCCCGAAGAGCACGACGCCGGGGCACCCTTCGCCGCGACGGGTGAGGACCTGCACGCGTGGGTCGAGATCGCGTTCGACGAGTACGGGTGGGTCGTGTTCGACCCGACCCCGCCCGAGGATCAGGTGCCCACCGATCAGCAGACGGTGCCCCAGACGCAGTTGCAGCCCCAGACCCTGCAGCCGCCGCCGCCCGCGCAGGACCCGGTGAACCTGCCGCCGGACATCCCCGAGGACGAGGGCAACGAAGACGACGACGATGCGGATGCGTTCGCGTGGCTCGCGGTCCTCGGGTACGTAGCCGCGGCTCTGGGCGTGCTGCTGGCGCTGGCCGCGCCCTTCCTGGCCGTGCTGCTGCTCAAGCTGCGCCGCCGCCGGCGCCGCCGCGAGACCGGTGCGCCGTCGGAGCGAGCCGGCGGGGCGTGGGCCGAGGTCGTCGACACCGCGCGCGACCTGGGCGCCCCGACCCCCGCAGGCGGCACCCGTCGGGAAGAGGCGCGCGTGCTGGCCGAGACGCTTCCCGTGCCCGACTCCGTCGTGGCCGTCGCCGTGCGCGCCGACGCCGGGGTGTTCGGTCCGGGCGAGCCGACGGACGACGACGTCGAGGCGCTCTGGCGCGAGGTGGACGAGGTCATCGGGGGCCTGCGCGGCTCGGTCGGGTTCTGGCGTCGGCTACGATCGCGGCTGAGCCTGCGCTCGCTGCTCTCGCCCGCCGGCAAGGGTGCGCGCACCACGCGCGGCCGTTCCGCGCCCGCCGCCACGGAGGACCAGTCATGACCGAACCCCGCCGAGAGCCGACGCGTTACACCGCCGGCGAGGCCTATGCCGTCGCCGCGTCATCGGGCGTGGCGCTCGTGGCCGCAGCGGCGGATGCCGCAGTCGTCGAGGCGGTCTGGCAGGCGCTGGCCGACGGCGGCGACCTCGGCGCCGTGCTGGATGCCGCGACGGGCGCGACCGGACGCTTCGCCGACGCGCCCCCGTTCGCTCTGGTCGTGCGCGCGGAGCCCGCGCGCGTGCTCGTGCGCGGCGACGTCGAGGCCCACGTGTCCGACGCCGACGGCGCCACCCGCGTGCTCAGCGGCGCCGGGGTGGCGACGTGGAGCGAGCACGTGCTCGCCGGTGCCCGCGAGGTGTCGCTGCGGGCCGGTGCATCGGCGGGCGTCGCCCTGCCGCTCGTCGACGGCATCGTGCGCGCCGGCGGCGTGACCGTGGTGCTCGCGGAGGCGGGTGGAGCGGCGGGGGTTGTGCACCCGGCTGCCGTGGCTGCGGAGCCCGCCGCCCCTGTGGTGACCGAGGTCGTGGCATCCGTGCCCGCTGCGGCCGCGCCCGTGGCATCCTCACCTGCGGCGGCTGTCGCCGCGCAGCCGCAGGACGTGCTGCAGCCGGCACCTGCGGCGTCCGTCCCCGGGCCGGCGCCGCTGGTCGAGGACGTGCCCGCCTGGGTGAGCGGCGACGTGCCCGAGGTGCCCGAAGCGTCGGAGCTGCCCGAGGTGCCCGAGGTGCCCGAGGTGCCCGAAGCGTCGGAGCTGCCCGACGTGCCCGAGGCACCCGACCCGCCCGAAGCGTCGGAGCTGCCCGAGGTGCCCGACCTGCCCGAAGCGTCGGGCGAGGCGCCTGCCGACGGTGATGCGCTCGAGACGGTGCAGTCCGACAGCGGCCGGTTCGCCCACCTGTGGGGCGAGACGGTGATGGCGTCGGTGGCGGCAGCGGCCGTCATCCAGGCGCGTGACGATGCCGAGGGCGCCCTGCCCACGCCCGCCGCCGGCGCAGCGGTGATCTCCGACGCCGAGCCGCCGCTCATGCGCGGCGGCGACCACGACGGCGCGACGGTGTCGCTCGCGGCGGCCCGGGCGATGCGCGCCCAGCGCCTGGGGGAGGTGCCGCCCGTTCCGGAACCGCCGGCAGCCGACCCGCCCGCGTCGGGACGGCTGGAACTGTCGACCGGGCGCTCCGTGCTGCTCGACCGACCCGTCGTGGTGGGGCGGCGACCGCGCGCGGCGCGTGTGGGCGACGATGTGCCGCAGCTGGTGGCGGTCGACAGCCCCAGCCAGGACATCTCGCGCAGTCACATCGAAGTGCGCCGCGAGGGCGAGGCGGCGGTCGTGGTCGATCTCGACACCACCAACGGCACCGTGCTGCACCGCGAGGGCGCCAACCCCACGCGCCTGCATCCCGGTGAGCCGACCATGCTGATCGACGGTGACGTGCTCGACCTCGGCGACGAGGTGACCGTGACCTACCGGGAGGCGTGATGGGCGCGTCGCGGGCCCCGGCCTCTCCCCCCGACATACCCGGGTTCACCTACCGGGAACTCCTCGGCTCGGGGGGATTCGCCGACGTCTTCCTCTACGACCAGGCGCTCCCGCAGCGACGTGTCGCGGTGAAGGTGCTGCTGGCCGATCGACTGAGTCAGACCTCGCTGGACGACTTCGCCGCCGAGGCGAACATCATGGCCCAGCTGTCGACGCATCCCGCGATCGTCACGATCTACCAGGCCGGTGTCTCCGACGACGGCCGGCCGTACCTCGTCATGGAGTACTGCTCCCGACCGAACCTGCAGGCGCGCTACCGCCGCGAGCCGTTCTCGATCGCTGAGGCGCTGCGGGTCGGCGTGCAGGTCGCCGCGGCGGTCGAGACCGCGCACCGCGCCGGCATCCTGCACCGCGACATCAAGCCGGCCAACATCCTCGTCACCGACTACAACCGGCCCGCGCTCACCGATTTCGGCATCGCGACCGCCGCGGACAGCGACGTGGAGATCGCGGGCATGTCGATCCCGTGGTCTCCCCCCGAGGCGTTCGCCGAAGCCACAGCGCCAGGGGTCGCCGGCGACGTCTACGCGCTCGCCGCGACCGTGTACACGCTGCTCGCGGGGCGCTCACCCTACGAGGTGCCCGGGCAGCGCAACGGCAGTGCCGACCTGATCCAGCGGGCGCTCACCCAGCCGCTGCCGCCGCTCGGGCGCGCCGACGCTCCGCCGTCGCTGCAGCGGGTGCTGGAGCGGGCGATGGCGCCCTCGCCCTCGGACCGCTACGCCAGCGCGCTCGAGTTCGCACGTGCGCTGCAGCGGGTGCAGCTCGAGCTGAGCATGGCGGCGACTCAGATCGACGTCATCGACGAGAGCGCCCATGACGCCCGCGAGGACGATGAGGACGGCGGGCTCACCCGCATCCGGGGCATCGTCAGCATCGACCCGTCGCTGCCGCCGCCCATCGTGCGGGCGCCCGGGTCGACCACCCCCACGGCGGGGACGACGTCGCCGCCCGCATCCACGACCATCGGCGCCACGATGATGCGCGCGCAGCCGGTGCAGATGCCCACGTGGGAGAGTGCGGCCCCCGAGGCCACCGTGCGCCGATCGGCACCCCTGGCACCGCCCAACGCGCTTGCGCAGGCGCCGGCGTTCGCCGACTCGTCCGCACCGCCCGTCGCGACGGATGAGGACCCCGCCGCCGACGACGGCCCGGCCCCACCGGTGCGACCCCCGCGGCGCACCGGTGCCCTGGTCGGCGCGATCGTCGCCGCCGTCGTGGTGCTCGGCGGGGGCGGCATCGCGCTCGCCGCCGGGGCCGGCCTGCTCTCGCCGGCGCCGGAGCCCTCGTCGGCCCCCGCCGAGGAGGAGGGTCCCGTCGACATCCTTCCCACCGGGGGCGTGCCCGCCGTGGTGGAGCTGCAGGGCGTCGTCACCGGCGCCGAGGTCACCTTCTCATGGCGCAATCCCGCCGAGGAGGAGGGCGACACCTACCTCTGGGGCGTGCAGCGCCTGGGCGAATCGACGCGGCTGGAGTCCACCGCTGAGACGACCGTGACGGTTCCCGGCGAAGCCGGCGGGCGCACGTGCATCGAGGTCACGGTCGTGCGCGCCGACCGGCAGAGCTCGCCGACCGCCGAGGCCTGCACGCCCTGACCTCAGGCGGAGGGCGTCGTGGCGACGGGGCCGGTGTCGGCCGTGTGCGAGAGCACCTTCACGATGATGCCGCGGCGGCGCAGCTCCGCGACGGTGCGGGCCTCTTCGTCGACGTCGCGCCCGAGGGCGTGCACGGTCGCCACCACGACGACATCCCCCCGCGACAGCCGCCCGAACAGGCGGGTCAGGCGCTCCTCCCACGTCTCCATGGTCTCCGGCGAGGGGTGCCGGAAGCCCTCGATGGGCACGCCGAAGCGCGAGAGCTCATCACGCTGGCGCACGATGCTGGGCATGTCGTCGCGCGCGACCACCAGGCCCACCAGCCGGGAGCCGGCGGGTCGGGCAAGCCACCAGTCTCGCGACTGTTCGAGGTCGCGGAACGCCGACGGCACGCGCCCCGGCTCGACCGGCAGCGCGATGGACTCGGCGTAGTCCGCCGGGGCGCGGGGCGTCGCGCCCGGCCCGGGTGCGGTGGTCTGCTCGGGCGCGGCGTGCTGCGGGGCGACATCGGTCATGGGCTGCTCCTTCCTCCCTTTCATTCTCGCTCAGGGTGCCGACGCGCACTCACTCGCCGTCCCCTTCGCCCTTCAGCCGCAGCCGCAGGTTCAGCTCCTCGGCGTCGAGTTCGGCCAGCGCGTGCCGCAGCGCCCCGGAGCTGATGCCGCTGCGGGCGAGGGTGCCCAGCCGCGTGCGCATCGCGGCGAGCAGCACGAGGCGCAAGTGGAGCCGGTCCCGCACGGCGGCGCTCTCGTCCTCATCCGGGGCTTCGGACATGCGTGTGCCCACGTGGCTGAGGAGCGCGGGCGGGAACGGGGTGCCGTCGGGCCGCGCGAGGTCCGGGCTCTCGAGCGTCTGCTGCGCCGCGTCGCGCAGCGCGGCGTCGATGCGGTCACGCTCGTCCCGTGACAGGTCGTCGCTCTCGGGCGGCAGCTTCAGCAGGCGGGAGAACCAGGGCAGCGTGAAGCCCTGCACCAGCAGGCTGATGATGGCCACGAGAAAGGCGGTCAGAATGAGCAGCTCCCGCGCGGGCGTCTCACGGGGCAAGGTCTGTGCCGCAGCCAGTGTCACGACGCCGCGCATACCGGCCCACACGATGATGCCGCCGTGCTTCCACCCCAGCGGTGATGCCTGGTAATAGTCGAGATCTGCCAGCTCGCGGCGGACCCGCCGTCGCCAGACGGTGAGTCGACGCTCGACACGATGGCGCTCGACGCTGCGCCCCCGCCGGTCCACGGGGGTGGGAGGCGGATCGTCGAGGTACACGTCCTCGTAGGCATCGATACGAGCGTCGAGCGCCCCGAGCCGCTCCCGCTTGGCGTGGGCGCGGCGGCCCTGCAGCAGCACGAGCAGCGCGACGTAGCCGGTGCGCACGACCAGCACGATGGCGAGCGCGGCGACGGCGAGCACGATGGCCCGCTGCGGGCCGCCCTGCTCGGCCAGGTTCTGCAACCACAGATCCTTCAGCTCCAGCCCCATGATGAGGAAGATCGCCCCCTCGAGCACGACTTCGATGGTGCGCCAGTTCAGCGCGTCCGAGAGGCGCTGCTCGGCCGTGAACCAGCGTGCCGAACCCTGCCCGGTCACGATGCCGGCGACCACGGCGGCCACCAGGCCCGACCCGCCGAGGTGCTCGGTGGGCAGGTATGCGGCGAACGGCACCACGAAGCTGATCGCAGTGTTGGCCGCCGAGTCGCCGACCCAGACCCGCAGCCGCAGCGCGAGAAAGCCGACCAGCGCCCCGGCGGCGATGGCGACGAGCACGCCCCAGGCGAAGGCGCCCGCGAACTCGCCCGCCGCCACCGCGCCCCCGGCGGCGGCTGCGGCGATCGCGGTGCGCAGCAGCACCAGCGAGGTCGCGTCGTTGAGCAGGCTCTCACCCTCGAGCATCGTCACCACGCGCCGTGACAGGCCCAGCCGCTTCACGATCGAGGTGGCGACGGCATCCGTCGGACTCAGGATCGCCCCCAGGGCGATCGACAGCAGCAGACCGAGTTCCGGGACAGCCCACAGGAAGAACCCGGCGAGGGTCAGGGTTGTGATGATCACCAGCAGCACCGACAGGCCCGAGATCGGGCCGAAGTCCCGGCGGAACTCGATCGCCGGCAGCGACACCGCCGCGGAGTACAGCAGCGGCGGCAGGATGCCGACGAGGATGATCTCGGGGTCGATCTCCACCGCCGGCACGAAGGGCAGCAGGCTCACCGCGAGGCCGGCGATCACCAGCAGCAGGGGTCCTGCGACGTTGACACGGGGCGCCAGCCCCGCCGCCACCCCGATCACGATCACGCCGAGGATCACCAGTACGATCGCCGTCTCCATGGGAGCCTCCCGTCACCGAGCATTCTGCCCCGTGATCGTCTCGAGGACTGCGGCTGTCCGCAGACCCGGGCATGCTGGTCTGTGACGGGAGGACCCTCATGGCCGAGATCGCCGCCGACGCCCGGACCGATGCCGACGCCCGGATCGACCCCGACCCCCACGACGTCATCCGCGTGGTGGGCGCGCGGGAGAACAACCTGCAGGGAGTGACGATCGACCTGCCCAAGCGGCGGCTCACCGTCTTCACGGGGGTGAGCGGCTCGGGAAAGTCGTCGCTCGTGTTCGGCACGATCGCCGCGGAGTCGCAGCGGCTCATCAACGAGACCTACAGCACCTTCGTGCAGGGGTTCATGCCGACCCTGCCGCGCCCCGATGTCGATGTGCTCGAAGGGCTGACGACGGCGATCCTCGTCGACCAGGAGCGCATGGGCGGCAACCCGCGCTCGACCGTGGGCACCGCCACCGACGCGCACGCGATGCTGCGGATCCTCTTCAGCCGCGTGGGAACGCCGCACATCGGCCCGCCGCAGGCATTCTCGTTCAACGTCCCGTCGGTCACCGGTTCGGGGGCGATGAAGGTGGGCGAGAAGAAAGCCGTGAAACGCGAGTACACCGTCACCGGCGGCATGTGCCCGCGCTGCGAAGGCACCGGCGAGGTCAGTGACATCGACCTCGACCAGCTGTTCGACCGCACGAAGTCGCTCGCCGAGGGCGCGTTGACCGTGCCGGGGTACACCGTCGACGGCTGGATGGTGCGCGCCTTCACCGAGTCGGGCTTCGTCGACGCCGACAAGCCGATCGAGCACTACACCGACCAGGAGCGGGAGGACTTCCTCTACCGCGGGCCCACGAAGGTCAAGATCCAGGGGATCAACATGACCTACGAGGGTCTGGTGCCGAAGATCGCCAAGAGCTTCCTGCAGAAGGACCGTGACTCCATGCAACCGCACGTGCGCGCCTTCGTCGATCGCGCGGTGCGCTTCACGGAGTGCCCCGCCTGCGGCGGCACGCGCCTGAGCGAGGCCGCGCGGTCGTCGAGGATCGGCGGGGTGAGCATCGCGGATGCCGCGGCCATGCAGATCACCGACCTCGCCGCGTGGCTGCGCACCGTCGACGACCCCGGCGTCGCCCCGCTCGTGGCGGGCCTGCGTCACACCATCGACTCCTTCGTGGAGATCGGGCTCGGCTACCTCTCGCTCGACCGGCCCTCGGGGACCCTCTCCGGCGGAGAGTCGCAACGCACCCGCATGATCCGCCACCTGGGCTCCGCACTCACCGACGTGACCTACGTGTTCGACGAGCCGACCGCGGGACTGCACCCGCACGACATCCAGCGCATGAACGCCCTGCTGCGGCGGCTGCGAGACAAGGGCAACACGGTGCTCGTGGTCGAGCACAAGCCCGAGGTCATCGAGATCGCCGACCACGTCGTCGACCTCGGCCCCGGCGCCGGCCGCCGGGGCGGCCGGATCACCTACACGGGTGACGTCGCGGGGCTGCGCGCGTCGGACACGACCACCGGCCGCCATCTCGACCACCGCGCGCGGCTGAAGCCGGAGGTGCGCGCACACCGCGGGGCCCTGCCCATCCGCGGGGCCAGGCAGCACAATTTGCAGGACGTCGACGTGGACATTCCCCTCGGCATCCTCACCGTCGTGACGGGGGTCGCGGGTTCGGGCAAGTCCTCGCTCATCCACGGCAACCTGCCCGACCGCGACGACGTCGTCGTCGTCGACCAGTCCGCCATCCGCGGGTCGCGGCGCAGCAACCCCGCCACCTACACCGGGCTGCTCGACGTCATCCGCGCCGCGTTCGCCAAGGCCAACGGCGTGAAGCCCGCGCTCTTCAGCGCCAACTCCGAGGGCGCCTGCCCGGCGTGCAAGGGCCTCGGCGTCATCATCACCGAACTGGGGTTCATGTCCACCGTCGAGACGGTGTGCGAAGTCTGCGAGGGGCGCCGGTTCACCGACGAGGTGCTCGAGTATCGCCTCAACGGCAAGAACATCGACGAGGTGCTCTCGATGTCGGTGGGCGAGGCGGCGGCCTTCTTCGCCACCGGGCCGGCGCACACGACACTCGCGCGCATGGTGGACGTCGGGCTGGATTACCTCACGCTCGGGCAGCGGCTGAACACGCTGTCGGGCGGCGAGCGGCAGCGGCTGAAGCTGGCGATCTCGATGGCCAAGAAGGGCGCCGTCTACGTGCTCGACGAGCCGACGACGGGACTGCACCTGGCAGATGTGGACAACCTCTTGGGGCTGCTCGACCGGCTGGTGGATGCCGGCAACTCCGTCATCGTCATCGAGCACCACCAGGCGGTCATGGCGCACGCCGACTGGATCGTGGACCTCGGCCCCGGCGCGGGGCGCGACGGCGGGCGGGTGGTGTTCGAGGGAACGCCGGCGGCACTCGTCGCGACCGGGCGGAGCCTGACGGCCGAGCACCTCCGCGCCTACGTCGCCTGAGGCCGCGGCCGGACGTTGCGGCATCCGGCGTCTCCGCCTCCTGCGCTCGCCTGTCGCGTCGCCGCCGTCCCGGCGCCGCCGCCAGTCGCGTCGCCGCCGTGGCGCCGTCTCCTGCCGCGCCGTCGCCGTCCCGGCGCCGTCTCCAGCGCTCGCCTGTCGCAGATGGTCGCTTCGGGGGCCGGTAGGGAGCCGTTTGCGACAGGTGATGGGCGGGGGGCTCGGGGGTGGGCGCCGCCAGGTAGGGGTGCGGTCGCCGGGGTGGACGTCGCGGGGCAGGGGCCAGGGTGCTCGCCTGTCGCGAATGGTCGCTTCGGGGGCTTGCAGGGAGCCGTTTGCGACAGGTGAGTGGGGCGGGGGTGCTGGGGGGCGCGCCCCGCTAGGTAGGGGTGCGGTCGCCGGGGTGGACGTCGCGGGGCAGGGGCCAGGGTGCTCGCCTGTCGCGTCGCCGCTGTCCCGGCGCCGCCGCCGGTGCTCGCCTGTCGCGAATGGTCGCTTCGGCAGCCGGTAGGGAGCCGTTTGCGACAGGCGAGCGGGGGCGCGCCCCGGGTTGGGGGCGCGCGCGGGCCCGGGGTGCGGCGTCGGCGGCGGACGGCCGCACGGCGCGGGTCAGGCGCCCGTGAGCTCCCGCACCGCCTCGCGCTCGGCGACGAGCTCGGCGACCGACGCCTGCAGCCGCGCCTGTGCGCGCTCGTCGAGGTGCAGCCCCTCCACCACGCGGTAGCCCGATCCGTCGCTGGTCACCGGGAACGAGCAGACGATCCCCTCCGGCACGCCGTACTCGCCGCGGGACACCAGGGCCGCCGACGTCCACCCCGGGCCGGTGCCAAGCGCCTCATCGCGCACGTGCGCGATCGCGGCGTTGGCGGCCGACGCCACCGACGACGACCCCCGCACCTCGATGATCTCCGCCCCGCGGCGGGCGACCCGCGGGATGAACACGTCGTCGAGCCAGGTCGTGGCGGCATCCGCCCCTCCCAGCTTCTCGGCGAGGGCCGCGAGCACGGGTGCGCCGTCGACGGTGGCGTGGGCGACGTCGGGGAACTGCGTGGCGGAGTGGTTGCCCCAGATGGTGACGCCCTGCAGCGCCGCGGGGCCGACGTCCAGCGCAGCGGAGAGCTGGCCCACTGCGCGGTCGTGGTCCAGACGGGTGAGGGCGCTGAACCGCTCGGAGGGGATGCCATCGGCCGCGGCCGCGGCGATGAGCGCGTTCGTGTTGGCGGGGTTGCCGACGGTCAGCACCCGCACGTCCGCGGCGGCGTTGGCCGCGATCGCCGCCCCCTGCGGAGCGAAGATGCCGGCGTTGGCGGCGAGCAGGTCACTGCGCTCCATGCCGGCGGCGCGCGGGCGGGAACCGACCAGCAGTGCACGGTTCGCGCCGGCGAAGGCCACCGCGGCATCGTCGGTCACTTCGACATCGCGCAGCAGCGGGAAGGCGCAGTCCTGCAGTTCGAGCGCGGCGCCCTCCGCCGCCCGCATGCCCTGCGGGATCTCCAGCAGGCGCAGGCGGATGGGCTGGTCGGGCCCCAGCATGTCGCCCGCGGCGATGCGGAAGAGCAGGGCGTAGCCGATCTGCCCGCCCGCTCCGGTGATCGTCACCGTCACAGGGGTGCGGGTCTGGGTGGGTGCGGGCGAGGCGGCGGGAGTGGCATCCATGACCCGAGCCTAGGAGCGTCGGGGCCCGTGTAACGGCACCGGTGCGGGGCGTCACCGGTCCGGCGCCCACGCTCCCGGGCGTGCGGCCAGTACCGTTACGGGGTGACCTTCAACGACAACGCCCGCGTGGGCGGGAACACCGCCAAACGCCGTGGGCGAAACGCCGCCCTCGTCGGTGGCGGAACGGTCGGTGTCGGCGCCATCGTCGTGCTGCTGGTGAGCATGTTCACCGGCTTCGACCTCGGCGGGCTGCTGGGCGGTGCCGGGGGGTCGGGCGGCGGGGCCGCGACCGAGGAGTCGACGATCGCCGACTGCGAGACCGGCGCCGACGCGAACGAGCGCGACGACTGCCGTCTGGCGGCGGCGTCGCTGAACCTCGACCAGTTCTGGGAGCGTGAGCTCGACGGATACCGGGCGCCGCAGCTGATCATCGTCGATGTCGAGACGGGCACCGCGTGCGGCACGGCATCCAACGCCACCGGGCCTTTCTACTGCCCGCCGGAGGAGACGGTCTACGTCGATCCCACCTTCTTCGCCGTGCTGCGCGACCAGTTCGGCACCACGGCCGGGCCGCTCGCGCAGCTCTACGTGCTCGCGCACGAGTACGGCCACCACGTGCAGCAGATCACCGGCGTCTTCGACCGCTACCCGAACAACGGCTCGGGCCCCGACAGCAACGGGGTGCGCACCGAGCTGCAGGCGGACTGCTTCGCCGGTGCGTGGGTCGCCGATCTGCCGCAGCAGGTCGACGAGAACAGCGTGCCCTTCATGAAGGAACCCACGCAGGAGCAGATCCGCGACGCGCTCGCCGCGGCCGCGACCGTCGGCGACGACAACATCCAGCGGCAGTCCGGGGGGACCGTGAACCCCGAGAGCTGGACCCACGGTTCGAGCGAGCAGCGCCAGCGCTGGTTCGACGTCGGCTACGAGGACGGCGTGTCCTCGTGCGACACCTTCTCGGCATCAGGAGCTGAATTGTGAGCCACACGCACCTCGACGGCATCCTCTACCCGCCCATCGAGCCGTACGAGACCGGCGAGCTGCTCGTCGGCGAGGGCAACCGCGTGTACTGGGAGCAGTCCGGCAACCCACAGGGCAAGCCCGTCGTGTTCCTCCACGGCGGGCCCGGCGGCGGAACGGCGCCCTGGCATCGGCGGTTCTTCGACCCAGAGGTCTACCGCATCGTGCTGTTCGACCAGCGCGGATGCGGACGCTCCACGCCGCACGCCGCTGCCCCCGAGGCCGACCTCCGCCACAACACCACGTGGCACCTCGTCGCCGACATCGATCTGCTGCGCCGCACCCTCGGCATCGACCGGTGGATGGTCTTCGGCGGATCGTGGGGCAGCACCCTCGCGCTGGCGTACGCCGAGGCCCACCCGCACACCGTCAGCGAGCTGGTGCTGCGCGGCATCTTCACGCTGCGCGCCCATGAGCTGGAGTGGTTCTACGAAGGCGGGGCATCGGCGCTCTTCCCCGACCTGTGGGAGCAGTTCATCGCCCCGATCCCCGTGCTCGAGCGCGCGCGCATGATCGAGGCGTACCACCGGCGGCTGTCGGACCCCGACCCGGCCGTGCACGGCCCGGCAGGGCTCGCGTGGACTCGGTGGGAGGCGTCGACGGTCACGCTGCTGCCCGACGAAGAGCTCGTGGCATCCATGTCGGATCCCGCTTCGGCGACGGCGTTCGCGCGCATCGAGAACCACTATTTCCTCAACCGAGGGTGGTTGCGCGAGGGGCAGCTGATCGCCGATGTCGGTGCGATCCGCCACATCCCCGGCGTCATCGTTCAGGGCCGTTACGACGTGTGCACGCCCATGATGACCGCGTGGGACCTGCACCGGGCGTGGCCCGAGGCCGAGTTCGTGATGGTGCCGGATGCCGGGCATTCGGCCGCCGAGCCCGGGATCGCCGCCGCGCTCCGCGCCGCGACCGACCGGTTCGCCGCGGGTGACGGGTTCGCCGCGGGTGACGTCGGGGGCGAGTAGCCCACACGGTGGGGCCTGCCGGCGGGCCGGCGTGCGCTCGGGCGTTCGGTCGGCAACGCCCCCGGCTACGCCCCGAAGGCCTGCAGCAGGGTCGCCGACAGGCGCACGGGGTTGCCGTCCATGCGGAACCGTGTGAGCCCCTCGCTCACCGCGGCGCCGGTGCGGGCCGACACGAACCACGGCGGCTTCGGCAGCACCGAGGGCCGCCCGCCCGCGGCGAGGTTCGCCGGTGCGACCGAGCGCGGGAAGGGCCGGAAGGGCCCGCGCACGACGCTCCGCTCCACCCGGTCGAGCAGCCGAGCGTTGTGCACGACGCCGATGCCGCTGGGGGCATCGGCGAGGGTCCCGCCGGGGTAGGCCCCCCACGAGCACGTGGGGGTGAGGAACCCGAGCGCCGTCCAGGCATTGATCGCAACGGTGCCGTACCGCAGCTCGGCGATGGCCTGCTCGAACGCGTCCCCCAGGGCCGCTTGCGTCACCGGGTCGACGATCACGTTCGCGCCGAGCGTGCCGGTGAGCTCGGTGTTGGCGTGCGCGACCGCCGCGTCGACGAAGTCCTGCCCGAGGCCGGGAAGCTCCACGACGCCCAGCACCGGGGCGAAGTACTCGGTGGTCTGCACGGGCGCGGCATCCGTCGCCGCCGCCTCGATCAGCACCCGCGAGCCGTCGCCCATGCGCTGGGAGCCGGGATGGGCGGATGCCGCGTCGTCCACCCCCGCCTGCGCGCCGGGGTACCAGACGGGCCGGGCGGGAGCGGCGTCGTATGCCTCTCGCAGCGCCGCGAGGAACGCCTCGCGCTGCGGCCAGTCCGCGCTGAGCAGCACCACCTGGCCGGCGATGCAGTTGTGCCCGCTGTTGTAGAGCCGCATGGTCACGACGTGCTCGGCCTGGAAGCGCAGGTCCGCTTCGGACCATTCGCCCGGCACGACGATGATGGGCGAGACCCCGCCCAGCTCTGCGGTGATGGGTGTCGTCAGACGCGGTACACCGGTCTCGCGACGCTGGGCGGCATCCTCGCCGGAGCCCCACACGATCGCCTCGAACGTCGTGATCGACCCGGTGATGTGCACGTGGTCGATGCCGGGATGCGTCGTCAGGTACGCGCCGACGTCGCCGGCGCCGCGCACGATGCGCAGCATTCCGGCACCGATCAGCGGGGCGAGTGCCCGCTCGTAGACGGGCACCAGGTCGTCCTGCGTGGGGTTGACCTTCAGCAGCGCGACGCGGTTGAACGCGAGCAGCTCGTACAGCACGTCGAGGAACGGGATGGCCGTGACGTTGCCGGCGCCGAGCACGAGGCCGACACCGCCCGCGTCGGCCCCGGGCAGCTGTCCGAGGCCCGCCGTTCGGGCGGCCTCGGCCGCGGTCACTCCGGGCTGCAGCCACACTTCGCCGGTGTACCCCGACAGCAGCAGGCGGTCGATGGGTGCGGTCGGCAGCACGTGCACGCGCACCCGGCCGCCGGGCGCTTCGTCGACCCGCAGGTCGTCGAGGGGGCTTGCCCCGCGCGCGAGCGCGCCGAGGGTGTCGGTGTACGCGTCCAGCGCGACGAGCGCCGCGTACGGGCCCGAGAGCCACTCCTCGCCCCGCAGTGGATGCCCGGGCTCGAGGCCCTTGGACGTCGAGGCGACGTCGGCCCATTCCTCCGCGACGGCGACGACTGCCGCGCGGATGCGCCGCAGCAGCGTGCGCCGCTGGGGCAGCGTCAGCTTTCCCCAGAGCGTGGAGCCGGTGCGCAGGTCGTCGATGGCGGCATCCAGGCGCGCGCGGTCCCCCTCGGGCAGGCCCGGATCGGCGTCGCGGGCGGGGGACTCAGCGGATGCCACGGGGTGCACTCCTCGGTTCGGGATGTCCAGCATAGGTCGCGGGTGACGGCTGCCCGGGGAGGGGAACGTGCGCCCGCCCGGGGGAGACCGTCGCCTCGCGGCGGCGCGCGCCCGAGTCCTCAGATCAGGGACAGCTCGCGCAGCTTGGCCTCGACGTCGATGTCGGCGGGCTCGACGTGGTGTGTGGCGTCGGGGTACACCACGACCGGGATGTTCGTGCGCCCGGAGATCTCGCGCGCGACGTCGGCCGCTGCGGGGTCGGCCTCGAGGTCGATGTACTCGTAGTCCACGCCGAGGACGTCGAGCTGGGCCTTCGTGCGACGGCAGTCGCGGCACCAGTCGGCGCCGAACATCGTGATGGTGGCGGGCTTGTCGGTCATGCCATCAGCCTACGGCCGCTGCCTGGGCGCGGCCCGGAACCTCAGGGATCGGCGTGCTGTCCGACGGCCTGCGGCGCGCGCGTCGCGGCGGCGGTCGCTGCGCGACGCGGGGCGTAGACGACGAGGGCGTGGAACACGAAGCGCACGACGAAGGCGGCCACCAGGGTGAGGGCGGCGGCGAACACGGCGGAGAGGTGGGTGCCCTCCACCAGCAGCCACATCACCGGGATGCGGATGAGCGCTTCGGCGTTGTTGAAGGTGAATGACTTCAGGAATCGGTGTCGCATGAGCCCCGACTCCGACCGCATGTCGGCGAAGACGAGGTATTCCAGCAGCAGGAAGTTGCCGATGATCGTCAACTCGCTCGCGATGACGGCGGCCACGACGTATTCGACGCCCAGGCGCATGAGGCCCCACATGATCACGAGGTTCGCGACGGCACCGAACCCCCCGACGAGGGCGAAGGCCGACATGCGCCCGAACCGCAGCATCGTCAGCTGTGTGAGAAAGCGGACGCCCTGCGTGAACGAGGCCTTCGACGCCCCGGCGTGACGCGGCGCGAAGCTGAAGGGCACCTCCGCGATGCGCAGCTGCCGGCGGGCGAGCACTTCGAGCAGGATCTTGAAGCCGCGCGGGTGCAGCGCCCCGATGTCGATGGCATCGCGGTTCACCAGGAAGAACCCGGTCATCGGGTCGGAGCATCCAGCGAGCTTGCGGGGGAACATCGCCTTGGTCAGCAGGTTCGAGGCGCGCGAGACCGTCGTGCGCGTGGCATCCGCCAAGCCCTTCGAGGTGCCGCCCGCGGCATAGCGCGATGCCACCACGACGTCCACGTCGCCGGCCGCGGCCCGGTCGAGCAGCGAGGGGATCGTCTCGGGTGGATGCTGCAGGTCGCCGTCCATGACCAGGCACCACCGCGACCGGGCGGTGGTGAACCCCTCGAGCACCGCCCCGCCCAGACCGTCCGTCGCCGTCTCGCGATGCAGCAGGCGCACAGGGAAGGGCGTCGTCGCGGCGGCGGCCCGCACGATCGCCGGGGTGTCGTCGGTGGAGTCGTCGACGAACAGCACCTCGAAGTCCCGGCCCGCCATGACGTCGCCGATGCGGCGGAGCAGTTCGACGACGTTCGGACCTTCGTTGTAGGTCGGGACGATGATCGTCAGATCCATCGGTCGTCCTGTCGTCTGGCGGGTGGGTCCTTCAGGGTATCCCGTCACCCCACGAGGCGCCTGAGATCGTCCACCGTCATGCCGTAGTCGATGCGGATGCAGGGGAGCGCGAGCTTGTCGGTGCCGGCCCTGACGTAGCCCTGCTCGATGGTGCGGGCCATCTCGAATCCGGCGAGGCGCAGGCCCTCCTTGGCGGTGCCGTTGTAGTGACCGAAGGGGTACGCCACGACCTCCGCCGCCCCGAGGATCTGAGCGGATGCCGTCATGTCTGCCGCGATCTGCTCCGGCGACCAGTTGACGATGCGTCCCTGACCGTCCGCCCCCGCCTCGTGCATGTCGTGCGTGTGCGAGCGCTGCAGCACATAGGGGTTCGGAGCGGGCTCGGAGCGGAACTTCGTGATGACGAACGACGTCGCCAGCAGTCCCTTGGCCTCGACGATGGGGGCCGCCAACTCGAGCCAGGTGTGGTGGGCGTCGTCATCGGTGATGATGACGGAGCGGTCGGGCAGGAACAGAGCGCCGTCGATGAAGGCGCTGAGCTCGTCCCACGTCGGCAGGTAGAAGCCGTCTGTCGCGAGGTAGTCCATGTGGGCTTCGAAGTCGCCGATGTAGGCGTAGTTCAGGCGCAGCCAGTCATCCTCGCCCTCGGGGTTCGTCGTGAACTGGTGGTACATGAGGATCGGGATCGCCGCGTCTTCGGCGGCGACCCGCTCATGCGTCATCCACGAGCCGTACAGGGTCTGCTGCCGGTCGGCGCACGTGGCGAGCTCCGATCCGTTGACGCGTGCGGCGGTCGTGTAGGCCGTGGCATCCGTCGCCGTCGCGTACCAGCCAGCGAACACCGCGTCGTCGCGCCGGGGAATGGGGAGGGCGCCGTACAGCGCGCCCTGCGAGACGAGCACCGGGTCGACCTCGGCGCCGTCGATGGAGAAGGTGACGGCGCAGGCGTTCGCGTCGTCCGTGCCCGCCAGCAGCTGTTCCGCGGGCGTCGAGGCTGCCGGTGCGGGCGTCGGTGCGGATGCCGGGGAGTCTGCGGGCGGCGTCGCGGGGGAGTCCGCGTCGGCCAGCCGGGGGAGGGCGAGTGCTATGCCGATGACGACGACGGTGGCGGATGCCGCGACCAGCAGCAAGGGCCAGAGGCGCCGACGCCGTCTCGTTCGTTTGGTGGCGGCTGCCGAACTGCCCGATCCTGACATCATCTTCCTCGCTGCGCGTCAGCGGCGACGCGCTCCCGCCGATCCTATGGCCCCGGGCGGCGGGGCTTCGGACGGGCGGCAGCGACCGAAGCGCCTAGTTCTTTCGGCGTCCTCGGGCGTCGAAGGCTGCGCCGCAGGCGATGCCGATGGCGACGCCGACCGCGAGCCACAGGGCGAGGTTGTCGGCCGCGATGCCGACCGCCGCTCCCACAGCGAGACCGAGGGCGACGCCGATGCCGATGCCGGTTCCCTTGGCTGCGCCTCCGGTCGTTTCAGGGTTCGTTTCGTTGTCCATGGGTCCCAACGTACGGAGGGCGCAGGATCACAGCATCCGCCTGATGGGGGAGGTTTTCGATCTCCCTCGCGCGGGGGAGCGTGTCGTGCACCGACCTCGTGCGTCCACCCCGGCGGCAGTCAGTGGTGGCGCGACTGATCTACGGAGCTCGCGGATTCACGATCGAGCTCTTGACATGCAAGTCGCGACTTGCATATTTTGGGCGAATGGTCGACGTCTACCGGGCGCTCGCGGATGCGACTCGCCGACAGATCCTCGATCTGCTGGTCGGCCGAGACGGTGTCACGCTGTTCGAGATCTGCAGCCGGCTCGCCGAGTCGGGCACGGGCTCGTCGCGGCAGGCCATATCTCAACACCTGGGAGTGCTGGAGGAGTGCGGCTTGATCAGCACCGAACGGGTGGGACGCACGAAACTCCACTGGCTGAACACCGCGCCGTTGCGGGAGATCACCCTGCGATGGCCAATCGACACAAGGGGGACGGACTGATGAAAGCACGACTGCACGTCATGAGCGTTTTCGTGGATGACCAGGAGAAGGCGCTCGCGTTCTATACCGACGTGCTGGGTTTCGTCACGAAGAATGACATTCCGCTGGGCGAGTATCGGTGGCTCACGGTGGTCGACGCCGACCATCCTGATGGCGTCGAGTTGCTGCTGGAGCCCGATGAGAACCCGGCCGCGAAAACGTACGTGGAGGCGCTCGCCGAGCAGGGCATCCCCTCGGCATCCTTCGCAGTCGACGATGTGGATGCCTCCTACGCCGAACTCACGGCGCGCGGGGTGCGGTTCGTCCAGCCGCCGACGCCCGGGGGGCCGGTGCGCACCGCGGTGCTCGATGACACGTGCGGCAATCTCATCCAGCTCGTCAGCCCCGCATGACCGCGTCGGAAGAGTCGCTGCCGGCGGGTTGAGCTCCGGGAGCGTTCTCCTCCCGCGTCATCCGGGGGAGGCGGAACAGATCCCCGACCACCCACACGAGAATCGCGATGTGAGGTAGCAGCGAGAGCAGGATCACCGCGTCGTCTGCGAATGTGGTGGTCCTGCCGGGCGCTGCCCCATCGGAGATGACGTGGGCGATGATCTGTCCGATGAAGATGGTGAGGAAGCCGCCCAGCAAGAGGAGCCCCAGGGTGAGGCCGCTGCGGTACCGGCGGAGGTAGAACCGGTGCAGGCCCACCGCGCCGCCCAGGAGGGCGAGCACGTATGCGACCCACATGTGCCTACGTCCGCGCGCGACGTCTGCGGGCAGCACGATGTAGCCGGGGCGCGAGCCGGCAGGCTCTGTGTTCGTCATGTGGGGTTCCTGTCTGTCGGGAGGGCAGGTGGCTCGGTGAGGTCGACATTGTCTGTCGGTGAGCCTCTCATCAGGGCAATACTGGCGTGACGAGCCCACCGGCCGGAAGGAGAAATTCGATGCGATCGACCATCCCGATGGACGCAAACCCGTGGCCGCACGACATGGTGATCTCGGTGGACGACGATCCCCACCAGCTCCTGGCGTTGCTATGGGTTCGAGAGGCATGGGGTCTGCGGCCGATCGGTGGTCAGCTTCCTCCTGGGCTCGTGGACCCGCCTGCGCCGGCCGGCGACCCAGAAGATCGTGACGCGTGGGAAGTGGCGTGGCCGGAGGTGTGGGAGGGCGCCCTCGCCCGCGCTGCTGTGTCCGTTGAGCCGTCCATGTTCGAGGAGCTTGCACGCGCCACGCACGGGTCTGACGAACGGGGTGAGCTGATTCGCCAGCTACATGGGCCGACCTGGCGAGACCGTTTCGGCGACACCGCGTTCACCGAGGACTATCGTGCGTGGACCGAGGCGCGGTTCGAAGCACGGCGTGACGATCGACCGCGGTCTCTGGCCGAGTCGCCGGAACACCAGTCGCTGGACGCGCTGATCCGAGCGTGGCGGGTGGGGCTGTCGAAGGTCATCACCATTCCCTGTCGTGGGGAACACACGCGCATCATCGGCGGCTCGGCGCTCTTGATCACCGAGTCGACTCGCAAAGACCGCGACAGCTACGCAGCCGCGCTGGGGGCGTTCGCGCAGAGATGAGGCTCGCGAACCGGCATCCGCCTCGGGCGTTTCGTCTCGCGCCGCTCGCTGAACGACCGGGGAAATGAAGAAACCTCCATGAGTAGAAGCCTCACGAGGGTTTCAGTGGCTCCGACGGGCGTCGATCCCGTGACCGCACGATTTTCAGTTGTGTTCGCGGGCTCGGTGGGTGCTCACGAGTGCTTATTCACCGCGTGACTCCGCGGGAGTCGCGCTCGTTGGTGATGGCTGATTTCGGGTGGTTTCAGCCGAGTTCCCGGCCCGGGACCGGCCCGCACGACGTCCAAGGCGCGATTCATGCGGGCCGCTGAACGCCCGCGCTCTCAGGGGAGCGGTTCAGAAACCGCTTCTCACCAGGGAAAAGCGAAACCCCCGCCATGTAGAAGCTAGGCGAGGGTTTCTAGGGTGACTGTAACGGTCACCCGTGTGGCTCCGACGGGCGTCGATCCCGTGACCTCACGATTTTCAGTCGTGCGCTCTACCAACTGAGCTACAGAGCCGCGCGGCCGTGCGATGACTGCCGCGTCCGAGACGAAGGGCCCTTCCGAAAAAGGGCCCGTCGCTCTGGAGCGACCCTGACGGGACTTGAACCCGCGACCTCCGCCGTGACAGGGCGGCACGCTAACCAACTGCGCTACAGGGCCATGCATATTCAATTGTAGGTGTGACCCCAACGGGATTCGAACCCGTGCTACCGCCGTGAAAGGGCGGCGTCCTAGGCCGCTAAACGATGGGGCCGAGTGAACCCTGTGGGACGAACCCGGTGCTCACGCTTACCGACGCTCAAGCATATGCACTGGTTGGCCAAAACGCCAATCGGGGGCGCGCCGTACCGGTCGGAGGGGTGTTGAGGCGGCACGATGGGCGCGAGGATGTGCGCGATGAGCGGGCGGATGCGCCCGAGAAAATCGTTGCGGATGTGACTGATGTTGCTACTGTGAAGACGTCTTCGACTCCCCCCGATCTGGCGAAGAGATGAGGTGCCGCGTGCGGTTCACGCGCATCGACGACCCCGAAGAGTGCGGCTGCGCGCCCACCCCCGCCGAGCAGCGCGCCTTCGCGGGCGGCGTCACCCGGCGTGGTGCGCTCACCGTCGGCGCGTTCGGTCTCGTGGCTGCGGGCGCTCTGGCCGCCCCGTTCGCCCCGGTCGCATTCGCGATCGCCGGGTACCCCTCGTGGGACGACGTGCAGCGGGCAAAGGCGAATGAGGCGTCCAAGAACGCCGAGGTCGCCCGCATCGAGCAGCTCATCAACGACCTCACCGCCGACGTCGCCTACAAGCAGGGCGAAGCCGAGCGCCTGGGACTCGAGTACCAGGCGGCGCAGGAGGCATACGAGGCGGCGGTCGAACGCGCCGACTCCCTGCAGGCCCAGGCCGACGCCGAAGAGGCCCGCGCCCTCGAGGCCGCGCAGAAGGCCGGACGTGTGGCCTCGCAGCTCTACCGCAACGGCGGCGACGACACCTCGCTGGAACTGTTCTTCTCGGGCTCCGCGGCGACGGCCGACGATCTGCTCGCCCGTCTCGGCACGATGGACAAGCTCCTCGCCGCCAACCAGGCCGTCTACACCGACGCCGTCATGGCCCGCAACAACGCGCAGAGCCTCAGCGACCAGGCATCCGTCGCCCGAGACGCGCGCGACGAATTGAAGCGCGCAGCCGAGGCCAAGATGGTCGAGGCTCAGGCAGCGGCCGAGGCGGCCCAGGCGGCCCTCGCCGCTCAGACCGAGCACCTCGGCACGCTGCAGGCGCAGCTCGCCGCCCTCAAGGACACCACCGCGCAGACCGTGGCCGGCTACCAGGCCGGCGTCGAAGAAGAGCGCCGCCAGCGCGAGGAGCGCGAGCGCCGCGCCCGCGAAGAAGCCGAACGCCGCGCCCGTGAAGAGGCCGAGCGCATCGCCAAGGAGAACGCAGCCCGGCCACCGGCCAGTGGCGGCGGCGGCGGAGGCGGCGGTGGCGGCAACTCCGGTGGCGGTGGCGGCGGCGGTGGCGGCCAGGGCTGGGTGCGGCCGCACGGCGGCTGGATCAGCTCATGGTTCGGCAACCGCGGCACCATCTGCTCCAACGGCTACTGCAGCGGCAGCGGCCACCGCGGCATCGACTTCGCCAACGGGTGCGGCGCCTACATCTACGCGGCAGCCGCCGGCACGGTGGTCTTCGCGGCCTACAGCGGCAGCTGGGGCAACTACATCAAGATCGACCACGGCGGCGGCATCGTCACGGGCTACGCCCACATCCGCCCCGGCGGATACGCCGTGGGATACGGCCAGTGGGTCTCTGCCGGCCAGGTGATCGCCTACGCCGGCAACACGGGTGCATCCGACGGATGCCACCTGCACTTCGAGGTCTACTCCGGCGGCGTCCGCATCGACCCGGCGCCGTTCCTGGCCAACCGCGGCGTCGGGGTCTGACAACGACGAAGGGCGGATGCCGCAGCACCCGCCCCTCGTGAAGACTGCCGTCGTCAGACGGTCTTGGGAGCTTCGCCCTCACCCTGCGTGCGGGTCTGCTCGTCGTGGTCGCGGAAGCGGTCGAACGCCTCGCTCACCAGGCGCTCGGCCTCGGCGGCATCCGCCCACTCGTCGACCTTGACCCACTTGCCGGGCTCGAGGTCCTTGTAGTGCTCGAAGAAATGGTTGATCTCGCCCTTGGTCCACTCGTCGAGGTCCGAGACGTCCTGCACGTGGTCCCAGCGGGGGTCCTTCGCGATGACGGCGACGACCTTGTCGTCTCCGCCGGCCTCGTCGCTCATCTTCAGCACGCCGACGGGACGCACGCGCGCCATGACGCCGGGGAACAGATCGCGGTCGAGCAGCACCAGCACATCGAGCGGGTCGCCGTCCTCGCCGAGCGTGTTCTCGAAGAACCCGTAGTTGGCGGGGTAGCCCATGGGGGTGAACAGCACACGGTCGAGGTAGACGCGGCCGGTGCCGTGGTCGACTTCATACTTCACGCGGCTGCCGCGGGGGATCTCGATGACGGCGTCGTACGCGCCCATTGGTGCTCCTTCGAAGACTGGGGTGGGATGCGGCGACCAGCCTACTCGGGCGGCGTTCGCACCATAACTCCGGTGGACCGGGGGTGTTCGGGCGCTGCCGGGCCGGCGCGGGCGATTCTGCCTGTGTTGTGGGCGGCCAGTGGGGTGCTGTGGGTGGGTGCGCGTGCACAACGTCGCCAACCTGTGGGGGCTGGGGCCCGCAGGGCCGCCGTACGTGCCGGTGGCGGTCGGATCGGCGACGTTGTGCACGCCGGCGCGGTGCGACCGCGGCGAGACGGAGGGGGGACGGCGGCCGGGGCCGCTACCGTGGTCGCGTGCCGTCCCTGAACCCCGCCGTCGCCGAGACCCGCCGCGCCGTCCGCGCCGCGCTGCAGCCCTTTGCCGATGGCGGCGAGGTGATCGTCGCCCTGAGCGGCGGGGCCGATTCGCTGGCCCTCGCCGCCGCGACCGCGTTCGAGGCGCCCAAGCTGGGTGTGCGGGTGGCCAGCATCACGGTCGACCACGGGCTGCAGCCCGGTTCGGCCGCCGCCGCGGACAGCGCGGCGGCGGCGGCCGCGGCACTCGGTATCGAGTCCGCCGTCGTGCGGGTGACGGTCGACCCGGCCGCGCCCGGAGGCCCCGAGGCCGCCGCGCGCGACGCCCGCTACCGCGCTCTCACCGAGGCCGCCGCCGCCCGCGGTGCCGACGCGGTGCTGCTCGGCCACACTCTCGACGACCAGGCCGAGACCGTGCTGCTGGGCCTCGCGCGCGGTTCGGGCGCGACGAGCCTGGCCGGCATGGCACCCGTGCGCCGCGATGACACGACCGGACTGCGGTGGCTGCGCCCGTTTCTGACGGTACGCCGGCAGACCACCCGGGCCGCCTGCGCGGCCGCCGGCCTCGATCCGTGGGACGACCCCCACAACACCGACCGGCGGTTCGCCCGTGTGCGGGTGCGCGAGACAGTGCTGCCGGTGCTCGAGGCCGAGCTCGGTCCCGGCGTCGCCGAAGCCCTCGCGCGCACCGCCGAGCAGCTGCGCGAGGATGCCGAGGCGTTCGCCGAGATGATCCACGAGACCATCGAGGACATCGTCGAACCCGCAGAGGCCGGCATCGCCGTGTCGACGGCGGCGCTCGCGGCCAACCCGCCGGCGCTGCGCCACCGCATCATCCGCCACGTCGTGGCCAGCGAGTTCGGTCAGTCGCTCACGCGATCGCAGACCCTCGAGGTCGCGCGCCTGGTCACCGACTGGTCAGGACAGGGGCCGATCGACCTGCCGGGATGCCGCGCCGCCCGCCGCGGCGGGCTCATCGAGTTCACGGCACCGCCGACGGGAATCTAGACTCGACGCATGCGTGCCGCCGACATCTCGGACCAGCTTTCCACCATCCTCGTCACCGAGGAGGAGATCCAGCAGAAGCTCCGCGAGCTCGCGGCGCAGGTCGACGCCGACTACGCCGGCAAGGACCTGCTGCTGGTGGGTGTGCTCAAGGGGGCCGTGATGGTGATGGCCGACTTCTCCCGGTCGCTGCAGAGCGACATCACGATGGACTGGATGGCGGTGTCGTCGTACGGCGCCGGCACCAAGTCCAGCGGCGTGGTGCAGATCCGCAAGGACCTCGACACCGACCTGCACGGCAAGCACGTGCTCATCGTCGAGGACATCATCGACTCGGGGCTGACCCTCAGCTGGCTGCTGGAGAACTTCGCCTCGCGCGGTGCGGAGTCGATCGAGGTGCTCGCCCTGCTGCGCAAGCCCGATGCGGCCAAGGTGCACATCGACTGCCGCTACGTGGGCTTCGACATCCCGAACGAGTTCGTCGTCGGCTACGGCCTCGACTACGCCGAGCGCTACCGCAACCTGCGCGACGTCGCGGTGCTCGCCCCGCACGTCTACGCCTGAGCCGCGGGGCTGTTTAAGCCCTGGGCGAATGCACAGTCCGTTGCTGTCGTCCCGCGATAACCTGAGGCCCTGTCGCCCGTCCCCGTGAACGGGCTGCTCTCCGTCGAAAGGGACCGGGCGTCGGCCCGCACCATGAACTTCAAGAAGATCGCTCGCAACCCGCTGATCTACATCCTGCTCATCGGCGTGCTCCTCATGGTCGGCTTCTCGCTCATCTCGAGCCTGGGCGCTGCCAAGCAGATCTCCACCCAGGAGGGGCTGGAGCTGCTCGACGGCGACACCGTCACCGAGGTGCTCAACACCGACGGCGACCAGCGCGTGGACATGACGCTGTCCAAGCCCTACGAGGGCGCCACCGAGGTGCAGTTCTACTATGTGGAGGCGCGCGCCGACGAGGTGGTCAGCGCCATCAACGCGGCCGAGCCGAAGGATGGCTTCGACGACGCCGTGCCGCGCGCCACCTGGTTCGACGGGTTCCTCTCGCTTCTCCTGCCGATCCTGCTGCTGGGTCTGCTGTTCTGGTTCCTCATGTCGTCCGCGCAGGGCGGCGGCGGCAAGGTCATGCAGTTCGGCAAGTCCCGCGCGAAGCTCGTGACCAAGGAGACGCCCACCGTCACCTTCCAGGACGTCGCCGGCGCCGACGAGGCGATCGAAGAGCTGCACGAGATCAAGGACTTCCTGAAGGACCCCGCGCGCTTCCAGGCCGTGGGCGCGCGCATCCCGAAGGGCGTGCTGCTGTACGGCCCTCCCGGAACCGGAAAGACGCTCCTCGCCCGCGCCGTGGCCGGCGAGGCGGGAGTGCCCTTCTACTCCATCTCGGGCTCGGACTTCGTCGAGATGTTCGTCGGCGTGGGCGCCAGCCGCGTGCGCGACCTCTTCAACCAGGCCAAGGAGAACGCGCCGGCCATCATCTTCATCGACGAGATCGACGCCGTCGGCCGTCACCGCGGTGCCGGCATGGGCGGCGGCCACGACGAGCGCGAGCAGACGCTCAACCAGATGCTCGTCGAGATGGACGGCTTCGACCCCAAGGCCAACGTCATCGTCATCGCGGCGACCAACCGCCCCGACATCCTCGACCCCGCGCTGCTGCGCCCTGGGCGATTCGACCGCCAGATCGGGGTGGATGCCCCGGACCTCAAGGGCCGCCTCAAGATCCTCGAGGTGCACGGCCGCGGCAAGCCCCTCGCCGACTCCGTCGACCTCGAGGTCGTCGCCCGCAAGACCCCCGGCTTCACCGGTGCCGACCTGGCGAACGTGCTGAACGAGGCCGCCCTGCTCACGGCGCGCTCGAACGCGCAGCTGATCGATATGCGGGCCCTCGACGAGGCGATCGACCGGGTCATCGCCGGTCCGCAGCGCCGCACGCGCGTGATGAAGGACAAGGAGAAGCTCATCACCGCGTACCACGAGGGCGGTCACGCCCTGGCTGCCGCGGCGATGAACCACACCGACCCGGTGACGAAGGTGACGATCCTTCCCCGCGGCAAGGCCCTCGGCTACACGATGGTGCTGCCGCTGGATGACAAGTACTCCGTCACGCGCAACGAGCTGCAGGACCAGCTCGCCTACGCCATGGGCGGCCGCGTCGCCGAGGAGGTCGTGTTCCACGACCCCACCACCGGCGCCTCCAACGACATCGAGAAGGCCACCGGCATCGCCCGCAAGATGGTCACCGAGTACGGCATGACCACCGAGGTCGGACCGGTCAAGCTCGGCGCGGCATCCGGCGAGATGTTCCTCGGCCGCGACATGGGTCACGGTCGCGACTTCTCCGAGGCGATCGCCGAGCGTGTCGACGAGCAGGTGCGCGGACTCATCGAGCAGGCCCACAATGAGGCGTACGAGGTGATCACCGCCAACCGCGACATCCTCGACAAGCTGGCGCTGGAGCTTCTGGAGAAGGAGACCCTCGACCACATCGAGCTGGCCGAGATCTTCAAGGACATCAAGCACCTGCCCGAGCGTCCGCAGTGGCTGTCGAGCGAAGACCGGCCGGCTTCCGCCCTGCCGCCGATCGAGGTGCCGCGTCGCCGCGAGGACGCCGGTCTCGCGGCCGCCGTCGAGGCCGATGAGGCGGTCGAGAAGGCCACGCGCCGTCGTCCTGCCGGTCAGGCCCGCCCCGCAACCGCATAGGCTCGGGGCGTGTCCGTCGATCGTGAGCGCGTCTCGGCCCTGGTGCGCGAGTTGCTCGTGGCGATCGGGGAGGATCCCGAGCGCCCGGGCCTGCGCCTGACACCGCAGCGCGTCGCCGACACCTATGCGGAGTTCTTCGCCGGTGTCGGCGCCGACCCGGCTGAGCCCCTCGCGCACACCATCTCGGTGTCGCGGGGTCCGGCGCCCGACACGCTGCCCTCCGGTGCCGTCATGCTGCGCGACATCCGGTTCCGCTCGGTGTGCGAGCACCACCTGCTGCCCTTCGCCGGTCACGCGCACATCGCGTACCTCCCCGGCGAGCAGGTGGTGGGACTCGGCGCACTGCCGCGCGTGGTCGACATCCTCGCCGCCCGCCCGCAGGTGCAGGAGCGTCTCGGCGAGCAGGTGGCCGACACGATCGCCGGAGCGATCGATGCCCGCGGAGTGCTCGTCGTCCTCGACGCGACCCACCAGTGCGTCACGATGCGCGGGGGACGCCAGCCCGACGCCTCCACGGTGACCGTGGCCGCCCGGGGCGACATGGCCGAGCCCGCCGCGCGCGCCGAGATCATGGCTCTCCTCGCGGGGAGCGGGCGGTGACCCTCGTGATGGGCATCGTCAACGTCACCCCCGACTCCTTCAGCGACGGCGGACGGTACGCCCAGGCGGATGCCGCGATCGCCCACGGTCTGCAGCTGCTCGCCGACGGCGCCGACCTGCTCGACGTCGGCGGCGAATCCACGCGCCCCGGCGCGGAGCGCGTCGACCCCGCCGTCGAGCGCGATCGGGTGCTGCCCGTCGTCTCGGCCCTCGCCGCCGCGGGCGCCGTGGTGAGCATCGACACCATGAACTCCCAGACGGCCGTCGCCGCCGTCCACGCCGGCGCCCGCATCGTCAACGACGTGTCGGGCGGCCTCGCCGACGACAGCATGTTCGCGGCCGTCGCCGGCACCGGCGCGGAGCTGGCGATCGGCCACTGGCGGGGTCCTTCGACCGAGATGTACGCCCGCGCCGACTACGCCGACGTCACCGGCGAGGTCGTCGCCGAGCTGGCTGCGCGGGTGGATGCCGCCGAGAGCGCCGGCATCCCGCGCGATCGCCTCATCGTCGACCCCGGCATCGGGTTCGGCAAGCGCGGCGACCAGAACTGGATGCTGCTGTCGCACCTGCCGCAGGTGGTGGACCTGGGCCTGCGCGTGCTGGTGGGAACCAGCCGCAAGCGCTTCCTCGCCGACGCCCTCGCCGCCGCGGGCGCCGGCGCCGGAGCGGAGGGTGCCGACGAGCGCCGCCGGGACCTCGCGACCGCCGTCACGAGCTTCCTCGCATCCGCCGACGGCGCGTGGGCCGTGCGGGTGCACGATGTGATCGCGACCCGCGACGCGCTGGCCGTGGCCCGCGCCTGGAGAGAGGGAGCAGCACCGTGAGCGACCTGGACGAGATCGCCGTCACCGGCATCCGTGCCTTCGGGCACCACGGGGTGTACGCCGACGAGCGCCGTGACGGCCAGGAGTTCGTCGCCGACGTGGTGCTGTCGCTCGACACCCGCCAGGCTGCCGCCACCGACGACGTCGCCGACACCGTGCACTACGGCGAACTGGCCGAGGAGGTGGCGGCGATCCTCGCCGGCGAACCCGTCGACCTGCTCGAGACCCTCGCCGCCCGCATCGCCGACGCCGTGCTCGCCCGCCGGCCGGTGCAGCGCGTCCGCGTGACGGTGCACAAGCCCGCCGCTCCCATCCCGGTGCCCTTCGACGACGTCACCGTCACGATCATCCGAGGACGGATGCCATGAGCCGCCGACTCGCGCAGGGGTTCAGCTCGACGCACGACAGCGCGGATGCCGCTCCCGTGCGCGCCGTCGTCGCCCTCGGGGCGAACCTCGGCGACCGCGAGGCGACCATGACCGAGGCGCTGCGCAGCCTCGCACGGCTGCCGCTGACCACCGACGTGGTCGCGTCGGCGCCCATCGAGACGGTCGCCCTCACCCCCGACGGCCCCGACCCCGACGCGCCCGCCTACCTGAATTCGGTGGCGCTGCTGCAGACCCGACTCGCGCCCAGCGTGCTGCTGGGATACCTGCACGCCATCGAGGCCGCCCACGGCCGGGCGGCGCGCGAGCCGGGGGCCGCCCGCTGGCAGGACCGTACCCTGGATCTGGATCTCATCGCCTACGGCGAGGTGCAGAGCGACGACCCCGCGCTGCTGCTCCCGCACCCGCGCGCCGGCGAGCGCGACTTCGTGCTGCGGCCGTGGCTGACGGTCGATCCCGACGCACAGCTGCCCGGACAGGGCAGCGTCGCCGAACTGCTGAGCCGTCTGAGTGAGCGGGGGGATGCCTCGTGAAGCGCACCGGGCCGGCCTCGCTCGTCGTCGCCGCCGTGCTCGGCCTCGGCACCGGGTATCTCGTCGACCAGACGCTCACCGCAACCGGGCGACCCACCTTCACCCCCTCCCTCATGCTCCCCGTGCTGCTGGTCGTGCTCGGTGCGATCCTCATCGCGCTGGCCGTGCCGATCGCGCGGGCCACCCGTGATGGGGCTCGGCACACCGGCCGGGCGGTCAATCCCTTTCAGGCCGTGCGCATCGCCATGCTCGCGAAGGCATCGAGCATCACCGGCGCCGCCGTCACCGGGTTCGCCGGCGGCCTCGGAGTCTTCGTGGCCACGCGCCCGGCCGACCCCTCGCTAGGCTCGGTGACGACGATCCTCGCGACTGCGATCGGCGGTGCGATCCTGGTGGCGACCGCCCTCGTCGCCGAGCAGCTGTGCACCATCCGGAAGGACGACGATGACGAACCCCCCGCCCCCGGGCCCGACAGCACTGCCACCCACCACTGACGCCGCCACCGTAGACCCGACGGGCACGGCGGCCACCGACTCGGCCCTCGACGCCGGCACATACGACCGTCTCATCGAGCCGCGGGGCGAGGGCCGGCTGGCACTCGAGCACGGCACCTGGCACCAGATCTCCCGCAAGTACCTGCGCGTGCAGCTTCTGAGCTACGGCGCGTTCCTGCTGCTCGACATCGTCGCCGTGCTCGTGCTGACGCTGGTGCTGGATCAGACGTGGGCTCTCATCCCCGGTGGCATCCTCGGCGTGATCCTGCTGTGGACCATTCTGATCCTCCCCCGCCAGGTGCGCGCGATCGGATACCAGCTGCGCGACGACGACCTGGTGTTCCGTCGCGGCATCCTGTGGCAGCGCATCGTCGCCGTCCCCTACGGGCGGATGCAGCTCGTCGACATCACCCACGGGCCGCTGGACCGAGGGGTCGGCATCGCCCAGCTGAAGCTCGTCACCGCCGCGGCCACCACGGGCGTGACGATCCCCGGACTGTCGCAGCAGGCCGCAGAGGCGCTGCGCGATCACCTGATCGCGGTCGCCGAGAGCCGTCGGACGGGACTGTGAGCGATCCCGCCGGCACGACCGAGCAGGGGGCCGCCGTGACGGCGCCTCCGCCGGCGCTCGTGCGCTCGCGGCTGAGCGACGGCGAGTGGCACCGGATGCACCCGCTGAGTCCGCTGCTGCGTGGCGGTCTGGCGCTCATCGTGATCATCGGCGTCGTCATCGCGAACCTGCGCGATCGCCTCATCGCGATCTTCGTCCCGGGCCTCTCGGGCGGTCAGATCGACACCGAGGAGTGGGAGGAATACGAGGGGGGTGGCGACCCCATCGACTGGGTGCTCGCCAACAACCTCGTCGTCGTCGCACTGCTGGTCGTGCTCGGTCTCGTGCTGGTGCTGATCGCCGGGTTCTACATGTCGTGGCGCTTCCACACCCTCCGCATCACCGACGACGACGTCGAGGTGCGCAGCGGCATCCTCTTCCGCACCCAGCGCCGCGCCCCCCTCGACCGCGTGCAGGGGGTCAACCTCACCCGTCCGATGATCGCCCGGCTGCTGGGCATGGCAAAGCTCGAGGTCGTGGGCGCGGGCACCGACTCCAACGTGAAGCTCGAGTACCTCTCGACCGCCAACGCCGAAGCCGTGCGTGCCGACATCCTGCGCCTCGCTTCGGGCCGGCGCCTGGGAAAGGCCGCCGCGACGGCCGCCGCCGCCGGGTCACTCGCGCAGACGGTGAACCGGGGGCTGACCGGTCTCATCGAGGGCGACGATCAGGCCGCCGAAGCGCCCGAGTCGGTCGTGCACATCCCGGTGGGGCGGCTGGTGGCATCCCAGATCATCAGCCCCGGCACCGTGATGCTGCTCCTCGGCATCGTCGCGATCATCGTCGGCGCCGTGCTCGGCACGCCCTGGGTGCTGCTGAGCGTCGTCCCGGCTGTCATCGGCTTCGGAGCGTACTGGGTGCGCCAGATCGTGCGGTCGCTGCGGTACTCCATCGCGCCGACCCCCGATGGGGTGCGCATAACCTTCGGTCTGCTCACGACGGTCACCGAGATCGTGCCGCCGGGACGGGTGCACGCCCTCGAGGTGAGCCAGTCCGTGCTGTGGCGCCGGTTCGGGTGGTGGGCCATCAAGATCAACCGGCTCACCGGCCGCAGCGTCTACGACGGCTCGACCGACCAGTTCACCACCGTGCTTCCGGTCGGCACGCTCGCCGATGTCGAGCGTGTGCTGCAGCTGCTGCTGCCGCAGGTCGCCGGGGCCGACGCGGCGCTGCTGCTGCGGCAGGGCGTCGAGGGGCCGGTCGAGGGCGACGAGTACGCGACCACCCCGCGGCGCGCGCGGATCCTCCGCCCGCTGTCGTGGCGGCGCAACGGATTCCGCCTGACCGGCGACCAGCTGCTGCTGCGGCGGGGCGTCGTGTGGCGCAAGCTCGCGATCCTCCCGCTGGCCCGGCTGCAGAGCATCGGGATCTACCAGGGGCCGATCGACCGGGCGCTGCGCGTCGCTGCCGTGCGCGGCCACGTCGTCGCCGGTCCGGTGTATGCGAACGTGTCGGCCATCGACCGGGACGACGCCGTGAACCTGCTCGAAGCCGTCGAAGCCGCCGCCGTGCGGGCGGCTGCCGCCGACCGGTCCCACCGGTGGGCCGGTGAGGCCGGGTCCGCTGCGGAGACCGACGGCGTGCCCGTGCCCGGGTCAGCACCCGAGGGCGCACCCGAATTCACGCCCGAATCGGTGCCCCAGCCCGAGCCCCGACCCGCGGCCGAACCGGCGCGCGAGCCCGCGCCCGAATGGCTCGCCGAGGGCGCACCCGAGACGCCCATCGACGCGGACTCCGCTCCGCCGGCGCCGCTGCATCCGGTTGCGCTTGTGGCCCCCGAGCACCCGGTCATCGTCGTGCCGCCGCCCGCGGAGCGGCCGGCGCCGCGCGCGCCCGACGCCCACAAGCCGGAGGACCCGCGGTGAACCGCAGCGCGCGACTCGGCGTCGGCGTGATCGGCGCGGGGCGCGTGGGCCCCGTGCTCGGCGCGGCCCTCGCCGGCGCCGGACACGCCCTCGTGGGCATCACGCCGGGGTCCGACCCAGACCGCGTCGAGGCGATCCTGCCGGGCGTTCCGACACTCGACGCCGTCGAGGTCGCGCGCCGCAGCGAACTGGTGATCATCGCCGTCCCTTCCGACGAGCTGCCGGGACTCGTCAGCGGTCTCGCGGACGTCGGCGCGTGGCAGCCCGGCCAGCTCGTGCTGCACACCGATCCCGCTCACGGGTACGACGTGCTCGCGCCGGCGATGCTCAAGGGGGCCATTCCGCTCGCCCTGCATCCCGCCATCACCTTCACCGGCACGACCACCGACGTCCGCCAGCTGGTCGGCTCCCACGCGGCAGTGTCCGCCCCGGCGCCGGTGCTGCCGATCGCGCAGGCCCTCGCCGTCGAACTCGGCTGCGAACCGGTCGTCGTGGCCGAGGCCGACCGTGCCGCCTATGCCGAGGCGATCGCGACGGCGACGGACTTCTCGCGGTCGATCGTCGCGCAGGCCGCGGCGCTGCTCGCGCAGGCGGGGGTTCCCGAGCCGGGTTCGTATCTCGCCACGCTCGTGCACTCGACCGTCGACCAGGCGCTCACCGCCGCCGGCGAGGCCGCTCCGGGCGACGAGGCGGTTCCGCCGCTGGAGTAGAGGCGCCGCGTCAGCGGAGTGCCACGGCGTGGTGGTCGGCCGCGCTCGGCGGCTCGTCACGCGGCTTGCGTCCATCGGGCCCCGCGACGGCGACGGCGACCGCCTGCACCACCGGGGCCGCCAGGCCGACCAGACGCACGTCGCAGACGAGCGCGCCACGCTCACAGGGAACCGTCCAGCGCAGCGCCGCCGCGTCGGATGCCGTGACGATGCGCGCCGCGAATGGCGCGGCGTCGGGGCGCACCGGTCCGACCTCGGCGAGTGCCTGCTGCAGGCGCTGCGCACGCACGCCGGCCGGGACGTCGGTCAGCACGTTGCGGGCCAGCAGGTCACCGGCATCCGTCAACGGACGCCCGGCCCGCAGCAGCTCGTCCAGGCGAGTCGCGGCGTGCACGGTCTCGGGCCAGGGCTGCACGACCGCGGACGGCGCGTCGACGCGGCCCAGCACGTCACGCAGCACCGCTGCCGCGATGCGGCCGGCGCGGAACGCGTCGGAGTTGCCGAAGACCACCGCCCCGATACCCGTGGGCGGATGCCAGCGCATGTGGGACGAGAACCCGGGGAGTCCGCCGGCGTGCTGCACGATGCGGCCGAACCGCCGATCGTGCTCGACCACCAGACCGTAGCCATACCCGGCGCCGTCCAGGTCTCCGTCGCGGTCGGCGAAGACCGCCCCCGCCGTCGGGATCATCGTGCGAGCCGTCTGCATCTCGCGTCGCGACGCGGCACTCAGAATCTCTGGCGCCGTGGGGCGGTCGTCGAAGGCGGAGCCCAGGAAGTGCATCCACGCCGCCACATCGTCGACGGTGCTGAACAGGCTGCCGATGCACGCCAGCGCCCCCGAGCCGACATAGGGCTCCGCCGCGAACGAGGCGCCCTCGTCGAAGGTGCGAAAGCCCGCCGCCAGATCGGCTCCCGGCAGGTACTCGGCTGCCGACCAGCGCGTCGCCGTCAGCCCCAGCGGGGCCAGCATCCGCTCGCGCACCACCTCTTCGACCGGGCGACCCGTGACCGCCTCGATCGCCCTGCCGACCAGCGACTGTCCGATGTTCGAGTACTGGTACTCGGTTCCGGGTGTCGCCGACAGGCGCAGACCGCCGGCGATCAGCGTCGACAGGTGCTCCCACGCGTCGCCCAGGTGGTCGTCGCCCCACGGATTGTCCTCGGGTAGACCGCTGCGGTTCGACAACAGTGCGTCGAGCGTCACGCGGGCAGTCGAGCCCGCGAACCGCGCCGCTGCCAGCTGCGGCACGAGGGCGGCCGCGGGCGCATGCAGGTCGAGCAGCCCCTCGTCGCGGAGCGACAGCGCGGTGGCGGCGAGGAAGCTCTTGGACATCGATGCGATGCGGAACACGGTGTCGCGCCGGGTGGGGGCGCCGTCGCGCCGCGGTTCACCGAACGACGTCAGCGCCAGGACGCGCCCCCGGTGGGTCACCGCCGCGATGCCGGCGGGCGCCGTGCGGGTCGCGTCATCGAGCAGGTGCGTGCCGAGCGCGGCCCGGGCGTGGGCCACCGCGTCGCGCGGCGCCGCGGTGGGTGCGAGCCCGGCGTCACCGCGGGAGTTGCGGCGCTCGGTCACGCGCCCACCCCGACGGTCGTCGCACCGGACAGGTCGATTGCGCGGCGCGCGGCGGCGACGGCCCGCACCTCTTCGGCGAAGGCTGCCGCCAGCCCCCGGCTGGCGCGGGTGTTGTGCCCGTCGACCAGCCGCGCGGCATCCACCAGCTGCGCCACCGGCACGTCGCCCGGCGCCGGCGTGGTCGGCTCGGTCCAGCCGAGCAGGTCGTCGGCGCAGACCTCGGGGTGGAACTGCACCCCGCGCACGTGCGCACCCAGCCGGAAGGCCTGGTTCGCGACCGCTGCGCTCGAGGCGAGCAGCTGCGCCCCCGGGGGGAGCGCGGTGATCATGTCCTGGTGGTTCTCGATCATGGGCGCCGCGGGCGCGAGCGCCCCGATGACCGGGTCGGCATCTCCGGCGGCGGAGAGGAGGATCTCCGTCGCGCCGCGTTCCTTGGGGCCGAACGACGCGCGCACCTCGCCGCCGGCGACGTGGGCGAGCAGCTGACCGCCGAGGCAGATGCCCAGCGTCGGCAGGTCGGCGGCGATGGCGTCTGCGGCCAGCCGTCGCTCCTGCGCGAGCCACGGGGCCCGCTCGTCGTCGTCGGGCATGAGCCCGCCGCCGAGCATCACCAGCCCGTCGTAGCCGCCGAGGTCGGCGGGCAGCCCGTGCGCGCCGAGCACGACGTCGACGGTCACACCGTCCTCCTCGAGCCAGCCACCGAGCCGGCGGAGTCCCGAGGTCTCGCTGTTCTGCACCACGAGCACGCGGGGCGCGGGTGCCGCCGGCCGGGCCCGCGCGGTGGTGTCCACCGCCGGCCGCAGGGCGATCGGGGTGGGCCGCGCGGCCCGGCCGTCGAGGAAGGCGAGGTGATCGGCATCCGAGGCTTCCAACACGCGCAGCACGTTGCCGTGCGCGAGCGCTTCGAGGTCCGGGCGCGACCATCCACGGCGGGCCAGCTCGGCCAGCAGCTGCGGGTACGTCGAGACGTCGTGCAGGCCCGTCGGCATGGCGTCGGTGCCGTCGTAGTCGGCACCGAGTCCCACGGCGTGCACGCCCGCGACATCGCGGATGTGTTCGACGTGGTCGGCGACGTCGGCGATGCCCACCTCTGGCGGTGTGCCCTGCGCCCCGGCGAGCACCCAGTCCCGCCGCTCCTGCATGAGGAACGACGGGACGAACGCGACCATGACGACTCCTCCGCCCGCACCGATGGCGCGCAGCACGTCGTCGGGCACGTTGCGCGGATGGTCGCAGAGGGTGAGCGCCGCCGAGTGACTGACCATCACGGGGCGGATGCTGACCTCGAGCGCGTCGCGCATGGTCGAGGGGGCCACGTGGGAGAGGTCGACGAGCATGCCGATGCGGTTGAGTTCGCGCACGACCTCGCGGCCGAACTCGGTGAGGCCGCCGTGGCGGGGAAGGTCGGTGGCGGAGTCCGCCCAGTCGGTCGTGCGCGACCACGTGAGGGTCAGATACCGGGCGCCCAGGCGCGCGTACTGGCGCAGCACCCCGAGCGAACCGCCCAGTTGCGCGCCGCCCTCGACGCCGATGAGCGAGGCCACCCGCCCTGACGCCATCGCGGTGCGCACGTCGTCGGCCGTCCGCGCGAACGCCAGCCGGTCGGGGTGGTCGCCCACGAACCGGTGGACGAAATCGATCTGCTCCAGCGTGGCGGTCACCTGCTCGGCCGCCGAGAGCACCGGGTCGACCCACACCGACCAGAACTGGCCGCCGACCCCGCCGGCAGCGAGCCGTGGCAGGTCGGTGTGCAGGCCCGCCGTCGTCTCGCGAAGGCCCGTGCTGTCGTAGTCGTGGTGCTCGCGGCATGCCCACGCGAGGTCGTTGTGGCCGTCGATGACCGGGATCATGCTCAGGCCGTCCTTTCGTCGAGGTGACGCTGCATCCGGGCGGTCACGTCGCGATCGACCGGGCAGGGGGCGCCGTCGACCGAGCGCACCGCGGCGGCCCCGCGCGTGCTGGAGCAGAGCCACAGTGCGTCGGCCCGCAGCAGCTCCGGCACCGTGAGCCGGCGTGTCGCCGCCTTTCTGCCGTCGGCGCGCAGTCCTTCGAAGAGGTCGGCCTGCGTCGTGCCGGGCAGGATGCCGACGTCGACGGGCGGGGTGACGTACACCCCGTCGATGCGCGCGATGACCGTGGAACTGGGGCCTTCGAGGACGAACCCGTCGCTGCTGACGAAGATCACGTCATCGGCGCCGCGGCGACGCGCTTCGCGCAGCGCGGCCATGTTGAGGGCGTAGGAGAGGGTCTTGGCGCCCTGCAGCAGCCAGGGCGACGTCGTGGCCACGTCGTGGCGGTAGCCGCGGTCCAGCAGCACCACGTCCACCTCGGTCAGGGGACCGGCGGGCCGTGCCGGGGCGAACCCCAGCAGCCAGCCGGTGGGCGTGCCATCACCGGCCTCGTCGCCGCGCGAGAGCACGAACTTGATGGCGGCGCGCCGGCGCAGGGCGCCCACCTCGACGGCGGCGGCGAGCACCGCGTGGCGCCAGACGTCGCGCCGCGGGGCGGGAAGGTCCAGCAGCCGGGCGGAGCGCTCGAACCGGTCCAGGTGCGGTTCGAGGGCCTGCGGCACGCCGTCGACGACCATGACCGTCTCGAAGACGCCGTCACCGCGGGTGGCGCTGAGATCGGTGGCGGTCAGCACCGCGGCGCGCGGGTCGGCGCGCCGCAGACTCCGCGCCGGATCGGGCTCGGCGAGGTCGAGGACGTAGAGCGCGAGGGGATCCATGGTTCCTTCCGGTCTCAGACCGCGGCGGCGGTGTCGAACCGCTGGGAGGCGTTGCCGGCGATCCAGTCGGTGTCGACCGCGTGACCCAGACCGGGGGTGGTGGGCACGTCGACCCGTCCGGCCCGGGCCGTCACCGGGGGCACGATGACGTCGCGGGCATAGTACTTGTCCGACCCTGACACATCGGAGGGCAGTGTGAACCCGGGCAGGGACGACAGCGCCACGTTCGCCGCGCGCCCGACGCCGAACTCGTGCATGCCGCCGCACCACACCGGAATGCCGGCGTCGCGCGCCACGTCGTGCGCCCGTCGGGCGGTGGTGAGCCCGCCCATGCGGGAGACCTTGATGTTGAGCACGCGTCCGGCGTCGAGGGCGAGCATGGTCTGCAGGTCCGCGATCTCGACGACGGATTCGTCGAGGCACAGCGGCGTCTGCAGCTTCGCCTGCAGCCGGGCGTGGGCGAGGAAGTCCCGCGGGGCGTAGGGCTGTTCGATCATCGTCAGGCCGTGCCGGTCCAGTTCACGGAAGACATCGGCGGATGCCGCGGTGTCGGGGTACGCGCCGTTCGCGTCGACGTGCAGATCGAGCCCGGGGTGCGCGGCGCGCACCGCGCGCACCGGGGCCACGTCCCAGCCGGGGGCGATCTTGAGCTTCACGCGCGCGTATCCCGCCGCCACGTGGCGCTGCACCTGGGCGAGCAGGGAGTCGACGTCCGCCTCGATGCCGAGCGACACCCCGGCGGCCACCGTCGTTCGGCTGCCTCCCAACGCGGCGGCGAGCGAGCGGCCGGTGGCCCGCGCGTACAGGTCCCACGCCGCCGCCGAGAAACCCGCCTTCGCGAACTCGTGGCCCCGCACGCGGGACCAGCCGCGCTCGAGCTCTTCCGGCGTCTCCCAGTCCGCGCCGACCACGGTGGGGATGAGGTGGCGGATGGCCACCGCCCACGCGGTGTCGGTCGTCTCGGAGCAGAAGTACGGGTCGGCGGGTGTGGCGATCTCACCCCACCCCACCGCGCCGTCGGCGTCGGTCGCCTCCACCAGCACGTGGTCGATCGCCGACTTGCGATGGGAACTCGTCTCGAAGCCGTGGACGAGGGGCAGCCCGACGCGGAACAGTCTCAGCCGTTGCACCCTCACTCGTCGCGCTCCGTGTCGTCGCGGTGCGGGCGGTGTCCGTCCCGGGGGTCTGGGTGGTACAGCCCCAGGTCGGCGGCGAACCGGTCGCGTCCGGCAAGCCGACGGCGAGCCCCTTTCGCGCTGGCGGTGGTGAGGGTGCTGAGCAAGTGGCAGACCGCAGCGACGGCGGTGGGGGAGTCGGCGTACGACGCGGAATGCGTGTGCACGCGGATGACGGCGGATGCCGATTCGGTCAAGGGCGCCTTCTCGCTGTCGGTGATGAGCACCAGCTGTCCGCCGGCCTCGTGGAAGAGCTCGCCGAACCGCACGGTCTCTTCGCGGTAGCGGCGCATGGTGAAGACGACCAGCACGTCGGATGCGCGCACGTCGGTGAGCACCGTGAGCGGCGACAGCGAGCGTCCGTCGACGAGGAACACGTTCGAGAGCGTCGCCGAGAGGTCGGCGTTGAGCAGCTCCGCGTAGGCCGATGTCTTGCCACGGCCGCTGATGTACCGCCGCCGGGCACCGAGGATGAGCGCCGCCGCGCGCGAAGCCTCTCCGCTGCGGCTGAGCTGTTCGAAGGTGCGCGCCAACGACCGCGTCTCGGCCTCGATCACACGTGCCTGCAAGCCCTCGGCGGAGATGTTGGTGCGGAAGCGCTCGCCGTAGCGTTCTCGGGGCGAGACCAGCGACCGGTCCAGTGCCCCCTCGTCGTCCTGTGGCCCCTCGGTCATGACGGCCCCACCCCTTCTCCGGTCGCGCGGGCGTTTCGCACCGCGAGGTATGCCGCCGTGTCGGCCGAGACGCGCCGGCACGCCACCAGGACGTGCTCACCGTCGAGCATCGACGTGAGAGCCACGCGCAGGCTGCCGGCGTCGCCATGCGGCTCGGTCGCGAGTGGGAGCCACCGCACCTCCACCGAGCCGGCGGGGCCGACCGCGGTGGCGTCTTCGGCCCGCCCCCAGTCGGCGCGCGCGAACGCCGGCGGCTGGAGGCCCCGCAGCGCGACGTGCGGGTCGTGGTCTCGGCGCAGCACCCACTCCACGACGACCCGATCGGTCCCGGGGCGGTCGTAGTAGTCGGGTGCGAAGGCGATGCCCTCCGCCCGGAGCGACGAGAAGTTGAAGTGGGCGTTGCGGGTCAGGAGGGGGTCGAAGGTCCACCGCATGGTGTCGTGGCCCCACTCCAGCGCGATCCGCCGCTGGCAGTCCTTCAGCATGCGGCCGACGCCCTGGCCCTGGTGGCGGGGGTCCACGACGGCTGCCTGCGAGTAGTGGAAGTCGCGACCTGCGGCATCCCGTGCCGAGAATCCGTAGGCGAAGCCGATCAGCTCGTCAGCCGGAGTGAAGACGCCGACGGCCGACCCGCCGTTGCGCACGAGGGCACTCAGCAGGTGGGGGTTGACGGAAAGATCCCGGTCCTCGTAGCCGAAGACGCGGGAGTACAGCTGCGCCGCGGCGCGGTACGACGCGGCATCTCCCAGGCGCTCCGCGCGGAGGGGGACGGCGAGTGCGTGAGGCACAATACGTATCCGATGTTGGAAGGCGGAGGGGCTGCTCGGACCGAAATTATCCAACCTTCCTTGGCAGGGCAAGACTGGATATGTTTCGTAAAAGGAAAATCTCAAGGGGTCCTATGGACATCGCCTCGGAGCGGGAGACCGCGCTCGGCCGGCTCGAGAGCCTGGTGCGCATCGAATCGCCGTCGCTGGATGTGCCCGCCAGCGAGGCGATCGCCGACCTGCTCGGACGGTGGTGGCAGGCCGTGGGCGCGCGCGTGCGCACGGTGCGCACCGACGCCGGCGTCACGCTCATCGCCGACCTCGACGGCGCCGGAGCGCCGGCACTGCTGGTGGGTCACGGCGACACGGTGTGGCCCCGCGGCACGCTCGAGACAGATCTGCCGTGGACGGTCGACGGCGACACCGTGCGCGGCCCCGGCGTCTACGACATGAAGAGCGGACTGGTCGTCATGATCGCGGCGGCCGAGCGCCTCGCCGGCCGCCGGCATCGCGCCGTGCGGGTGGTGGTGGTCTGCGACGAGGAGATCGGCTCGCCCACCACCCAAGACGTGCTGCGGGATGCCGCCGAGGGCGCCGCCCTCGCGATCGGGTTCGAGTCCCCCCATCCCGACGGCGCGCTGAAGGTGGGCCGGCGCGGCAGCACCCGGCTGAAGCTCACGGTGCGCGGGCGGGCCGCGCACGCGGCGCTGGATCCCCACCGCGGGGTCTCGGCGATCGACGAGCTGGTCGATCAGCTCGTCGCGCTGCGCCGCATCGCCGCGGATCCGCAGCTTGCCACCGAGGTGCTCTGCAACGTCGGCGCGGTGCGCGGCGGCGGTCGCACCAACGTGGTGCCCGCCGAGGCCGAGGCCGAGATCGGACTGCGTTTCGTCGACCCGCACACCGAGGAGCGCGTGCTGGAGGCGGTGCGGGGGCTGCAGCCGATCCGTGAGGATGCCGCGGTCGAGTGGACCGTGCTGAGCCGTCGCCCGGCGTGGCAGGCCGGCGCGGCCGACGAGGCGCTGCTGGCCCGCATCGCCCGACGGGCCGAGCCGCTGGGCCAGCAGATCGAAGGCCGTCCCGCCGCCGGCGCGGGCGACACGAACCAGGTCGGCAACTTCGGCGTTCCCACCGTCGATGGGTTCGGCCCCCGCGGCGGGGGCGCGCACGCGCTCTCGGAGCACGTGCTGCTCTCCTCCCTCGAGCAGCGCATCGATCTGCTGGAGGCGGTGCTGCTCACCGAAGAGCAGGAACACGAACATCCGTAACGGATCAGCGCTCAGTCATCGATTCGTCCTGCGGCGCCGGCGAGACACATTCTGCTGAACCCAGCGACGGCGAGCTGGGCAGTCTGCGTCCTAATGCCGATCCGCGCCGAGGATTGCCCCCTTTTCCGCCGATATTGCGCGCGCGTCCGGCATGTAACAGTCGTGTGAAATCCCACGTCGGCCGCCGGTATCGGGAACAAATACGTTGACCCCGTCCTCCACGATGGGGTTCTATGTAGTCCATCGTCGGCCCCGCGCGCCGAGGCCAGGTTCTCGATGAAAGGAACCCTCATGCCCACTCCTCCTCGGACCCGCGCCCGGCAGGCGCTGGGGGTGGTCGCCGCAGCCGCGCTCATCGCGCTTCCGGTCGGCGCCGCCCACGCCGACTCGACCTCCCCGGCGCGCCTGGACGCCACGGCATCGACGCCGTCGCCCGAAGCCGACGCCACGACCTTCCGCATCGCGACGTCCGGCTTCGTCGACACGTTCAACCCGTTCGTCTCCATCTATCTGACGCCGACCAACATCAACCGCTACGTCTACGAGTACCTCGTGCAGAACAGCGCCGAGGACGGTTCGCCGACCAAGGGCCTGGCCGACAGCTGGGAGGTCGAGGACGGCGGCACGACCTGGGTCTACACGCTGCAGGACGACCTGGTGTGGTCCGACGACGAGCCGATCACCTCCGAAGACGTCGTCTACACCTATGAGCAGATGATGACGGTGCCCGAGCTGGCGGTCGCCAACGGCAACCTGGTGTCGAACTTCGAGAGCGTCGAGGCCCCCGACGACAAGACGGTGGTCATCAACCTCAAGACCCCGCAGGCGCCCAACCCCGGCACCGAGGTGCCGATCGTGCCCGAGCACATCTGGTCGGAGATCGAGGACCCCGCCACGTTCGCCAACGATGCGGATGTCGTCGGTTCGGGTCCGTACCTGCTGGAGAGCTACAGCGCGAACCAGTCGATCACGCTGCGCGCCAACCCGAACTTCTGGCAGGGCGCCCCCAAGATCGACCGCATCCAGTACGTCTACTACACCAACTCCGACGCGCAGGTGCAGGCGCTGCGTGCCGGCGAGGTCGACTTCGTCTCGGGTCTCACCCCCACGCAGCTGCAGGCGCTCGAGGGCGTCGACGGCATCACCACCCACTCCGGTGAAGGGCGCCGCTACCACTCCATCAGCATCAACCACGGCACGGTCACCCGCGACGGGCAGCCCTACGGAACCGGCAGCGAAGCACTGAAGGACGTCAACGTCCGCCAGGCGCTGCGCCTGGGCACCGACACCGAGACGCTGCTCGAGCGCGTGATGGAGGGGCGCGCCGAACCGGCGACCAGCTTCATCCCGTCGTCGTTCCCGAAGTGGGCCCTCCCCGCCGACGACGAGGTCATCATGTCGTACGACCCCGAGGCGGCCATGGCAAAGCTCGAGGAAGCGGGCTGGACCGAGGGGGCGGACGGGATCCGCGAGAAGGACGGCACCCCGCTGCAGCTGCGCCTGCTGGTGGATGCCGACGACCTCACCGAGCAGTCGATCGCCGAGTACTTCGTGCCGTGGATGGAGGAGATCGGCGTGCGCATCGCGGTGGAGTCCACCGACGGCGACACGATCAGCGCGCGTTCGGTGTCGGGCGACTATGACCTCTACTTCAGCGGCTGGAGCATCAACCCCGACCCCGACTACCAGCTCGGGATCAACCTGTGCTCGACCCTTCCGACCGGAACCGACGGCTCCGGCGGCACCACCCAGGACGGGTACTGCAACCCGGAGTTCGACGAGCTCTACGCCCAGCAGCGCTCCGAGCTCGACGAGGACGCACGTCGTGAGATCGTCCGCGAGATGCTGGCGATGAACTACACCGACACGGCCCAGATCGCCACGTGGTACGCCCACTCGCTCGAGGCCTACCGTTCGGACCGCTTCGACGGCTTCACCCTGCAGCCGAAGGAGGGCGGCATCATCGCCAGCCAGGCCGGTTACTGGGGCTTCCTCACCGTCGAGCCGGTGGAGGGCGCGCAGCAGGCGGAGGAGGGCGGTGTGCCGACCGGCCTGATCGTCACGGGTGTGATCGTGGCGCTCGTGATCGCCGGTGCGGTGATCTTCGTCCTGGTGCGCCGGCGCAAGATGGCCGACGTCGAATGACCAGCGGGCCGTCGCGGCGATCCGCCGACCGCCGCGGCGGCCCCTGTCCGCCCGTCCTCGAGGGAAGAGCCCCATGACCAGCACGGTGCCGCCCACCGAGGAGATCCTGCTGGCTGAGACCGGCGCGGGCGCAGCGCCCCGCCGCCTCTCGGCGCTGTCCTACTTCGCCACCAAGGTCGGCGGCGCGGCAGTGAGCATGGTGATGGTGATCCTCCTCGGATTCTTCGCCTTCAAGGTGCTGCCGGGCGACCCGGTCGCCACCCTCGCCCGCGAACGGCAGCTCAGCAGCGAGCAGATCGCCCAGCTGCGGCTGCAGATGGGGCTCGACAAGCCGCTGTGGCAGCAGTTCGTCGATTACCTCGTGAACGTCTTCACGCTGAACTTCGGCGAGAGCTACGTGTACAAGACGTCGGTCTCGTCCCTCATCGGCCAGTACTTCTGGAACACGATCCTGCTCACCGGCACCTCGGCGGTCCTCGCCATCGCGCTCGGGCTCTGGCTCGGACAGAAGGCGGGCTGGCGGCCGGGGTCGCTGTTCGACAGGATCACCTCGGGCATGGCGCTCGTGCTGTGGTCGGTGCCGACGTTCTGGCTGGCGCTGATCCTCCTCATGGTCTTCGGTGGCACGCTGCACTGGTTCCCGACCGGCGGCATGACGTCGCCCGACCCGCCCGCCGACCTGTTCGCCCGCATCCTCGACGTCGCCGCCCACATGGTGCTGCCGGTGCTGACGATGGTCGCCGTCGTCTACGCGCAGTACGTCATGGTGATGCGCGCCTCGCTCATGGAGGAGAAGAGCGCGGACTACCTCACCACCGCCCGGGCGAAGGGCCTGCGCGATGACCTCGTGCGCCGTCGCCACGCGGTGCCGAACGCACTGCTGCCGGCGGTCACGCTGATGTTCCTGCACATCGGCGGCCTCATCGCCGGTGCGGTGACGGTGGAGACCGTCTTCTCGTGGCCGGGTCTGGGCAAGCTCACCTTCGAAGCGATCAGCGGCCCCGACCTGCCCCTGCTGCAGGGCACCTTCGTGGTCTTCTCCGCGGTCATCATCGTGATGAACCTCATCGCCGACTTCATCTATCGACGGCTCGACCCGAGAGTGAGGCGCGGATGAGCGCGCACGTGGCATCCCGTTCGCCGCGCAGCATGGCGTGGGCGCGGCGCCGTGCGGCGTTCGGCCAGTTCTGCCGGGAGTTCTCGCGTCAGCGGGCCGGGATGGTGGGGCTGGTGTTCCTCGTGGTCATCATCGCGCTCGCCATGCTCGCGCCGGTGCTGGCGCCGGCCTGGATGCTGGATGTGACGAAGGTCATGGACTCGCCCCGGTTCGCTCCGCCTTCGATGGAGCACCCGCTGGGCACCGACCATCAGGGTCGCGAGCTGTGGGTGCGCATGCTGTGGGGTGCGCAGGTGTCGCTGCTGGTCGGCTTCGCCGCGACCGCCATGTCGATGATCATCGGGACGGTCGTCGGCATTGCGGCCGGGCACTTCACCGGGCTCTCCGGCGCGCTGCTCATGCGGCTGATCGACTTCTTCCTCGTGCTGCCGTCGCTGATCCTCGCGATCGTGCTGTCGACGGTGCTCTCACGGGGGGTGTGGACGATCGTCATCGCCATCGGGCTGACCTCGTGGGCCGGCACTGCCCGCGTGGTGCGCGCGCAGACCCTCTCGGTGGAATCGCGCGACTACGTGGAGCGATCACGCGTGCTCGGCGCGGGCCACTGGCACATCATCGTCAAGCACCTGCTCCCCGCCGTGCTGCCGCTCGTGCTGGCCAACACCACCCTCACGGTGGGCTCGGCGATCATCGCGGAGTCGACGCTGGCCTTCCTCGGATTGGGCGACACGACGCTGCAGTCCTGGGGGGCCGTGCTGCGCAACTCGATGGACGTCTCGGCGGCCACCAGCGGGTACTGGTGGTACGTCCTCGTGCCCGGCGTCGCGATCGTGATGGTCGTGCTCGCCTTCACCCTGGTGGGCCGCGCCGTGGAGACGATCGTCAACCCGACACTGCGGAGCCGCTGACATGCCCGACCTCACCTTCGAAGACGTCTCGATCACCTACTCCACCTCCGGCCGGAGCGGCGGCCGCGGCGAGATCGCCGCGGTGCGGGGCGTCAACCTCATCCTCCCCGCCGGCGGCACCCTCGGCATCGCCGGGGAGTCGGGCTCCGGCAAGTCCACTCTCGCGATGAGTGTGCTGCGCCTGCTGCCGAGCAATGCGCGGCTCACCGGGCGGGTGGTGGTGGGCGACACCGACATCACCGAACTCAGCTTCGGCAAGCTGCGGGCGCTCCGCTGGGCGGATGCCTCGATCGTCTTCCAGGGCGCCATGCACTCGCTGAACCCGGTGCGCACCGTCGGTGCGCAGATCCTCGAAGCGCTCGAACTGCACGTCACCGACGCATGGAAGACCGAGGCCGCCCGCAAGGGCAGGGTCGCGGATCTGCTGCGGGCCGTGGACCTTCCGCCGCAGAAGGCGGAGTCGTACCCCCACGAGCTGTCGGGCGGGCAGAAGCAGCGCATCATGATCGCGATGGCGCTGGCCTGCGAGCCCGAGATCATCATCGCCGATGAGCCCACCACGGCGCTGGACGTCATCGTGCAGCAGCAGATCCTCGAGATGATCAGCCGCCTCGTGGTCGAGCGCGGCATCTCGCTCCTCATGATCAGCCACGACCTGTCGGTGCTGGCCACCGCCTGCCAGCGCATCGCGATCATGCGGGGCGGCGAGGTCGTCGAGGTGGGAGAGGCCCGGACGGTGTGCACGCAGGGGCAGCATCCGTACACGCGACAGCTGGCCGACGCGTTCCCCACCATCGGCGACCCGGCGTCGCGGCGCAACCCGGTCACCCGGCGGGAACGCGCCGCCGTGGCATCCGACGTGAAGCCGAGCGCCATGACCGACGAGGTGCTGCTGGAGGCGAAGGGCCTGAGCGTCACCTTCCACAGCCGCTCGCGGTCCGCCCGCGCGGTGAAGGACGTCGACCTCGTGGTGCGCCGTGGCGAGATCCTCGCCCTCGTCGGCCAGTCGGGATCGGGGAAGACCACGCTCGCGCGCACCCTCGTCGGCCTGCAGCAGGCCGACCCCGGATCGGTCGTCCGCTTCCGCGGCCAGGAGCTGCCCCGCAAGGGCAAGGGGCTGCAGGCCTTCCGCAAGGAGGTGCAGATGGTGCTGCAGGACCCCACCGCCGCGCTCAACCCGAAGCTCAGCGTGTACGAGTCCGTCGCCGAGGGACTGCGGGTGCAGCGCTACCGCGGCGACGAGACCCAGCGCGTGGCGCAGAGCCTCACCGACGCCGAGCTGACCCCGCCCGAGGACTTCTTCACCGCCATTCCGCAGGAGCTCTCGGGCGGCCAGCGGCAGCGCACCGTGATCGCGGGCGCGCTCGCGGTCGGGCCGCAGCTGCTGGTCGCCGACGAGCCGGTCGCGTCGCTGGACGCCTCCGCCCGCGGCGAGATCCTCTCCCTGCTGCTGTCGCTGCGCGATCGCCTGGGGCTCAGCGCGCTCGTGATCACCCACGACCTCGGGCTGGCGTGGAACATCGCCGACACCGTCGCGGTGATGTACCAGGGCGAGATCGTCGAGTACGGCCCCACCGAGCAGGTGCTGCTGGACCCGCAGCACGACTACACGCGTCAGCTGCTGGCCGCGGCGCCCACCATCGACCGGACCATCGCGTGAGTACCGGTGCGCGTGCGCTCGAGGTCGACCGCGCGGCGTACCTCGCCTCGGCGCCGCTGAAACCGGGGGACCGCGTGCGGTTCGTCTCACCCTCGGGGCCCGGTACCGCGGAGAGCCTGGAACGGGCGATCGGCTACTACCGCGACTGGGGACTGGACGTGGTGGCGGGCGAGCACGTGCTCGTCCCGCACCCGAGGGCGAGGTACCTCGCCGGCCCCGATGACGCCCGTCGGCAGGACCTCGTCGACGCCTGGTGCGACCCCGACACCGACGCCGTCGTGTGCCTGCGGGGCGGCTACGGCGCCATGCGGCTGCTGGACGGCATCGACTGGGCCCACATGCGGCGCTCGGCGCTGCGGCGCGATGGGCGCCCGAAGCTGCTCACCGGTTCGTCGGACGTCACGGCCCTGCACGAGGCGTTCCGCGTGCACCTGGACGTCCCCACCCTCTTCTGCCCCATGCCGGGCAACGACGTGTTCCGCGATGCTCCGTCGGTGCGCGACGACGTGCGCCGGTGGCTGTTCGAGCCGTGGGGCGGGCGCAGCATCGTGGGTCCGCGCACCGAGGTGCTCGCTGCGGGCGCCGCGACGGGCAGGTTCACCGGCGGCAACCTCTCCCTGCTGGCCATGGCGCTCGGGTCGCCCGAGGCGGCGGAGGTGCCCGACGGCATCCTGTTCCTCGAGGACATCGACGAGGACGTCTACCGCCTCGACGGGTTCCTGCTGCAGCTGCTGCGGGTGGGACGCCTGCGCGGCGCATCGGGGATCGTGCTGGGGTCGTGGCACAAGTGCGCCGAGCCGGATGCCGTCCGCGCGCTCATGCAGGAGTATCTCGGCGGCCTGGGCGTGCCGGTGCTCTGGGAGCAGGGCTTCGGGCACGATCCCGAGGCCCTCAGCGTGCCGCTCAACGTCGACGGCGTGCTGGATGCCGGCGAGTCCGGTGCCCGGCTGACGGTGGGCGGGGCGACATGAGCGTGATCTCGCTGCCGCGGCTGGACCCGCGGGCGCGATGGTCGGTGCGGGTGCTCGCCGACGATGGCTCGGTGCTGGCCGAGCACGCGCCGGACGAGATGTGCGAGACGGCCAGCGTCGGAAAGGTCTTCCTTCTCATCGAGGTCGCCCGACGCATCGAGGCGGGCGACGTCGATCCGGATCGTCGTATCGACATCCCCGCCGAGCACGTCGTGGCCGACTCCGGCCTGCTCTACCGCATGCGTGACCCGCGCCTGAGCGTCCACGACGCCGCGCTGCTGGTGGGCGCGGTCAGCGACAACCTCGCCACCAACGCGCTGCTGGCGCTGTGCGGGCTCGACGCGGTGCGGGCCGTCGCACCGGCGCTCGGATACGGCAGCACGTCGCTGCACGACTACATCCGCAACGAGCGCACCCCCGACCTGCCGTGGACGCCGTCGTACGGCACCGGCGCCGAGCTGGCGGACCTGATGCACCGCCTCGCGGCGGGGAAGGTGATCTCGCCCGCGGTCAGCGATCAGGTGATGACCTGGCTGGCCGCCGACACCGACACCTCGATGGTGGCCGACGCGCTGCTGGTGGATCCCCTCGCGCACGCCGAGGCGGAGTATCAGGGGATGCTGCTGCGCCACAAGACCGGATCGACGTCGTTCGCGCGCATCGACGTCGGGCACCTGCGCGGCCCGGCGGCCGGGGTCTCGTACGCGGTCGCGGCGAACTGGAAGGACTCCCCGCAGGACCTGCGCGCCCCGGTGCTCGACGCCATGCGGACCATCGGCGAGGGCCTGCGGGCGCACGTCACGGGTCGCGCCCGCGACGACGAGCCGGCGCAGTGAGAGCCGTCGTGAACGGGTCGCGCATCTGGCCGTGCACCGCGACCGCACAGAAAGGGCGGTGGTATGAGCATCGGGTTCGCTGAGGCGGAAGAGGAGATCCCGGGACTGCGCATCAGCGCGCTCGCCGTGGACCTCGAGGACGACACCGTGGTGTTCGAGCATCGGCCAGAGCTCGTGCTCAACACCGCCAGCGTGGGGAAGGTCTTCCTGCTGCACCGGCTGCTCACAGAGGTCGACGAGGGCCGGCGCACCCTCGAGGAGACCGTGACCCGGCGTCCCGTCGAGCGCATCGAGGAGTCCGGCCTCTGGCACCTGCTGCAGGCGGACACGCTCTCGCTGCACGATGTGGCCGTGCTCATCGGTGCGGTGAGCGACAACGCCGCGACCAACACCCTCTGCCGGGTGATAGGGCTGCCGGTCGTGCAGGAGCACACACGGGCCCTCGGATACCGCGACTCGGCTCTCGATGACATCGTGCGCTGGCCGCTGCCGCCGGGTGTGCCGCGCACGCTCTCGCACGGAACGGCCGCCGAGCTCGTACGGTTCGTGCGGCGGACGGCGCTCGCCGAGGACCTCACCCGGCCGTCGGCCGACCTGCTGCAGCGCTGGCTCGGGGCAGGGATGGATCTGTCGATGGTGGCGTCGGTGTTCAACCTCGACCCGCTGGCGCACTATGCCTTCGATCGCGACGTCTGGCTGTGGAACAAGACCGGGACCCTCCTGTCGGTGCGCGCGGACGTGGGTCTCGTGATGTCGCCCACGCGGCGGATCGCCTATGCGGTGCTCATCAACTGGCCGCGCGGCACCGACTCGCGCGACCGGGCGCTGGCGCTCATGCGCGAGGCCGGCGAGGCGCTCAGGGGTCGGCTGGCGGCTCACTGACGGTGCCGTCGCAGCCCGGCGGGTCCACGCGAGCCCGCCGGTAGACTGGAAGGCGACTTTCCAAGGAGCCCCCTGTGACTGAACAGCCGTCGTCGACGCCCCCCGAACATGCCCTCGAGGAGGACGTGTTCGAGCAGAAGGCCGTGCGGCTGGCCAAGCGCGAACGGCTGATCGCCGAGCGCCAGGATGCCGCCGGTGGCGCCTATCCGGTGTCGGTGCCCGTCACCGACACCATTCCGGCGCTGCGTGAGCGGTTCGCCGACCTCGCCCCCGGCGACGAGACCGGTGTCGTCGCCGGAGTCGCCGGCCGCGTGGTCTTCAGCCGCAACACCGGCAAGCTGTGCTTCGCCTCGCTGCAGGCCGGTGACGGCAGCCGCATCCAGGCGATGGTGTCGCTCGCCGAGGTGGGCGAGGAGTCGCTGCAGGCGTGGAAGGACCTCGTCGACCTCGGCGACCACGTCTTCGTCAGCGGCCAGGTCATCTCCAGCCGCCGCGGTGAGCTGTCGATCATGGTGCGCGAGTGGGCGATCGCCGCGAAGGCGCTGCTGCCGCTGCCCAACCTCTACACCGAGCTGAGCGAAGAGAGCCGGGTGCGCTCGCGCTACCTCGACCTCATCACGCGCGCGCAGGCCCGCGACACGGTGCTGGCGCGCGCCAAGGTGAACGCCAGCCTGCGCGACACCTTCGGCCGGCACGGGTTCGTCGAGGTGGAGACGCCCATGCTGCAGGTGCAGCACGGCGGCGCCGCCGCCCGCCCGTTCGTGACGCACTCCAACGCGTTCGACACCGACCTGTACCTGCGCATCGCGCCGGAGCTCTTCCTCAAGCGCGCCGTCGTCGGCGGCATCGACCGGGTGTTCGAGATCAACCGCAACTTCCGCAACGAGGGCGCGGACTCCACCCACAGCCCCGAGTTCGCCATGCTCGAGGCCTACCAGGCCTACAGCGACTACAACGGCATCGCGGACCTCACCCAGGAGCTCGTCCAGAACGCCGCGATCGCCGTCGCCGGCTCCACCACGGTCACCTGGGCCGACGGCACCGAGTACGACCTGGGCGGCGAGTGGGACCGCATCTCGATGTACGAGTCGCTGTCGGCGGCATCCGGGCGCACCATCACGCCGCAGACGTCCGTCGAGGAGCTCAGCGCCTTCGCGGCCGAGGTCGGCGTCGAGGTGCCGCCGAAGATCGCCACGCACGGCAAGTTCGTCGAAGAGCTGTGGGAGCACTTCGTCAAGGGCGGTCTGACCCGCCCCACCTTCGTCATGGACTTCCCCGTCGACACGAGCCCGCTCGTACGCGAGCACCGATCGATCCCGGGCGTCGTGGAGAAGTGGGACCTGTACATCCGCGGCTTCGAGCTGGCCACCGGATACTCCGAGCTCGTCGATCCCGTGATCCAGCGCGAGCGCTTCGTCGAGCAGGCCAAGCTCGCCGCGCAGGGCGACGACGAGGCGATGCGGGTGGACGAGGAGTTCCTGCGGGCCCTCGAGCACGCCATGCCTCCCACGGGCGGCATGGGCATGGGCATCGACCGGCTCATGATGGCGATCACCGGTCTCGGCATCCGCGAGACGATCCTCTTCCCGCTCGTCAAGTAGCCGCAGCCAGGCGGGCAGCCCATGCCGGTCACCCCGCGCGGAACGCCCAGTCGGGCAGGTGCCCGGCAGCCACGAATGCACGCACGATCTGCGTCAGGCCGTGGCCGGGGTCGAGGTCGGCCGCCATGCGCGCATACCGATCGGCGTGGGTCGAGCGGCCGAGCGCCCACGACAGCCACGCGCAGGTGGCCAGCGCGCCCGGGCGCGCAGCGCGCGGCGCGAGGGCGGCAAGGCGCCGGGTGAGGTCGAGCGCCCGGGTGAGTCGGACGGGGTCCGGCCGCGGGCCGTCGCCCCACATGGTCATCGCAAGGTCCGCCGGATACTCCGCGCCTTCTTCCCACCGGCGCTGCGCTTCCAGCGCGCGGATGCCACGGGGTGCGTCCGCGGCCCACTGCACGATCGCCACATCCCGCAGCGCCGGGCGTGACAGACACCACAGCAGCAGCGCCGCGTCGAAGGGCGCCAACGCTTCGGGGTCGGCATCGAGACACTGCTCGAAGCACGCCACGACGTCATCGAGTCGCTCGACCACCGCCAGCGCCTCCGGATGGATGCGCCGGCGCCCCCGTCGCGGGGGGCCTTCGGCCTCGTCTTCGCCCAGGTCCCGCAGCGCCGCACGCACCGCGCGCAGCGCGGCGGCCACCGCCTCGGCCTGTCTCGGATGGACGGACGGCAGCTCCGCACCGGTCGTCTGATCGCCCGGCGCGGTCGCGACCGGTGCCGGCAGCGCCAGCGCCGCGAGCGGTCGCCCGCCGCGAGGACAGTCGGGATCGAGGGCGGAGCCCCAGCCGTCGCTCCCGACGCTCAGGGCATCGGTGACGCGCAGACCGCACGCGTCGGCGGCGCCACGGATGCCGGCCAGCAGCGCCGAGCCGGGCAGGCCCTTCGCGCATGAGTCGTCGGAGAACACCGCCGCGGCCAGTGCGTCGGCGTGCGGCACGCGGCACACCATTCCGAGGCAGGTGGCGGCGAAGGCGTCGAGATCGGTGCCGTCGCGCGGCAGATCGAGCCGCAGCGCCCCGATGCTGCGGGACCCCCGGAAGGGGACCAGCACGAGGCTGCGCACGGGGGTGAACCCGAGCATCGCCGGGAGCAGCGAGAGGAAGTGCGCGGCATCCGCCGCCTTCACGATCGTGGTCATGTCGCCAGCGTGGCGCTCCGGCGCTCCCGGCGTCGGAGCAGCCCGACCCCCGTTGTGGAGGGGGTGCGGAATCAGCCCGCGGTGCAGGAGCCGCCGCAGCGCACCCGTCCGGACGCGGCGGATCACTCCCGGCGATGCGCGACGTACGATGGAGGCATGGACACTGCCTGGACCGCCGTCGTGTGGGCTCTGCTTCCCACCCTCGTGGTCGCGGGCCTCTTCTGGTTCGTCCTGCGCGGCATCCTGCGCATGGACCGCACCGAGCGTCGGGTCCATGCCCGCATCGAGGCCGAGGAGCGCGCCAAGCGCGGTCTGCCGCCTGTCGCCGGTGACGCGGGAGCCGCGCACAACGCGGGATGACCGCGGCCCCCGATACGCTGACCCTGTGAGCAGCGAGGGGGGAAAGTGATCAGCATCACTTTCGACTGGACCTGGTGGGTCATCCTCGCCTTCTTCGTGGACCTCATCGTGCGCATCACGGCGATCATCGTCATCCCCCGCAATCGCCGCCCCACCGCGGCCATGGCGTGGCTGCTGGCGATCTACTTCATCCCCTTCGTGGGCGTCTTCCTGTTCCTGTTGATCGGCAATCCGCGGCTGCCCCGCAAGCGTCGCCTCAAGCAGGACCAGATCAACGAGTACATCCACGAGACGAGCGAGCACCTCGACTTCGGCACGCTGCGTCCGCACGCTCCCGAGTGGTTCAACGCGGTCGTCACGCTCAACCGCACGCTGGGTGCCCTGCCCCTCGCCGGTGACAACGCCGCGCACCTCATCGCGGACTACGAGGCGTCGCTTCGGGAGCAGGCCAAGGCGATCCGCGCGGCGGAGCGCTACGTGCATGTCGAGTACTACATCCTGCAGTCCGACCCCACGACCGATGACTTCTTCCGGGCGCTGGAAGAGGCAAGCGCGCGCGGTGTGGTGGTGCGGGTGCTCATGGACCACTGGGCCAACCGGGGAAAGCCCTTCTACAAGCAGACCCTCCGCCGGCTCGATGGCATGGGCGCGCATTGCCACCTGATGCTGCCGGTGCAGCCGTTCAAGGGCAAGTACCAGCGCCCTGACCTGCGCAACCACCGCAAGCTGCTCGTGATCGACGGGGTGGTGGCGTTCGTGGGGTCCCAGAACATCACCGACTCCAGCTACAACCTGCGCCGCAACATCCGCCGGGGCCTGCACTGGGTCGACCTCATGGTGCGCGTGGAGGGGCCGGTCGTGGCATCCGTCAACGCCGTGTTCCTCTCGGACTGGTACAGCGAGACCGACGAGACGCTGACCGAGGAGATCGACCTGTTCGAGGTCACGACCGGACCGGGGGACCTGGACTGTCAGATCGTGCCGTCCGGCCCGGGGTTCGAATTCCAGAACAACCTCAAGCTGTTCCTGAGCTTGATGTACGCGGCCCAGCGCAAGCTCATCATCGTCAGCCCGTACTTCGTGCCCGACGAGTCGGTGCTTCTCGCGATCTCCACCGCATGCCAGCGCGGCGTAGACGTGCAGATGTTCGTGTCAGAAGAAGGCGATCAGGCGATCGTCTACCACGCCCAGCGCAGCTACTACGAGGCGCTGCTGCGCGCCGGCGTGCGCATCTGGCTGTACCCGAAGCCCTACATCCTGCACTCGAAGTCGATGACCGTCGACGATGAGGTCGCGGTGATCGGCTCGAGCAACATGGACATGCGCTCGTTCGGTCTCAACCTCGAGATCTCGATGCTGGTGCGCGGCGAAGAGTTCGTCACGGAGATGCGCGACGTCGAGCAGATGTACCGGGAGCTCAGTCGGGAGCTCACGCTCGAGGAGTGGGAGCAGCAGCCGTTGCGGTCGACCGTGCTCGACAACCTGGGAAGGCTCACCTCCGCGCTGCAGTGAGCGTTATCGCGATGTGACCGGACTCGGCGGCGGCGCCCAGACAGTCGCGCCAGGATGGATGCCATGACCACCCGAATCGCCTCCACTCTCGCCGGGGGCGGCCTCGCCCTGCTGCTGATGGCCTCGCTCACCGCCTGCGCCACCGACTCATCCGACCCCACACCTCCGGCAAGCGGGGGCGTCGGCGGAGCGACCGAAGTCGAAGTGGATGCCGTCTGGCTCGACGGCGGCCGCATGGTGGGTCTCGTGACGCAGGGGTCGTCCTCGTGCGTCCCCATCGCCGACGGCGCCACGCTGTCGGCCGATGGCGCGCTCGAGGTGACGCTCGTCGAGTCGGCATCCGAGGTCTGCACCGCCGACATGGCGCCGCGGGTGACGGTCGTATCGCTCCCCGACGGCGTCGATCCGTCGCAGGATCTGCAGATCGACGTCACGGGCGACGGCTACCGCGGGGAGACCGACCTCGACGGCGTCGCGGGGCTCTCCGCGCCGGCGGGCGAGACGGACTACGCCCCGAGCGCCGGATGGCTGGACGACGGCGCGTTCGCCGTGCTCACGTGGGGCTCCTCGTCGTGCGCGCCGGTCATTCAGGACATTGAGGTGACGGCATCCGACGCCGTCACGGTGACCTTCGCCGCTCCCGAGCCCGACCGCATGTGCACGATGGACATCGCCCCGCGCGCTGTGCTCGCCTTCCCCGAGGGTGACCTCGCCGACGACGCGCCGGTCACGCTGACGCTCACCGGCGGCGGTCCGGAGTTCGAGACCCCCGTCACCACGACGATCCTCGGCTGACCCCCGCCTCGCCGCGCCCGCGGCGGCGCGGCGCTGCTCGAGTGTCACGAATGGCGGGTGGCGGAGGGGTCCGACCGTGCGGAAGCGCCACCGGAGCGGCGCGTATCGCTCCGCCGCGAACACGCGTGGCTCCTGCACAGGGTGCCGATGGCGGGGATCCATCCCCAGAAGGTGTTCCGGGGCTACGGCGGGCAGCCCGCGGATGCCAGGTTGTGGCCATGCTTCGTCACCCGCTCCCCGAGTTCTCGACGCCGGCGTTCACCACGGCGGATGCCGAAGCGGCCGGCGTGGCACGCTCGAGGCTCCGCGCGGCAGATCTCGAGCACCCGTTCCACGGCGTGCACGTCGTCCGTGATGGCCGGCCACCGGTGCTGCGACCCGAGGACGAGATCGTCGCTCGCGCCCGCATCGCGTACCTTCGACTCAGTGACGGGGCCTTCTTCTCGCACCTGACGGCCGCGGTCCTGTGGGGCGTGCCCCTTCCTGCCGGCATCCTCCTCGTGCAGGACGAACTCGACGTCGGAGTGCTGCATCCCACGCGTCCACCGCGGGCGCGCGGGCTGCGCGGTCATCGCGTACAGCCCGAACACGTACGACTGACCGTGCACCCGGAGCACCGGCTCCCGGTGCCGACCCCCGCCAGCACCTGGGCGATGCTCGGCGGCGTGCTCCGGCATCCCTACGATCTCGTGGCGGTCGCGGACGCCCTTGTGAGCGACCGTCGGTACGACGCCGCGGGCCCCCTCGCCACCCGCGCGCAGCTCGAGGCCGCCGTCTTCACGAAGCGGCGTGTCGGTGTGCGCGCGTTGCGTGAAGCGCTGGTGCGGGTGCGACCGTGCGTGGCGTCGCGCACAGAGACCTGGACGCGGCTGGTGATCGTGGATGCCGGATTGCCGGAGCCGCTCATCAACCACACCGTGGTCGACGGTGGCGGCCGGTTCATCGCGTGCGTGGATCTTGCCTACCCGCAGTGGAAGGTCGCGGTCGAATACGAGGGCGCGCACCATCTCTTCGACGCGACGCAGTGGGCGAATGACATCCGCCGATACGAGCGGCTCGCGGCCGAGGGGTGGCGGGTGATCCGCGTCACGAGAGAGGACCTGTTCCGGTATCCCGAGCGTCTGGTGCTCCGTGTGCGTCGCGCGATTCGTGCCGCGGCCTGAGCCGCCGCCCGCGCCGCCCGCGCCGCCCGCGCCGCCCGCGCTGCTCCGGTGTCGCACATGGTGGGTGCTCCGCGCCGCGACTGTGCGGACGCGACACTCGAGCAGCCCCGGCCCCGTCAGCGCGGGTCGGCGCGCACCAGCAGATCGCCGACCTCGCAGTCCAGCGCCCGGCACACCGCCGACAGCGTGGAGTACCGGATCGCCCGCGCGCGGTCGTTCTTGAGCACCGAGAGGTTCACCACCGAGACCCCCACCAGCTCCGACAGTCGCGCCAGGGTCATGCCCCGCTCGGCGAGCAGCTCGTCCAGCCGGCAGTGGATGCCGGTGGGGCCGTCCTCCTCCGCGGGGCTCATACGAGGCCCTCGGTCTCGCGCTGCAGGCGGTCGCCGACGGTGAACACGGTCGAGGCGAGCGCCGCGACGAACCCCAGCATCAGCAGCGACGCGAGGTCGACCGACATGAGCACGTTGTTGAAGGTGCCGTCCGAGAGAGCGGCGAACGCCCCGTTGGCGGCCATGTTGCCGAGGAACGGGTAGGCCGCAGCACCCAGGATCGCGGTGAGGCCGGCGATGGTCACCAGGCGCGTGTTCGTGCGGCTGAACACCCGGTCGCGCAGCACGCTGCGCGACAGCAGCAGCAGGCAGACCACGACGGTGAGCACCGCCGCCACCATCAGCACCTGCTGGATCACGATCGACCACAGCGACGCCACGGGCAGGTCCGAGACCGTGAGCACTGCCGTGTCGAGCTCGACGGCCACATCGGCGCCGTCCACGCCGATGGGGGCGAGGGCGGGGGTGTCGACGAACTCCGCGAGCACCTGAACGCTCTCGGCCGTCAGCACGTCCACGATGCGGGCCACCGCAGCGACGACGGTTCCGACCGTGAGGGCCGCCCCCGCGATCATCATGAACATCAATCCGAACCGGTCACCGGTGGACAGGGCGCGCCCCGTGGCTGTGGCGTGCGACATGGTTTCCTCCATAACGATTGTCGTTAATATCGATCATCGTTACAGTATCGATTCTCGATATGTCCGTCAACAGCGGACCGGGCCGACGCCGGCATCCGCCCGTGGCGAACAACGGGCATAGGGGGACCCTCCGGTCGTTACCCTTTTTGGTAAGCGCCAGAACTGTGCGCTTGGAGGAGTCGACGATGTTCGAGAGATTCACGGACCGTGCCCGTCGTGTGGTTGTGCTCGCCCAAGAAGAGGCGAAGATGCTCAACCACAACTACATCGGTACCGAGCACATCCTGCTCGGCCTCATTCACGAGGGCGAGGGTGTCGCCGCGAAGGCGCTGGAGTCGCTCGGTATCTCGCTCGACGCTGTGCGCGAGCAGGTGCAGGACATCATCGGGCAGGGCCAGCAGCAGCCGACGGGACACATCCCGTTCACGCCGCGGGCCAAGAAGGTGCTCGAGCTGTCCCTGCGCGAGGCGCTGCAGCTCGGCCACAACTACATCGGCACCGAGCACATCCTGCTCGGTCTCATCCGCGAGGGTGAGGGCGTCGCCGCGCAGGTACTCGTCAAGCTCGGCGCAGACCTCAACAAGGTGCGCCAGCAGGTCATCCAGCTGCTGAGCGGCTACCAGGGCAAGGAGCCCGCAGGTGTCGCCGCCGGCCCCGGCGAGCAGAACGCGCCCGCCCAGGGTGGATCGGCGGTGCTCGACCAATTCGGGCGCAACCTCACCCAGGCCGCGCGCGACAACAAGCTCGACCCGGTGATCGGGCGCGAGAAGGAGATCGAGCGGGTCATGCAGATCCTCTCCCGCCGGTCGAAGAACAACCCCGTCCTCATCGGCGAGCCCGGCGTCGGCAAGACCGCCGTCGTCGAGGGCCTCGCGCAGGCCATCGTCAAGAACGAGGTGCCCGAGACGCTGAAGGACAAGCAGGTCTACTCGCTCGACCTCGGGTCGCTCATCGCCGGGTCCCGCTACCGCGGTGACTTCGAGGAGCGTCTGAAGAAGGTCACCAAGGAGATCCGCACCCGCGGCGACATCATCGTGTTCATCGACGAGATCCACACGCTCGTCGGCGCCGGTGCGGCCGAGGGCGCGATCGATGCGGCATCCATCCTCAAGCCGCTGCTCGCCCGTGGCGAGCTGCAGACCATCGGCGCGACCACGCTGGATGAGTACCGCAAGCACTTCGAGAAGGATGCCGCGCTGGAGCGCCGCTTCCAGCCGATCCAGGTCGCCGAGCCGAGCCTGCCCCACGCGATCAACATCCTGAAGGGGCTTCGCGACCGCTACGAGGCGCACCACAAGGTGCAGATCACCGACGGCGCGATCGTCGCGGCAGCGAACCTCGCCGACCGCTACGTCAGCGACCGGTTCCTCCCCGACAAGGCCATCGACCTGATCGACGAGGCCGGCGCCCGCCTGCGTCTGTCGATCCTGTCGAGCCCTCCGGAGCTGCGCGAGTTCGACGACAAGATCGCCAAGGTCCGCGAGGACAAGGAGCGCGCCAGCGAGGACCAGGACTTCGAGAAGGCCGCCGCCCTGCGCGACGAGGAGAAGTCTCTGCTCGCCGAGCGTCTGCGCCTCGAGAAGCAGTGGCGCTCGGGTGACGTCGCCAGCCACGCGGTCGTCGACGAGGGCCTGATCGCCGAGGTGCTCGCACAGGCCACCGGCATCCCGGTGTTCAAGCTGACCGAAGAGGAGTCCAGCCGACTGGTCTTCATGGAGAAGGCGCTGCACCAGCGCGTCATCGGCCAGGACGAGGCGATCGCGGCGCTGTCGCGCACGATCCGTCGTCAGCGCGCCGGCCTCAAGGACCCCAAGCGTCCCTCGGGCTCGTTCATCTTCGCCGGCCCCACGGGCGTCGGAAAGACCGAGCTCGCCAAGGCGCTCGCGGAGTTCCTCTTCGACGACGAGGGTGCGCTGATCTCGCTCGACATGAGCGAGTTCGGTGAGAAGCACACCGTCTCCCGCCTGTTCGGAGCCCCTCCCGGGTTCGTCGGGTTCGAAGAGGGTGGCCAGCTCACCGAGAAGGTGCGCCGCAAGCCGTTCTCGGTCGTGCTCTTCGACGAGATCGAGAAGGCCCACCCGGACATCTTCAACTCGCTGCTGCAGATCCTGGAGGAGGGACGCCTGACCGACGGTCAGGGTCGCGTCATCGACTTCAAGAACACCGTGATCATCATGACGACGAACCTCGGTTCGTCGGCGATCGCGGGCGGCCCTGTGGGCTTCCAGGTCGAGGGCAACGCCCAGACCTCGTACGACCGCATGAAGGGCAAGGTCGACGAGGAGCTGAAGCGTCACTTCAAGCCCGAGTTCCTCAACCGTCTCGACGACATCATCGTGTTCCCGCAGCTGAACAAGGACGAGCTTCGTCAGATCGTCGGCCTGTTCACCAAGCGGCTGGCCGAGCGCCTGCTCGACCGTGACATGACGGTGGAGCTGTCGCCCGAGGCGACCGACCGCCTCATCGAGATCGGCTTCGACCCGACCCTCGGTGCCCGGCCGCTGCGCCGTGCCATGCAGCGCGAGATCGAGGACCAGCTCAGCGAGCGCATCCTGCACGGTCAGCTCAACGCGGGCGACCACGTGAAGGTCGGTTCCGACGCCAACGGCTTCACCTTCGAGAGCGCCCCGCGCGGCGAGAAGGTCGCGGTCGGAGTCGGCACCGCCGGTGAGATCACCGCGACGCCCGACATCATCGCCGGCGCGGAGTAACACCCCGGCCCACGGGCCAGCAACAGACGAGAGCGGATGCCACCCGGCATCCGCTCTCGCTGTCTGTCAGCCCTCGATCGGAGCGACGTCGACCTGCACGCGCAGGCTCGAGTTCTTCGCCTCGGTGAAGATGATGCCCTTCACGGGCGACACGTCGCCGTAGTCGCGCCCCCACGCGACCGTGACGTACCGGTCGTTCGCCCACTGGTCGTTGGTGGGGTCGATCGCCAGCCACTCGTCGGTGCCGGGAACCCACACCGCAAGCCAGGCGTGGGAGGCATCGGCGCCGAAGACCCGCTGCTTGCCCGGCGGCGGCTGGGTGGCGAGGTACCCGCTGACGTAGCGCGCGGCCACGCCGTGGGCGCGCAGGCACGCGAGCGCCAGATGCGCGAAGTCCTGGCAGACCCCCGCCCGCGCCCGCAGCACGTCGGAGACCGTGCTGGTGACGGTGGTCGCCGTGCCGTCGTACGCGAAGTCCGCGTGGATGCGGCGCATGAGGTCTGTGGCCGCCTCGCCGAGCGGGCGACCGGGCGTGAGGGATGCCGCGGCGTACTCCGTCGCCTCGGCCACATGGGCCGCGCGGGGCGACTCCAGGGCGTACTCCACGGCGCGCCAGGCGCCGGGCACCTCGGGGTGGTGCAGGGGGCGTGCCCGCTCCCACGGCTGGGCGAGCGCCGATTCGTCGTACGTCGGCGCCTGCACCTCGACGTCGCCGGCTGCCTCGATCACGAGCGTGCCGTGCGGCTGGGTGAGGTGGAAATACGTCGCGGCGTTGCCGAAGTAGTCCACATCGGGGTCGATGTCGCCGGGCGGCGGCTGCACCGTGACGGCGTGGTCATGCACCTGCTGCCACGGCAGGTCGCGGGGGACGAGGTGGTACAGGCCCACGCTGTCTTCGACCTGGTCGCTGTACGTGTAGGTCGTGCGGTGCCAGACGCGGTATCTCATGCGACCGTCCGCTCCTCGATGAGGGCGAGCTCGGACAGCGGCAGCGGCGGCGGTCCGCTCTCGAACTGCACGTGCGCGACCGCGTCGGCGAGCTGCTCGAGCTGGGCGACCGTGTTGACGAGGAACTCCGTCAGTGCCGGGCGGTGCTCGCCGTCGGTCGCCGTGAGCGCGGTCACGTCGACGTGCTCGAGGGCCGTCTCGAGGTGCTCGAGCAGGCGCTCCGGTCGGGTGGAGCCGGTCGAGGCGGGCATGGCGGCGAGGTGCGTGCGCATCGCCCCCAGCGAGAACGCGAGCGACCGCGGGTTGTCGCGGTCCGACAGCAGCAGCTCCAGCGCGTCGGCGGTGCGCACCGATCCGCGGTACCGGCGCCGGTAGGTGACGATGCTCTCCGCGACCGTGAGGGTCGCCTCCAGCACCTCGCGGTCGGCGCGGTAGGCGCGGCGGCGGGTGGTGGTCGCCATCATCAGATGGCACAGCTGCAGGCCGCGCTCGAGGTGGCGACCCGCCTCGATCATGTGCCACCCGGGGTCGCGCATCATGTTCGCCGTCACGCCCTGCAGCGACAGCACGGCGGTCAGCATGCGGCCGGCGGACTCCGCGGTGCGGTGCGCGTGCGGGGCGGAGCGAAGCGCGCGCGCCGCCCGGTCGACGTTCGAGAAGACGCGCCAGGTGTCGCCCGAGAGCTGATCGCGCACGCCTTCGAGGGCATCGCGCAGCCGGGCGATCGCGTGCGCCGCGCTGCCGCTGCGGTCGGCATCCAGCAGCAGCGAGCGCAGTTCGGCGTCGGGGTCGGGCAGGCGGATGCCGGCGAGGCGCTGCAGTGCCGCCAGCAGCACGCCGGTGCTCTCGGCGGCCTGCGCGCTGTGACGGCGGCTGAGCTGTTCCAGCTGGTGGTGCGCGGTCAGCAGCAGGCGCAGCATGTCCTCGGCCCGCTCCGCGTAGCGCCCCGCCCAGAACATGTCGGCCAGCGCGCGGGGTGCGAGAGTCGGCACCGTGGGGCCGATCTCCGGCGGCGCGCTCTCGACGAGTCCCTGGTCGGGATCGTCCGGCGCGGCCTTCAGCACCCAGACGTCCTTCGTCACCGGGCCGGTCTCTTCGCCCGCGCGCACGGTGGCCAGTCCGCCCACGAGGGGGCGGTACGCCGAGCCGTAGCGCAGCGTGAAGCTGCGGAACACGACCGGGCGGGCAGCGGCGCGCGTCCGGTCGGCCCAGACCGGCGCCTGCGACAGCGGAAGCACGTCCTGGCCGACGTAGCGATGCGGGGCCGCGGTGATGAGCGCGGCGAGCTCCGCCGCCGGCAGGTCCGCCAGCAGGGCGCGGGGCTCGTCGATCGTCCGCACGAGGAGAGTGGGGTCATCGGACGCGAGGCGGTCGAGCACCTGCTCGCGCGCGTCGGGGTCACCGCACCACCAGGTCGGCACCGACGGCAGTCGCAGCTGCTCGCCCAGCAGCGCTTCACAGGCGGCCGGGAGGAAGGGCATGAGTCCGGGGTTCTCGAGCACGCCCGCGCCGAGCCCGTTGACCAGGCGCACCCGGCCGCGCCGCACCGCCTCGGTCAGGCCGGCGACGCCCAGCCGGGAGTCGGCACGCAGCTCGAGCGGATCGCACCACTCGGCATCCACTCGTCGCACGATGACGTCGACGCGCTCGCGCGGCCGGGCGTGCGGCCAGCCGGCGGGTTTCATCCACACCCAGCCGTCGCGCACGACCAGGTCGCTGCCCTGCACGAGCGGCATGCCGAGTGCGTTGGCGAGGAAGGCCTGGTCGAACGCCGTCTCGGAGTGCGGGCCGGGGGTGAGCACGACCACGTGCGGAGAGGCGACTCCGGGAGCGCTGTCGAGCAGCGCGGCGCGCAGAGCCGAGAAGTACGGCTCCATGCGGTGCAGATCGCTGCCCTGGTAGAGGTCGGGGAGCACCTGCGCGATGACCCGGCGGTTCTGCATGGCGAACCCGAGTCCTGACGGCGCCTGCACGCGGTCGGCCAGCACGTGCCAGTCTCCGTCGGCGTCGCGCCCCAGGTCGGCGGCCGACAGCACGAGCGGCTGCGTGTTCGCAGCGCCCGGCCGGGCCACGGGCCTGGCGAAGCCGGAGTGGCCGAAGATGCATGCGGACGGGACGACGCCGGATGCCAGAAGGGTCTGGGGCCCGTAGAGGTCGCTGAGCACGGCGTTGAGCAGCTCGGCGCGCTGCGCGAGTCCCACGTCGAGCCGCGCCCACGTCGGGGCGTCGATGACGAGCGGCATCGGGTCCAGCTGCCAGGGCTGCGCCCCGGCCTCGGCAGTCACGTAGGTGACGCCGTCGTCGGCGAGGAAGCGTCTGATCTCCCCCTCGACGCGGCGCAGCTCGTCGGGAGTGAGGGCGAGGGCGAGGTCCGCCATGGCCTTCCATCCGGGGCGCAGACCGCCGTCGGGAGAGACGACTTCGTCGTATCGGCTGACGACGCCGGGCAGGGAGAACGGCAGCGTCGGCTCGCTCACCGCTGTCGCATAGTCACGCAGCACACTCACGCCTGCGGACCTCCTCCGGTTCGGGGGCAGCGGCGCCGGGCGGCGGGCGTGGTTCGAATTTACCGGAGGACCGCCGCGCCCGCCGCCCACGACCCCGCCGCCCACGGCGCCGTCGTCCTTCCCGGATAAAGTGGGACGGTGACCAGCTTCACCGTCCGTGCCGCCCGAACGTCCGACGTGCGGGGCATCATGGCGATGCTGGAGCCGTATGTGCAGCGGCGGATCCTGCTGGGCAAGGACATCGTGGTGCTGTTCGAATCGGTGCAGCAGTTCGTGGTCGCCGAGGCGGACGGTGAGCTCGTGGGGTGCGGTGCTCTGCACGTCATGTGGGAGGACCTGGGTGAGGTGCGCACCCTGATCGTCGTCGACGAGTGGCTGCACCGCGGCGTCGGGCGCGCCATCGTCGACCGCCTCGAAGACGACGCACGCGCGCTCGGCCTCTCGCGGCTGTTCTGCCTCACGTTCGAGGTGGACTTCTTCCGCGCCCGCGGGTTCGCGCCGATCGGCGAGCACATCGTCGACCCCGACGTCTACTCGCAGCTGCTGCGCAGCCCCGATGAGGGGATCGCGGAGTTCCTCGACCTGGCGCACGTCAAGCCGAACACCCTCGGCAACACGCGCATGCTCAAGCAGCTGTAGCGGGCGCGCCCCCGGGCCGTGGCGGCACCCGCGACGTAGCCTTGTACCCATGTCCGAACCCGTCCGTCGCAGGCATTCGCCCGCCGTCTACCGCCGTCGTCGGCTGACGGTGCTGCTGGTCGTCATCGTCGTGATCGTCGGGATCGTGCTGCTGGTGTGGCAGCCGTGGAACGCCGACGCGAGTCAGACCGACCCGAGTCCCGACCCGGCGCCGTCGGCCTCGTCGTCGCCCGGAGGCGCGGCCACCGCCACGCCCCTTCCGAGCCCCACGGCGTCGCAGGCAGAGCCAGAGGCTGACGCGCCGGAGGGCGACGCCGCCGTGGCCTGCACGGCAGGCATGGTGGAGGTCGCCGGCATCACCGACAAGGAGACCTATGCCGCGGGCGAGAACCCGCAGCTGTCGATCTCGCTGACCAACACCGGTGGGGTTCCGTGCACGATCAACGTGGGCACGACGACGCAGACCTTCATGGTCAGCAGTGGCGACGATGTCTGGTGGCGCTCGACCGACTGCCAGACGGAGCCGAGCGACCAGACGGTCACGGTCGACGCTGGACAGACCGTCACCAGCGTCACCCCCCTCACCTGGGACCGCACTCGCTCGTCTGTCTCGACGTGCGGTGACGTCGACCGGCAGACGGCCCCCGGCGGTGGGTCGTCGTTCCACCTGAAGGTCTCGATCGGCGGGGTGGAGTCGTCGGGCAGTCGACAGTTCGTCCTCAACTGATCTGCCGGGGGGCTTGATCTGAGAGCTTTCTCATGCATGTCCCCCAAAGAGGGGACAGCCCCCGGTCGTGAGCGTGGACTATTCTGGACCCAGCTCCCGCACGTCGTCCCCGCTGTCCCCAGCAGTTGAGTGCAACCCTCCCCAGAGTTGCACACCGGGAACTTCCGACGGCGGTGAGCGTTGGGCCCTCTCGAGTCACCCAGTCCCCAATGGGCGGCCCGAGAGGGCCCTCTCTTTCGCTCTCGGTAGGCTGGGGGGATGGCCGGCAAGAAGAAGGCGAAGCGCTCGCCGTCCGAGTTCCGCAACCCGCAGCTGCAAGACGCGCTGCAGACGCAGGACATGGCCGCGATCGCGTTCGCGTTGCGCCACGGGCCGACCGTCGTGCCGCTGATGCGGCCCGGTCAGCGCGACAACCCGCTCGACGTGGGCGAGGTCTGGACGTACCGCGACCCGCGCACCGGCGATGTCGCGCTGCTGCTGTTCAGCGACGCCGTCCACAAGCCGGCGACCCTGCCGCCCGGGGTCGCACTGCAGTCCCCGGCCTGGTTGCGCGCCTTTCTCAGCGCCCACGAGGAGGAGATCACCACGGTGTTCTTCGACATCGCCGGGCCGCATCCGCTGCAGGCATCGCCCGCCGATCTCATCGCGGCGCTGGATGCCGAAGCCCCCGCCGAGTGAGCCGGGTCAGAACTCGGGTTCGTCGCCGGGGCCGGGTCGGTGCAGGCGCGGCAGGTCGCGCAACGCGTCTCGCAGGGTGCGGCAGCGCGCGTCGAGCACCGTGCGATAGCCGAGGCGTGCAGCCTCGCTGCGGCGCTGGTCGGTCTGGGTCACCGCGCGGATCTCGCCCGCCAGGCTGAGTTCCCCGATGGCGGCGACCTTCGCCGGCAGCGCGCGGTCGCTCACGGCGCTCGCGACGGCCAGCGCGATCGCGAGATCGGCCGCCGGCTCGGTGAGCCGCACACCGCCGACGGTGGACACGTAGACGTCCTGGTCGGAAACCGTGATGCCGGCCTTCTTCTCGAGCACCGCGAGGATCATCGCGACGCGGGCGCCGTCGACCCCGCTGACGATGCGCCGCGGGTTCGGAGCCCCGGTCTTCATGGTCAGCGCCTGCACCTCTACCGGCAGCGCCCGGCGGCCCTCCAGGGCGACGGTCACGCAGGTGCCCGCCTCGCGGGAGCCGTGACCGAGGAACAGCGCGCTGGGATCGGAGACCTCGGTGATGCCGGCGCCGGTCATGTCGAAGCACCCCACCTCATCGGTGGCGCCGAAGCGGTTCTTCAGCGCCCGCACGAAGCGCAGCGACGTCTGCCGGTCGCCCTCGAAGTGGCAGACGACGTCGACGAGGTGCTCGAGGATGCGCGGGCCCGCGATCGACCCGTCCTTCGTCACGTGCCCCACGATGATGACGGGCAGGTCACGCTCTTTGGCGACGCGGATGAGAGTGGATGCCACCTCGCGCACCTGCCCGGGGTGCCCCGCCATGCCGTCGGACATCGACGATGACACCGTCTGCACCGAGTCGACGATGAGCAGCTGCGGCTTCACCTCGTCGACGTGCCCCAGGATCGTGGCGAGGTCGGTCTCGCTCGCGAGATAGAGCTCGTCGTGCAGGGCCCCGGTGCGCTCGGCGCGCAGGCGCACCTGCCCGAGTGATTCCTCGGCGCTGACGTACAGCACGCGCCGGCCCACCCGCGCGCTCTGCGCCGCGACCTCGGTGAGCAGCGTCGACTTGCCGACCCCCGGCTCGCCGGACAAGAGGATCGCCGCGCCCGGGACGAGACCGCCGCCCAGCACCCGGTCGAACTCGCCGATGCCGCTGGTGGTGCGGGCCGCCTCTTGCGTCTGCACCTGCGTGATGGGCCGGGCCGCGCGTGCGGCTCCGGGAGCGACCGGGGTGATGGTGCGGACGATGCCGGTCTGCTCGGCCCCTTCGACCACCGTGCCCCACTGCTGGCACTCGCCGCAGCGGCCGACCCACTTCAGGGTCGTCCAGCCGCACTCCGTGCATCGGTACGGTGCGGCGGTCGTGGGGCGTCGGGTGGCCATGCCTTCAGGCTATGCGGAGCCGCCGACACCGGCGGCATCCATCCCACAGGTGGCGGCAGGCCGCCCGCGGTCAGGCGCGCAGATCATCGGCGACGCGGCGCAGGGCGTCGGCCGAACGGCGGAACAGGCCGAGCTCGCTCGGCGAGAACGACGTCTCGCGGATCGGCTTCGCGCCGCTCGCGCTGACGATCGACGGCACCGAGAGGGCGACGCCCGAGACGCCGTGGAAGTCGTCGAGCACCGTCGACACCGGCATCACCGCGTGCTCGTCGTGCAGGATCGCCTCGACGATGCGCGCGCTGGTGATGCCGATGGCGTAGTTCGTGGCGCCCTTTCCCTGGATGACCTTGTACGCCGCGTCGCGCACGTCCACCGCGATCTGGTCGAGCTCGTCGACCGTCATGCGCGGGTGGCCCTCGGTCTCCCAGTCGAGGATCGGGACGGTGCCGATGAAGGCCTTCGACCACAGCGGGAACTCGGTGTCGCCGTGCTCGCCCACGATGTAGGCGTGCACGCTGGAGGACGAGACGCCGGCGCGCTGGGCGAGCTTCCAGCGCAGGCGCGAGGTGTCGAGCACCGTACCCGAGGAGAAGATGCGCTCGGGCGGAAGGCCCGTCGCCTCCTGGGCGAGCACCGTGAGCACGTCGCAGGGGTTGGTGACGATGACGAAGACGGCCTTCGGCGCCACCTCGAGCAGCTGCGGCACGATGGACTTGAGGATGTTGGCGTTGGTGCCGGCGAGCTCGATGCGCGTCTGCCCGGGCTTCTGCTTCGCGCCTGCGGTGATGACGATGACGTGCGAGCCTTCGGCGACGGAGATGTCGGCGCCGCCGATGATGTCGCTCGTGCCGGTGAACTGGGTGCCGTGGGCGAGGTCGAGCACCTCGGCCTCGGTCTTCTCCGCCGCGATGTCGTACAGCGCGACGTGGCGCGCCGATCCGCGGATCAGGGCCGCATAGGCGGTGGACGAGCCGACGCTGCCGGCGCCGACGACGGTCAGTTTCGAATTCTCGATCGCGCTCATGGGCCTCAGTCTTGCAGGGGAGGATGCCGCTGACTACCGGTGCACCGAACGACAGTGCCGGCGTCAAGATGCGGCGGCCCCGGCGCCGGTCGCGGCGGCGGGAGCGCGCGGCGGATTGCGGATGCCGAAGAACGACACGAGCCCGCCGGCGGCCATGAGCGCCGCCGTCGCCAGCGCGGCGCGGTGGAAGCCCCCGAGGTTGAGGGACCCCCCGACGATGGCGGCCAGCATGGCGATGACGATGAGGCCGGCGACGCGCGATACGGCGTTGTTGACCGCCGACGCGATGCCGGAGCGAGCCGGCTCGATGGCGCCCAGGATCGCAGCGGTCAGCGGAGACACGGTGACCGCGAGGCCCAGGCCGAACACGATCATGCTGGGCAGCACCTGCCACCAGTAGTCGAAGTCCGCCGAGACCGTCAGCAGCAGCAGCGACCCGGCGGCCATGAGCAGCGGCCCCACGGTCATGAACAGGCGGGGACCGAGGCGCCCGGCCAGCGCTCCGATCGGGGAGCTCAGCACCACGAGCAGAACCGTCGTCGGAATGGTGGCCAGACCCGCCAGCGTCGCTGACAGTCCGGCGCCCTGCTGCAGGTACACCCCGACCACGAAGCCGTTGAGGGTCAGCGCGCCGTAGATGAACGCGGTGGCGACGTTGCCGGTCCAGAAATTGCGCACCCGGAAGAGACCCAGGGGCAGGATCGGGTGCCGTGTCGTGCGCTGACGCACCAGGAAGGCGGCGAACAGCGCGATTCCCAGCGCCAGCGGCATCCAGATCGCCGGGGACCCCCACCCCAGATTCGGCTGCTCGATGAGGGCGAACACCATGCCGCCCAGGCCCAGGGTGCACAGCATCGCACCGGTCCAGTCGATCGCGGCATCCTCGCGGCGCACGTCGCGGAGGGCCAGGCGGGGGAGCAGCCACAGGGTCACCGCGATCGGAACGATGTTGACCACGAAGGCGAAGCGCCACGACAGGTAGTCGACGAACAGGCCGCCCACGAGCGGCCCGCCGATGGTGGCAGCCGTCGTCAATGCCGTCCAGATGCCGATGGCGCGGGCTTGGAGAGGACCGCGCATGCTCGAAGTGATGAGAGCGAGGGAGCTGGGGACGAGGAAGGCCCCGGCCGCGCCCTGCACCGCGCGGGCGATGATGAGGGTCACCGGATCCGGGGCGAGGGAGATGGCGACGGATGCCACCCCGAATCCGATCAGTCCGATGCGCAGCACCAGGATGCGGCCGAAGGCGTCGCTCACCGAGCCCGCCAGCAGAATGAGTGAGCCGAGGGTGATGAGGTACGCGTCGACGGTCCACTGCTGGGTGGTCAGGCCTCCGCCGAGGTCGCGGCCGATGGCGGGGAGGGCCACGTTGACGATGCTGCCGTCGAGGAACGCCACGAACGAGGCGAGCACCGCGATGGTCACGACCAGTCGCTGCTGGCGGTCCATCGTCTCGGGCATGCGCCCACGCTAGACCCGCGGTTGGGGTGCTGGGGTGGCAGTTGTTGTCGCCTGTGGGGGGCCAGAGCGACAGCAACTGCCACATGAACGCGACCGAACGCGTTCAGGGGAGGGTGTCGGATGCCAGGGGGTGGCATCCGACACCGGGGATCACTTCTGGTCGGCCCAGCTCCAGATGTCATCGCCGCGCAGCGACGCGTCGGCGCCGCCGTCGTTGTAGATGACCTGGCCGGCGAGGTGGGTGTTCTCCGGGCTCGTCAGCCAGATCAGCAGGTTCGCGATCGACTCGGGCGGCTGGTGGTAGTTCAGCGGCATGGGGACCGAGGCGTCCACCATCGCGGCGCCCTCGGGCGTCTTCAGCAGGTCGGCGGTCATCGGCGTGATGACGGTGCCGGGCGCCACCGCGTTCAGGGGGATGCCGGCGCCGGCCCAGGCGGGCGTGATCGACTCCCGGCGCACCCAGCGCGACAGCGCACGCTTGGACGACGGGTAGACGAGGTAACCGATCTGCGGGCCCTGGGCGGCGAGGCCCTCGGCGATCTCGAGTGCGCGTGCCTCATCGCCGGCGAGGGCGGCCTCGACCATCTCGGGGGAGTTGGTCTGCAACGACGCCATCGACGAGACGACCGCGACGCGGGGGGCGTCGGACTTCGTCAGCGCGGGCAGCAGGGCCTCGAGGAACTCGGTGACGCCGAAGAAGTTCACCGAGATGGTCTTGGCGATCGGCGCCGAGATGCCGGCGCAGGCGATGACCGCGTCGACGGTGCCGCCGGCGAGCTCGACGGCCTTCGCCGCGGCATCGGTGCGCCCTGCGGGCATGGACAGGTCGGCCTCGACGTCGGCATTGCGCAGGTCGACTCCGATGACGCGCTCGCCGCGGTCACGCAGCAGCTGAGCGGTGGTGGCGCCGATGCCGGATGCTGATCCGGTGACGACATAGGTGCGGGGCATGGTTGCCTCCTTTGTGTTTCGGGCCTCGGGTGGGGCCGTCTTCAGGCCGACGGGTCGTCGGACGTGGGTGCGCCGGGCTGATCGGCGTCGGTGCCGATGGCGGCTTCGACGAACCGGGCGGTGAGGGCGGCGAAGCGGCCGCGCTCCGCGGCATCCCACCCCCGCATCGCCTCGTCGACCATCTCGCGACCGCGCTGGACCAGGAGGGCGAACACGTGCTCGCCTTCCGGGGAGAGCGCGACGATGCTCGCACGCCCGTCGTCGGGATCGGGCGATTTGGTCACAAGTCCGGCCGTCTCGAGGCGGGCGAGCTGCTTGCTCATGGTGGGCCGGGTCAGCCGCAGATCGGCGGCGAGGTCGCCCGCGCGAATCGGACCGACCCGGCCCAGGGTGTAGATGGGGCGGATGTCGCCGGCATCGATGGTCAGTCCCGCTTCACGGGCGACAACAGTCTGCCGCGTGAGCGAGGTCCACTGGGCCATCAACTGCGTCAGCGACGTCAGGAGGACCCCTTCCGGGGTGGGGTCCGCCGTCGTCCCATCCATGATCAGACTCTACGCCGAGTGGTTGCCCCAGGCAACTAAGAGGAGGCTGTCCTGGCCAGGCCGGCTCGATTGGCGGCGTCGGCCCGTCTCGCGTACGATTGTCCGCGGTGACGTGTCCGAGCGGCCGAAGGTGCAACTCTCGAAAAGTTGTGTAGGGTAACCCCCTACCGTGGGTTCAAATCCCACCGTCACCGCCACTGAAAACCCCTGCTGCGGCGGGGGTTTTCTTCTTGTTCGGGCTGTCCCCGCAGCGGCGGCGGTCAGGGTGCCAGAGCGAGCTCGAAGCACAGCGACCTGGGCATCGACGCGACGTAGGGCTCGTACACGGGGATCGGCGTGAATCCTGCGGCCGTGTACAGCGCGATCGATTCGGGTTGCGGCCTCCCGGTCTGCAGGATGACGCGGCGTGCGCCCTCCGCACGGGCTCGTTCGATGACAGCGGCCGTCAGGGCCCGGCCGACGCCCCGGCGCCGTGCCACGGCGGGCACGATGAGCCGCTTGAGCTCGACGTCCGCGCCGAGGCGGCGAAGCATGACGTGCCCGAGCGGCGTGCCGTCCTCATCGAGCGCGAGGAAGGTCGCGATGACGTCGTCGGGGCGCACGCGCAGTGCCTCCCTGCGCGCCGCGGTGAGTTCCGGATCCTCGCCGGTCGTCACCGGCCCGTACCGAACGGTCAGCTCGTCGTCCAACATCCCGCGCAGCGCGACGGCGCGCGCGTCGTCGACGGGGACCTTCTCGATGCGCACAGCCACTTCCCCATCCTGCAACGCACGCGGCGTCGACGTCGACCGTGCGGATGCGCCGGGGCGCCCTCGTGGAACTCGACCGCGCGAAAACGGGTTCAATAGAGGCGAAGACTGTCGAGTGCATCGCGATCGAGGGGCGAAACCCGCATGGTGGCCATAATCATTGTGCTCGGCGCAATCAGTGTCATGACGACGTCACTGTGGTCCAGCATCGGGCCGGAGCATGGGGCTTTCCCTTTTTGTGTTGCCCTCATGTCGTTCGCATTCCCTATTTTCATAGGCGCCGAACTGGCAAAGAGGATTCCGGCAGGAGCTTTCAGGATCTCAGCCCGAAGCAACCGCTTGTTCGCCGCTCTTGGTGTGAAGGTTTTCGACCGGATTCTCACATTCATCCGATGGAACGCCCTCGTGCTGAACATGCGAAAGCCTGTCACCAAGCCGTCCGACTTGCAGCAGCTGGCCTTCGACTTGCGATCAGCGGCAGTTGGTCATGGCTGTGGCTTGCTCGTCCACGTCGTCATCGCTGCGATTGCCCTGTCTGCGGGCTATATGGAAGCCTCGCTGTGGATTCTTCTTCCATCAGTACCGCTCCATGCATATCCGATCATGCTTCAGCTGGTAAATCTTCGTCGGATAGACGGAATCCATGAGGCGCGAGGATCTCGGGCGTAACTCAGTCCCTCGCCCGCGCCGTCCGGCCGGCGGAATCCTCGCCGAGGAAGCTGCCGCCTGGGTCCGAGATCAGCGTTGCGGTGCACTGCCGCACCTCGAGCCGGGGTGCGATCGGGGCGCCCGCCCCGCCGCGCCGTCGCCTCCGTGGTGCGTCGAGAGTTGCGCCCGCGAGGGGATATCCTCGCTCGGGGCGTATACAGCGCCCTCGTGCCCGGCGCGTCGCCGCCACGTCCTCCGGTAAGAGAAGGTCACACATGTCGGTCGGACTCCTCGCCGTCGTCGATGACATCCTGACAGCCGCGCTCAAAGCCAGCGCGAAGACCGCGGGCGTCGTGATCGACGACGCCGCGGTGACACCTCAGTACGTGCAGGGGATCACCCCCGCCCGCGAACTGCCCGTCGTGTGGAAGATCGCCCTCGGCAGCCTCGTCAACAAGTTCGTCATCATCATCCCGATCGCGCTTCTGCTCACCGCGTTCGCGCCGTGGGTGCTGCCGTTCCTTCTGATCATCGGAGGCGGCTTCCTCTGTTACGAGGGGGCGGAGAAGGTCCTCGAGTGGTTCGGTAAGCACCACGCGCACGCCGACGACGAGCCGCGCGATGAGAAGAAGCTTGTGCTCGGCGCGGTGCGCACGGACCTCATCCTCAGCACCGAGATCATGCTCATCTCCCTCGCGAACCTGGACCCGGACTTCGGCATCTGGATGACGCTCGGCGCGCTGGTGGTCATCGGTCTCGCGATGACGATCGTCGTCTACGGAGCCGTTGCGCTGCTGGTCAAGATCGACGACGTCGGGCTGCGGCTCATGAAGAGCGCGTCGCGCCGCGTGCGGCGCACCGGCGTGCGGATCGTCGCCTCCATGCCCGCCGTCTTCCGGGTCATCAGCGTCATCGGCACCGTGGCCATGCTCTGGGTCGGTGGCCACCTCGTGATCGCGAATCTCGCGGAGACGCTGTGGGCGGGACCCTACGACCTCCTGCACTTGGCGACCCACGCGGTCGAAGCCGCGGGTCCCGTCGTCGTCTGGGTCGTGGACACGCTGATCTCCGCCGTCTTCGGCCTCGCCCTCGGACTGGTCATCGTCCTCGTCATCGCCGGCATCTCCCGAGTGGTGAAGCGCCCGGCGGCGGCGCCGCACACCACCGCATAGTCTGCGCCCGAGACCGCGGTGCTCTAGGCGCTCGCGGGGAACCTGGCGTCCTGAGGGGCGAGCCCGGTGACGAACTCGAGGATCGCGGCAGCCATGGCCTCCGGAGCCTCGAGGGCGACGTAGTGGCCCACCCCCTCGAGCTCGACGTGCGCGATCGGCCCGTCGACGATCTGCTCGAGGGTCGTCGCGGTGAAGCGTCCGCCGAAGCCGCCGATGGCAAGAGCGGGCACCTGCAGGGGAGTCGCGCTGCGGGAGCGGAAATCCTCGCCCTCCGACAGCATCGACCGATACAGGCCCGCCGCGCCGTTCCACCCACCCTCGCGCGCGTAGCCGCGGCTGAACTCCTCGACGTCCGAACTGCTGATCGATCCCGCCACGGCCGTCATCGAGGGGAACGCCCACGTCTCCAGCAACTCGCGTTCGCGGCCGGTGAAGAGCATGCGAGCGATACCCGGCGCCGCCAGCACGCCGATATGCCACGAGCCGCCGTGCGTGATGTCGCCGAAGGCTTCCAGGCCGAACCCCGCAAGACCCATCTCCACCGCGGTGATGCTCCGCACGTCTTCCGGGTGGTCGCTCGCCAGCCGGTACAGGGTGCCGCCGCCGATGTCCTGCCCGACGACGTGCACGGGGCCGATGCCGAGGGTGGCGATCAGCGCATGCACATCCTCCGCGGCCGTGGTGCTCGAGAAGTCCTCTTCGGCGACAGCGGAGTCCCCGAAGCCGCGCAGGTCCACGGCGTAGACGCGCAGTCGTGACGACAAGAGCGGGATGACCTTGTGGAAGGCCCACCAGGATTCCGGGAACCCGTGCAAGAGGACGATCGGCGGTGCGCCGGCATCCCCGGTAGATACATAGTGCAGGGTCGTGCCGTTCACTTCCGCCGTGTGGTGTTCGACCTGCGGGATCGATGCGCCATGGGGTGCGCGCGTCGCGTTCATGTCGTGCTCCTGTTCTCGGAATGACAACCGGGTTGTCAAGATAGATCTTGACAACCGTGTTGTCAAGATCTCGTGTCCCGCGGTACCGTCGACGCGTGGAGAAGATGACCGGCGCCCGCTTCGCCCAGCTGCTGTACCGCTCCTTCGACGCGATGGTCGACGCCGTTCAGGGGGACCTCGCGCGCGAGGGTCACGCCGACCTCAGCGTCGCCCATGAGTTCGCGATGCAGGCGATCGACGGGGGAGCCGCGAATGCGGCGGAACTCGCCAGGGCCCTCGGTGTCACCCGTCAGGCTGCCGCCAAGACGATCGCGGCCCTCGAGGCACTGGACTACGTCGAGCGCACGTCGGACCCGGCTGACGCGCGCCGCAAACGCCTCGTCGTCACCGAGCGCGGCCACGACGCCATCGCCATCGGCGCCCGCGGGTTCGACTCCCTCTATCAGCGGTGGCGCGATGCGGTCGGCAGGGAGAACGCGGATGCCGTCATCGAGGCGCTCGAGGCGATCACGGCGCCGAACGGCGTGCGGGGATCGAGCGTCGGGTAGTCGACGACGCGGCGGCAGGCGCCTCAGTGACGGGGGAACGTTCCGCGGGACAGTCGCCGCGTGAGCGACTTCGCCGCGGCGCGGAGAAGGGGAGCGATCTTGCCGGCGTCGAACCCTTCGGGTCCGCTGAAGACACAGATCTCGCCCTCGACCTGACTGCCGGGCTCTCCGAAGACGCACGATGCGCAGGACACACCGCCGCCTGCCTGGGCGTCCCCACCCCGCCCCTGGCCACTGAGCGGCTGCGGGTGACGGTCCACGACGATCACGTCGGGCGCCGCGTGATGCGCCGGGAGTCGCGCTCCCACCCGTATTCCGGACGGAATACCGCTGCGGCCGCGCAGGACCGAGACGCAGACGAGCTCATCCCCGTCAAGGATGCCGAGGTGAACGCCCTCCCCGGTGCGCTCTCGCAGTTCGAGCATGGCCGGGAGTGCAGCGACGCGCAGGTCGCGTGGGTCCCGCGCCAACTGGCCCAGCTCGAACACCCGCAGTCCCAGGTGGAGGATCCGCCCGTCTCGTTCGAGGTATCCGTGCTCGACGAGCGCCGCCGCGACTCGGGACACGGTGGACTTCGGCAGGCCGGAGCGGCGGGCGAGCTCCGACAGGCTGACCCCGCCATCGTCCGCGTCGAACGCCCGCAGAACCCCGGTGACACGGTCGAGCACACTCAGGGAGTCGCCGCCGTCGGCGTCCATCAGTGGGTCGCCGACGCCAGGCGACGCGTCAGCACCAGCGCGGCGTGGCGCACGAGCGGCGCTATCCGCCGCGGGTCCATGTCGTCGACGGGGCCGGCAGCGGAGATCGCCGCGACAGGCACGCGGTCGGGGGAGAGGACAGGGCTTGCCACTCCCACCACACCCGGGAACGTCTCGCACCGGTCCAGAGCCACACCGTCCGCGCGGATGCTCGGGAACTCCCGCTCGAGCAGGTCGCGCTGACGAGCATCGAGATGCGCGCCGATGTGCGTCCCGCCGATCTCATCCAGCGTGAATGCCAGGACGGCCTTGCCCAAGGCCGTGGTCGCCGATGGCACCCGCGCTCCTGCTCGCGACGGTGACGGATGCAGCCGTCCCTGCACGGAGATGACCGAGAGCATGTCGCTCCCCTCGCGCACCGCGACATTGAGGTGTTCGCCTGTCGCGTTGTACAGCTCCGCGAGGACCGGCATCGCCGCCGCGCGAAGGCGGCGCGGCGTGGACGCGCGCGCCCCGAACTCGAACAGCCGCAACCCGATCTCGACCTGTCGGTCTGTACGCGTGAGGTACCGCTGCCGGACCAGCTCGCCCACCAGACGCGACACCGTCGACTTCGGCAGGCCGGTGCAGACAGCGAGCTGAGCGATCGTGGTCGATCCCCCCGCCTCGCGTACGGCGTTGAGGATGGAGAGGATGCGGTCGAGCACCGATACGCGCTCGCATCCGACAGCGGAACGCATGTGTGGAGTATCCATCCGGTCGCGTACCGGACCCGAAACGTCCCACTGAGTGGAACGACCGAGGGCTCGGGCAGACGTCATGCCTGCCCGAGCCCCCGATGCGCACCTCAGCGAGGGGCGCTCACAGCCGTCATCCTGCGCAGAAGGGGGAGACGCCCATGGTGCTTTCGATGCCGGCGAGGACGTGCTGTTTGAAGAACTCGTCTCCGGGCAGGGGTGCGTCCGTCCACGCGGCGACGTCGTGGCCGAGGGTGGTCAGCCATGCTTTGGAGCCGTCGTAGTACTGGCACCAGCTCACGGGGTGTTCTGCCCCGTGGCCATCGGGTCGCACCTCGCTTGTGGCCTGGTCGACTTCGAGGAGCACGTTGACGTTGGACGGGTAGGGGCGGAGGTTGTACCACTCGTCCTTGAAGGGCCAGGTCTCCGGCATGAACGACGTGGAGACGTCCTTGTCGTTGATGACTTCGACGGTTCCCTCACGGTTCGGACCGTGGTTGAGGAAGTTCGCTCCGCCGAGCAGGCCCTCGTAGTACGGCCAGTCGTATTCGGCGCCGAACGCGTTGTGGATGCCGACGAAGCCGCCGCCGTCACGGAGGTAGGCGGTCAACCGGTCCTGAGCGGCGTTGTCGAACGTGTCCCGGTTTCCGCTGAGGTTGATGACCGTGTGGTAACGCTCCAGGTCCGTGAACTCGGCCAGGTCCTCGGTGTAGTCCACCTTGATGCCGCGTTCTTCGAGCCAGGCCTTGAGCGCGGCCTGCGCGATGTTGTTCTCACCCAACGGCGGGTTCACACCGGCCGGCAGCGCCGTGCCCAGGTGGGCGTGACGCGGACCCGCGGTGCGGCTCCAGATCAGGACGCGCTTCTCCTCGCCCTCGACCCACCCGTTCCCACCATCGGTGTAACACTCCGGATCAATCCCACGACACACCCCGTAGTAGGCCCCGTAATCCGTCACCACCGTCTCGGTGAATGTCTCGCCGTTGCGCTGTCCCGTCACCGTCACGGTGACCGATCCCGCCGCTAGCGGCATCACCCGCGAGTTGAGGGAGGCAGCCACGGTCGCGCCGGGGCGCACGTTCGCGAACGACTTCGATCCGAACGACGCCTGCACCTTCACGGAGACCGGTACATCGGAGGGGTTGCGCACCGATACCGAGAGGTACGCCTTGGACGAGAGCGTGCGCGGCGTGACCGTCACCTCGGGGGCATCCGTCGCCGGCGCGCAGAAGGGGGAGACGCCCATGGTGCTTTCGATGCCGGCGAGGACGTGCTGTTTGAAGAACTCGTCTCCGGGCAGGGGTGCGTCCGTCCACGCGGCGACGTCGTGGCCGAGGGTGGTCAGCCATGCTTTGGAGCCGTCGTAGTACTGGCACCAGCTCACGGGGTGTTCTGCCCCGTGGCCATCGGGTCGCACCTCGCTTGTGGCCTGGTCGACTTCGAGGAGCACGTTGACGTTGGACGGGTAGGGGCGGAGGTTGTACCACTCGTCCTTGAAGGGCCAGGTCTCCGGCATGAACGACGTGGAGACGTCCTTGTCGTTGATGACTTCGACGGTTCCCTCACGGTTCGGACCGTGGTTGAGGAAGTTCGCTCCGCCGAGCAGGCCCTCGTAGTACGGCCAGTCGTATTCGGCGCCGAACGCGTTGTGGATGCCGACGAAGCCGCCGCCGTCACGGAGGTAGGCGGTCAACCGGTCCTGAGCGGCGTTGTCGAACGTGTCCCGGTTTCCGCTGAGGTTGATGACCGTGTGGTAACGCTCCAGGTCCGTGAACTCGGCCAGGTCCTCGGTGTAGTCCACCTTGATGCCGCGTTCTTCGAGCCAGGCCTTGAGCGCGGCCTGCGCGATGTTGTTCTCACCCAACGGCGGGTTCACACCGGCCGGCAGCGCCGTGCCCAGGTGGGCGTGACGCGGACCCGCGGTGCGGCTCCAGATCAGGACGCGCTTCTCCTCGCCCTCGACCCACCCGTTCCCACCATCGGTGTAACACTCCGGATCAATCCCACGACACACCCCGTAGGTGGGGTCGGTCGCCACGGTGCTGACCGCCACCCGTGCGGGGCGGTCGTTGCTGGTCGGGGCCGGTCCGCCGACCAGCATGCCGGTCCCGAGCGTCGCTGCTGCGAGGAGCGCGACCCCCGAGTATATGAGCGATTTCATCTGATCTCCTTTGATCGGGCTGACGCCTCGAGCGCTGCAGGCGCGGAGCGCTCCGGCTCGGCACGACGGTAGGACGCGCCCGATGCGGGGGCAAAGGACGTCCCACCCAGTAGGCCGAAGGCCCTCCCATCTCTCGCGCGCGCCGGGCGCCGAGGGTCGTCCGCCGGACGTGTGCCACTCGGTGGGCCGTTCGGTTGCCCCTGAGAAAAAGCCCGGTCTAGTCTCCCGAGCGCTGGCCCAGGTCGCCGATCCCAGTTCGGCAACCCGGCTTCACCCACAAGACGCGCGGCGGCCCCAGACCGCCATCCGTCCGATCGATGGCGATCAAGGAGCAGATGATGCACAAGACATGGAGAACGAAGCTCGGGGCCGTGGGCGTGTGCGCGATGGCGCTGACGCTCGCAGTTTCAACCTCACCCGCCCTCGCGGTGGGCAGCGGGTCCGAACCCGTTCCGCCGGCTGGTCTGACCGGGCTCGAGCCGACCGGTGCCGATATGCCCACGGTCGGCGGCAACCTCGGCAACCAGCACTACTCCGGTCTGACTCAGATCGCGAAGGACAATCTCGATCAACTCGCCCCGGCCTGGCGCACGCACGTCTCTGCAGTCGCACCCGCCACCGACGACACGGGTCAGCAGACGACCCCGATCGTCGTCGAAGGCGTGATCTACATGGACACCCCGAGCGGCGGGGTGATCGCCGTCGACGGTGCTTCAGGCGCCCCGGCGTGGAAATGGGAGGGCGGCGCGTACGGTCTGTCGGGGACACGCCGCGGGGTGTCGGCAGGGGACGGGAAGATCTTCACCCTCGCGGGAGGCAATCGGGTCGTCGCACTCGATCAGGCGACGGGAGCGGAAGTCTGGGCTGTCCAGCCGACGGGCCCGGAAGGCGAAGACGTGGGTCGCGTCGGCAAAGTCGCGACGGTGTACTACAACGGGATGGTCTTCGCCCACGCCGCTGACGGCGACCGCGGCGCGGTCGTCGCGCTCGACGCCGACGATGGCTCTTACCTCTGGCACTTCTTCGGGGGGCCGCAGCGTGGCGAGACCTTCACCGGGCTCGACGGGGTGACCTTCGATGCGTCCGAGACGTGGGGTCCGGTGCTCCCTGACGGGACGGACTGTGCGCAAGAGGGCGGTGCGACTTCGTGGATGCACGGAGCGGTGGACCCCGAGCTGAACGTGTACTACATGACGTTCGGAAACCCCCGCAGCTGCAACACCTCGCAAGACGGGTCACAGCGTCCGGGAGACAACTTGTTCTCCACCACCATGGTGGCGGTGGATGCCGGCACCGGTGAGTACAAATGGCACTACCAGTCGATCCGCCACGACATCTGGGACATGGACAACGTCCACCCCCCGACGCTCGCCGACATCGAGGTCGACGGCGTGGAGCGCAAGGTCGTCTTCTACGGCAGCAAGTCCGGGCATCAGTTCGTGCTCGACCGGACGAACGGGCAGCCGGTCCTTCCGGTGATCCAGAAGCCGATGATCACGGACTCGCGACAGAGCCAGCCGGACACCCAGCCCTTCCCGGCGTCACGCCTGCTGCCGGAGTGCGTCGTGTGGGAGAAGCTCGGCACGGACAACATTCCGGGCGACCCCTGGCGGGCGGTGCCGAACTACAACGGCTACCAGCCCGACGCCGAAGGAAACCTCGTGTTCAACCCCGACAGCTATGTCGCGGCGGACGAGCCCTACCTCACCTATCCGGAGGGCTCCTCGGGGCACCGGGAAGGCTGCATGTACGACCCGCAGTGGGACGCGCCGATCCTGTCGACGACCAGTCAGAACGGCGGCGGGGACTGGTCGAGCCAGTCGTACAGCCACAGCACGAACCTCGTCTACTTCCCCTATGGGACCAACCCGGTGGCGCATTACAACGGCGCATCGGCCAACGGGCTGCGGGCGATCGGCCAGTATCAGACGGGCGGAATCCTCGCTTACGACGCCTCGACGGGTGAGGTCGCGTGGACCAATCACCTCGGGACCGACATGTCTCACGGTCAGTCACCTCTGACCACCGCTTCCGACCTGCTGGTCGTCGGGCAGATCGACGGCCGCGCCCTGATCATGGATGCCACGACAGGCGATGTCCTGTGGGAATTCCAGACCGGCTCCGGCATCGCGGCGGCTCCCGTGACCTACGAGGTCGACGGGGAGCAGTACATCGCCGTCTTCGCAGCGGGATCGACCAATCCGTATGGCGGATCCGTCACGCAGGGAGACTCGCTCTGGGCCTTCAAGCTCGGCGGAAGCTACACCGCGGACTCGGGGAGCCAGGAAGGTCCCGATACCGCGCCGCTGACGATCCGACGTCCCGTGGGTGGCTCCGCCGTCGCCGGCGAGACGGTCGCGAACACGGTGCTTCTCGCTCGCACGAGCCGTACCGACGACACCGCAGCGGCGCAGGACAGTGTCGCGACCGGCGCCATGCAGCCGACTCACCTGCGGGTGCCGGTCGGAACGACGGTCACCTTCCGCAACCCGGGGGTGGAGACTTTCCCGAACTTCCCCAACCTCAAGCCCCACTGCGCGACGCAGTTCTTCGAGGGGGAGTTCAACGCCAGGCTGCAGCCGGGGGAGACCTACGAGCACACGTTCGACCGTGCCGGTGAGTACTTCTTCAACGACTGCACCGATCCGCGACCCACCGGAAAGATCGAGGTCTACCTCGAGCCGCAGGCGCAGCCCGCTGCCCTGACGTTCACGCCCGATCGACTCTCGCTGGGCTCCCCCTCCGGACTGTTCACCGACGTGAGGGGAACCGTCTCCGCGCGGTTCGACCTGCCGGCCGGACACGCGTACGACAGCGGAGCGGTTGTGGTGGCGCCACTGTCGGTGTCGCCCATCCCTGCGTCGAACGTGACGGCCGAAGGCGACCACCTCATCCTCGAGTTCGATGCGGCGGCCCTCGACCACAACGTGCCGGTCGGCGAGACGGACCTGACGGTCAGGCTGAACACCATCGACGCCTCGGGGGTGCAGCGGCAGCTGACCTCCACCGCGACGGTGACCGTGTCGAAGGACACGTTGCACGTGACCACGACGCCGCGGTCGCTGGCGGGCAAGGTGTACCTCTCGGTATCGGCTCTCAACGATGCGACGGTCCCGGTGGACATCGTCATCTCGAGCCCGTTCGGCGACAAGACGTTCACCGACGTCGCGCCCGGCCGGACGGTCTCGGTGTCGCTCAACACCCGCGGGGCATCGATCACCGCCGGTGAGGTCACGGTCACGGCGACGGCGAGCATCGACGGCAGGACGCTCACCCGAACGAAGACCGCCGGCTTCGAGGCCTTCCCGGCCGGCTGATGTCGCCGCTGCACCCCTGTTCCCGCCTGAGGTGCCACGACGGCTGGGACGAACCGATCGATCAGACAAAGGAGATTCAATGATGAACCGAACCATTCTCACACGGGCGGGTGCCGTCGCGTTCGGCGCGCTGCTCCTCGCGTCGGCGGGCACGGCTGTGGCCGCCGCGGACGAGACCGACGAGGTCGAGATCAACGTCGAGGTCACCGACCGCTACCCCTCGGGGGTGCTGGCGATGACCGTCGCCGCTGCCGAGACGACACTGACGGAGGTCGACAGCGGCGACCCGCTGGTGAGAGAGTTCACCGGCCAGCTGCCGACGGTCACCGTCACGGACACCCGCTCGGTGGTGCCCGGCGCGCCGTGGGCGGTGCACGGCACCGCGAGCGACTTCGTCTCGGGGGCGAGCATGATCGGTGCCGAGCATCTCGGGTGGACGCCGATGCTCGTCGGCGACTACGGCCCCGCGGTGGAGCCCGGCGGCGACATCGAGACCGTGGTGGACGACCCCGGCAGCGAGGGTCTCGCCTTCGCAGACGGGGAGCTGCTCTACGTCAACTGGGATGAGGTCGACACCTACTCGCAGGGCTCGTGGAGCGCGACGGCCGGACTGCAGCTGAAGGTCGATGCGACGCAGGTGGATGCCGGGTCGTACACGTCCGTGCTCACCCTGTCGCTCTTCGAGTGACGGTCGCGGCGGGGGTGCTGCCTGGGGGCGGCGCCCTCGCCGCATCCTCATGTCCTCGCACCGTCGCGCCCCCGCCCCTCCCGAAGGTCCGAATGAACCGCTTCCTCCCTCGCATCGCGATCGCAGCGCTCGCCCTTGCGCTGCTCTCGATTCCCTCGGCCCCGGCCGCGTACGCCGATGATCAGCCCGACGGCGACGTCACGTGGTCGATGAGGCCCAGTGACGGGGCCGGCGAAGACGGCCGCGCGTGGATCGAGCGTGAACTCGAGCCGGGGGAGAGCGTCGTCGAGCATCTCCTGGTCCGGAACCTCAGCGCGTCGACGGTGACCTTCCGGCTGTCGGCTGCCGACGGCTACTTCACGGAGACCGGCCGGTTCAACATGCTCACCGCGGATCAGGAGTCCGTCGGCGTCGGCACCTGGATCGAGCTGCCCGATGAGGTCGAGGTGCCCTCGGGCGGTGACGCGATCGTCCCGTTCACCATCACGGTGCCCGACGATGCGACGCCGGGGGATCACCCAGGGGGCGTCGCATCGAGCATCCGCACGAGCTCGAATGGCGAGTTCGGTATCGAATCCCGCGTCGGATTCCGGGTCATGACACGCGTGACGGGTGAACTCGCGCCCAGTCTTGCCGTCGAGTCGACCGGCACCTTCACCGGGTCGTGGAATCCTTTCGATCCGGGACGCTTGGACATCGGTTACACCATCGATAACACGGGCAACACGCGGCTCGCCGTCGCCCCGCAGGTCGCGGCGAGCGCGCTGTTCGGCCTGGTGTCCTTCACCGTGGCGGGGGAGCCGATCGCCGAGATGGCACCCGGTGAGAGCCGATCCGGGACCGTGCGCGTGTCGTCGGTCTGGCCGCTCTTCGCCTACTCGACGAAGGTGGTCGCCTCCGCGACGGGCGTGAGCGACGAACTCGCCGCCGGAGAAACGGCTTCCGCGTCGGCGGCATCTGTCGTGGTCGCGATCCCGTGGGCGCAGCTCGCTGCGATTGCGTTGGCGGCCCTGCTGATCTGGCTCATGTGGCGGGACCGCCGTCGCCGCGAGCGCCTCGTCAGCGCCCTCATCGAACAGGCCCGGCAGGAAGGCCGAGAGTCCGTATCTGCGGGTTCCGCACGGTCGTCGCGACGCGGGGCGCCGGTGATCGTGCTCGTCGTCCTCCTGGCCATCGCTCTCCCGGTCGGTGGCGCGCCCCCGGCATCCGCCGCAGACGACGCCGACCTTCGCGGACCCCACGGCGTCGTCATCCACGTGGAGATCGCCCGCACGCCGGAGGTGGCCCCCGTGGCCCCCGTGGCTCCGCCGGCTCAGGTCGACCGCGACGTCTCCTTGCCCCGCCCGAACGCGCCTGACTTCACCGCGCTTGCGGGGATCGGGCTCGCCGTGATGGGTGTCGGCGCGGCCGCCTATGTCGTGAGTACCCGGCTCCGAAGCCCGGGACGCGGCTCAGCGCCCTGACGTCATCGTGGCCACGATCATGTCGCCGATGAGCCTGCGGTGCGGCTCCTGCAGGGCGGGAGCGAGCATGTCGCGGTCGAAGATCGCGGCGAACGTGTGTCGATTCGCCACATGGAAGCATGCGTAGGCGCTGATCATCATGTGCACGTCGACGGCGTCGACGTCGCTGCGGAAGAGCCCGGCATCGACGCCTCGCTCGATCACTTCCTCCAGGAGTGTGATCGCGGTCGCGTTCTCACGGAGGATCGTCTCGGACCTGCGCAGATGCTGCGCCTGGTGGATGTTCTCGATGCTCACCAGCTTGATGAACGCTTCATGGGTCGTGTGATGGTCGTAGGTTGCCACCGCGATGGTGCGCAGTGCCTCGTCAGCGGGGAGTTCATCGACCCGGATGTCGCGCTCGACCTGACGGATCTGGGCATATACGCGTTCGAGGACGGCGAGGTAAAGTCCCGCTTTCGACCCGAAGTAGTAATAGAGCATCCGCTTGGTCGTCCGCGTGCGCGCCGCGATCTCATCGACGCGGGCCCCCGCGTACCCATTCGCAGCGAATTCGGCCACGGCGACCTCGAGGATATCCTCCTGGCTTCGGATCGCGCGGGGCGTCGTGGCCTGCGCGGCCGCTTCTTCCGCCTCAACCATTCGCCACTCCGAATGCTCCGCTTTCGTGCTCGATGAGCGAGCGGAAGTGCCGCTCCATCCGTTGGCGGTCGGGACGAACCCCCGTGATGATCTCCATGCTTGCAAAGGCCTGACCCACCGCCATTCTGCCTCCGTCCAGCACCGGAAGACCGCGTTGCGCCGCCTTGCGGATCAGCTCCGTCTCAAGGGGACGATAGACCACATCCGAGACCCAGGTGCCCTCCCCCAGGCGCTCCACATCGAAGGCGACTCCGGGGTGATGCGTCATGCCCAGCGGGGTCGCATGCACGACCCCGCTGGCGACCGCGAGGATGTCCCCGAGGTCCACCGCCGGTGTGTAGCGCACCCGTGCTGAGGGAAAGAGCTCCTGCAGCGTGTCGGCGAGATCCTGCGCGCGGCGCTCATCCGCGTCTACCAGCCGCAGGTCGACCGCACCGCACATCAGGAGCGCATAGGCGGTGGCGGCTCCCGCGCCACCGCAGCCGAGCTGAACGACGAGCGCCAATGAGGCGCGGGGAAGCCCGGCGACAAGGCCGTCTCGATAACCCATCCAGTCGGTGTTGTAGCCGATGGTGCGCCCCTCGCGCAGCAGGACGAGGTTCACCGCTCCCAGCCGCTGTGCGTCATCGTCCGCCTCGTCCACGAGCCGGTAGGCGATCTGCTTGCATGGATGGGTGATGTTCACGGCGTCGTACCCCTCGGCGACGACGTCGGCGATCAGGGCTCCCAGGTCCTCAGGCGCCCGACCGAGGGTGAGCAGATCCAGAACGCGGTACTCGTAGTCGAGCCCGAGCGCGGCGGCCTCCACCTCATGCAAAGGCGGAGTCAGTGAGGAGCCGATCCCTTCCCCGATGAGTCCCACCAGGTGCTTGGCCTGCGCGCGCTCCGTGGCGGCGCGGGTCCTCATGCGCGCTCCACGACGCGGCCGTCGCCGGCTGCCGCCGCGGTGCTCGGACTCCGGTGCGGTGCGGTGCGCTTCTCCACGGGTGCACCGGTCAGGCGGCGCGTCGTAGGGGACATTCGCATGACATCCTCTCGGAGTGCCGGCGCTGGCGCTCATCTGGGTCGAATTCGGCATTGCCTGGAAACGTACTAACCAGTACGTTCGCAATACGGGGTGATCAAAGCCGATTCAACCCTGTGGAAGAGGATGCTCGATGTCGAGTCTCGCCGAATGGAACGCACCCGACACGGTCGCACAGGCGCCGAAGTCGCTGCTCGGAAGGATCATCGCGGTGTTCGACGCGGTGAAGGAGTCTGACGGCTGCGCGTCGATCACCGATATCGCCGTGCGGACGCGACTGCCGAAGTCGACCGTGTCCAGACTCGTGACCGAGCTGACCGCTCAGCGTTACCTCGCCCGGACGGACGAGGGGATCGTGTTGGGCCTTCGTCTGTTCGAGCTCGGAGCGCGGGCGAGTCTGCCACGCCGTCTGATCGGCGCCGCCGCACCTGTCATCCGGAATCTTCGCGAGACCACTGGAGAGCGGGTAGTCCTTTGGATCCAGCAGGGTGACGACATGGTGTCGCTGGCCGCCGTTCCCGGTCGACTTCCGACGCTGCCGACGGTGGCGGGGATGAGGTCGCCCGTACTGACCACCGCCAGCGGAAAGGCGTATCTGGCGTTCTGCGATGATCAACGCATCGTGAACCGCATCAGCGCGCCGCTCGTCGCCGTCGCCGCTCGCAGGTTCCGCGAGGAGCTGACGCACGTGCGCGCAGCCGCCGTGGCGATGGACATCGAGATGTCGTACCCAGGCATCGCGGCTGTGGCGAGCCCCGTTCTCTCGCCCGATCGCGTCGTGCTCGGGGCCATATCGCTCGCGGGCCCCAGCGATGTGATGGACCCCCACGGCGTCGCGCCGTTGGTGCGCGCCGCCAGCAGCAACGTCACGCGGCGCCTGGCGCCGGCCTAGGTCATGCGGTCTGCGGCATGGACCAACGCGGTCAGCGTGCTCGATCGCATCACGGCGGTTTTCGACGCGTTCGGTGAGTACGACGAGGGCTTGGGGGTCTCCGAGCTCGCGCGGCACGCCAACCTTCCCAAATCGACCGTCTCCCGCATTGCCGGCGAGCTCGTCGAGCAGGGGATGCTCGACCGCGAGGGCGATACGTTCTACCTCGGAGCGAGGCTGTTCGAATTCGGGCAGACGGTTCCGCAGCCGCGCAAGCTGCGTCACTTCGCGTACCCCGTGATGGCTGGGCTGCGAGACCTCACGTCCCAGTCCGTCCAGCTGGCGGTGCTCGACGGAACGGACGTCGTCTTCCTGGCCATAGCGCGAAGCGAGCCGGCGATTCGTCCGCACGCGAGGATCGGCGGACGACTCCCTGCTCATGCGACGGCCGTCGGAAAGGCCATCCTGGCCTTTTCTCCGCCGGATGTCGTCGAACGGGTCATCCGGGGCGGGCTGGTCGCGCGAACGGCGCACACGATCACGGATTCCGATGCGCTCTCGCGGGAGCTGCTGCAGGTCAGAGGAGCGGGCGTGGCCGCAGAGCGGGAAGAATGCGTGATCGGTCGCTCCTGCATGGCCAGCCCGGTCGTGGCTGCAGGAGGTGAGCCCTTCGCCGCGATCTCCGTTGCGGGAGCGTCCGCCGACATCCGGGGAGATCACCTGGCAGCAGCCGTGCGAGCCGCGGCGGCGACCCTCTCGCAGCGAGCCGCGGTGGTCGGTCGCATGGGCTGAAAACGATCGCGGACAGACGGGTGGGGGTGGATGCCGCAGGCACCCACCCCCACCCCCCCCCGGGTGCGTGGCGTCAGCCGGCCATGTCGCGGATCGCCTCGTAGGCGGTCAGGGTGTCGCCGGAGTAATAGCCGCCGAAGAACTCCTCGGCCTGGCTGATGAAGGCATCCATGTCGATGTCCTCCTTCTCGATGACCGTGTACGCGCTATCGCCGCGGTACTCGTCCAGGATCTCCTCGGTCGACTCCTCGACGCACGCGCGGTTGTCCGGGCGGATGTCGTGGAGAGTCTGCTCCAGCAGCGCGGCCTGCTCGTCGTTCATCTTGTCGTAGGTCTTGTCGCTGACGATGAGCCAGTGGATGCCGATGTTGTGGTCGTTGAGCACGATCGTGTTGAGCACTTCGTCATAGCTCGACGAACGCGTTGCCACGATGGGGTTCTCCTGCCCGACCGCGATCCCCTGCTGCAGCGCCGAATAGACCTCCTCCACGGCGACCGAGACGGGGCTGGTCACCCCGAGCGCCTCGGCGTTGGCGAGGAACTGCGGCGAATTGGGGAACCGGATGGGTGCACCGCCGAGGTCAGCAGGGCTCCTCACCTCGAGGTCCTTGGTGGTGAAGGTCCGGTTCCCGAAGAACCAGCCGTCCACGATCCTCACGCCGGTGGCCTCGTGAAACGAGGAGAAGAGCTCTTCGGAGCCTTCATCGATCCACTTGAAGGCGTGATCGACGTCGTCGAAGGCGTAGGCAGCGTCGACGACCCCGATCGGTTCGAAGGTCGAGCTCAGCGCTGACGCGCCCTGCAGATCGATGTCGATGTCACCGGCCTGCACCAGCGGGAATCGATCCGCGTCGGGGCCGAGCTGGCTGGCGGGGAAGAGATCCACGGTGAAGCCCATGTCGGCTCCCTCGAGTTCTTCCTTCAGGACCTCGACTCCGCAGTAATAGTTGGGTGTCTGCTCGTTCTGGCTGGTCGCGACGGTGAGGGTGACCGGCTCGTTCGCCTCCTCCGGGGCCGCGTCCGTCGCCTGCGGGCTCCCGCCTCCGGAGCAGCCCGTGACGACGAGGGCTGCTGCTGCGAGCCCCGCCACGGCGTAACGGCTTCGACGGACCGATCGGTTGCTGCCCATGGGCTCTCCTCTTTCGTTCGCACGTCTTCGTGCGGTGCGGGTATAGGACTGGGCGGCGGCAGAGTTTCGAAGACTCTTCGAACCGTGTCGGTCCCTTCGTCTACGGTGCCACGCTCCAGCACGCTGGCAGTGCCGACTCTGACCGACTTCGAAACGTTCGCAAAGCGATGTCCCGACGAATGGAACATGGGCGCCCCCGACGTGACCGTGCCGGTCGGTGAATGGAACGGACCCCCCGGGGCGGGCGGCCGGTGACCTATCGTCGCTGCACGATGTCCGTTCACGAGGGTCTGGAGCACGATGATCTCAGCCGGCTCGAAGATCGTCCGTATCGCGGTGGTCGGCGCCGGGTTCATGGGGCGTCAGCACATCGGGTTCATCCGCGGATCTTCGCGCGCCGAACTGGTCGCCGTGGTCGATCCCCGCGCGGACGCCCTGACCGGGCTGGATTGCCCCGTGTTCAGCGAGACCCGTTCAATGCTCGATACCGTGCACCCTGACGCGGTCGTGGTCGCCAACCCCAACGCGGCCCACGTGGACACCGCTCGAGAATGCATCGAGGCCGGAGCCGCCGTCCTCCTCGAAAAGCCCATGGCGAGCTCGTACTCGGCTGCGCTGCGCTTGGCGGACACGGTCGCGCGGCAGCGCGCGCGCCTGCTCGTCGGTCACCAGCGCAGGCATCATCCCGCGATTGCGCGGGCGCGTGCCGCCATCCACGCCGGCGAGATCGGTCAGGTCGTCGCGGTGAGCGGAATGTGGTCGGCGCGCAAGGACGACGCGTACTTCACGGACACGCCCTGGCACAGCGAGCCCGGCGCTGGGGTCACACTGATCAACCTCGTGCACGACCTCGATCTGCTGCGCCATCTCTTCGGCGAACCCGCCGAGGTCCAGGCCATGTCGAGCAGACATGCCCGCGGTCTCGACGTCGAGGACACCGTCTCGGTGAATCTGCGATTCGAGAGCGGCGTGATGGGCAGCTTTCTGGCATCCGATGCCGGGGTTTCACCGTGGGGCTGGGATCAGGCCACCGAGGATGCTGCGGCGTTCCCGTTCATCCCGGACATGGACGCCTATCGCGTCGTCGGCACGCGCGGCGCCTTGTCGTTGCCCAATCTCGCCAGGTTCTCCTATGACGCGGGGGTCTCCCCGGACTGGCATTCGCCGCTTTCACGCACTCATCTGTCCGCAAGCCCTCGGAATTCGTTCGAGGCACAGCTCGATCACTTCATCGATGTGGCGGTCGGCGCCGCAGAGCCGTTGATCTCCGCTGCCGATGCGCTCGGCACCTTGGCACTCGTCGAGGCGATCGCCTCCTCTGCCCGCACCGGTGAGCCCGTTGATCTCGCTCGCTTCCGAGCGGCCCTCGCATCACGAGCGGGGGCAGAGACGTAGACACCGATCAGACCACAGCCTCCCGGGTCAGACGGCTGATCGTTCGGATCGCGAGGTCGTAGCCGTATGGCCCGGCGCCGGCGATCACGGCGCCCGCGACCGTCGACACCAGCGACCTCTGATAGACCTCGCCCCGTGAATGAATGTTCGTGATGTGCACCTCGACGATGGGGGTCTCGAGCATACGCAGAGCATCGAGCAGAGCGACCGAGGTGAAGCTGTAGCCCGCGGGATTGATCACAACGGCTGCCGACTGACGGAACGCGTCGTGCACCCAGTCCACGAGTTGGTGCTCAGCGCTGGTCTGTCCGAAGAAGACGTCGAATCCGAGCTCAGCGGCCGTCCGTCGGCAGCATGCCTCGATGTCCTCGATGGTCGCTCGTCCATACACGCCGGGCTCTCGCAGCCCGAGCATGTTGAGATTCGGCCCGTTGAGCACGAACAGCCGTCCGGGCACCATGCCTGCTTTCGTATCCGCCACGGCGGCGGGCTACAGCAGTCCGAGCAGCGTCGGCAGCGCCGTGACGATGACGGGGAACAGGGTGAGCAGCAGCAGCACGATGCCGAGAGGGATCAGGAAAGGGAGGATCCCTCGGAAGAGCTCTCCCATCGGACGCCGCGTGATCGAGCCGACCACGAAGAGAACCGCGCCGACTGGTGGTGTGAGAGACCCGATCATCAGGTTGAGGATCATGATGACGCCCAGCTGGACGGGCTCGATTCCGTATTCGCCGATGATCGGCATGAGGATGGGCACGAGCACCAGGATCACCGGAGCCGCCTCGAGGGGGATGCCGAGGAGGATCAGCAGCACGTTCAGCAGGAGCAGGAAGACGATCGGGTTGTCCGTGATGCCCGTCAGCCACTCGCCGAGCGCGCGGGTCACCTGCTCGCGGGCCAGCACCTGGCCCATGAGGTTGGATGCTCCGAGGATGAGGAGGATGCCGCCGGAGATGACGACCGTCTCCTTCGCCGACTTCCAGAAGACCCGCCAGTTGAGCGTGCGGTACATGAGACCGAGCGCCAGCATGTACACCGACGCGATTCCGGCGCTCTCGGTGGGGGTGAACCACCCGCTGAAGATGCCGCCGAGAATGATCACCGGCAGCATCGCGGGCCCGATCACGCGGACCGCCGCCCGACCGAGCAAGCCGCCGTCGAACGGGCGACTGCCCGCGATCTCCGGGTGTCGCCGAACCCAGATGAAGATGTAGGCGGCGAATCCCACGGCCATCATCATCGCGGGAATGATCGATCCGGCGAACAACGCGCCGGTCGAGATGGAGGCGGTCGCAGCGAAGAGGACGGCAGGGATGCTCGGGGGCATGACCGTGCTCATCAGCGAGCCGGACGCGGTGAGCCCGGCCGAGAACCCGTAGGGGTACCCCGCCTTGAGCATCTGCGGAATCTGCAGCTTGCTGGTCGATGCCGCGTCCGCGAGGGCGGAGCCGCTGATCCAGGAGAAGCCGATCGCGGTGCCGAGGTTGACGTAGGCGAGATTGCCCGGCAGCCGCGGAAGCAGGGCGCGGGCCAGGTCGTACAGCCGTGTCGCGATCCCCAGGTTGTTGGCGATGCTGCCGACGAAGATGAACAGCGGCACGGCCAGCAGCGGGAAGCTGTTGATGCCGTTGACCATGGAGGAGAGGGCGTATCCCGCTGACAGGCCCTGGCTGTAGAAGTACAGCAGGCTGGCGGCGATCATGGCGAAGGCGACAGGAACCCGCAAGAACAGGAACACGACGAACAAGAGGATGTAGAGCCACAGGTCCACGACTCAGATCTCCATCTCGTCGATGTCGAGCTTGCGCTCCGGGCGGGCGGCGAAAGGGATCTTGAAGGCGGACTGCACGGCGGCCGACAGGAAGCCGACCAGAGCGAACACGTACAGCACACCCATCGGCACGTGCATCGCGGCGCTCAGCCTCCCCCACTCGGTGTCGATCTTCACCCACGCCTCGTAGGCGAGCGCCAGGCTCGTGAGCACCATGATCACGGCGGACACGACGCGCAGTGCCACGAACCACCGGGTCCCGGCGAGCATCTCATCGAAGATCTCGAGCACGATGTGGCCATTGCGCCCCACGAGATAGCCGGCGGTGATGAAGGTCAGCGCGATCATCGACAGGAGCGCGAGCTCGCCGGCTCCCACCCAGCTGACGGCGGGGAAGTAGCGTCCCAGCACCTGGTACATCACGCCGAAGACGATCAAGGCGAACAGCGTCACGCCGATGGTGATCTCGACAGCAGAGAGGGCTCTGATGAAGGCCGGGTCAGGGGGAACCCCCTCGTTCAGCTTCGGTGCGGTGTAGAAGGTCCTCGTGGGCGGGAAGATGGAGTCCTCGAGCGCGGGCTTCTCCGCGGCAGGAGACTCAGCGCCCTCCGCGCGGGGAGGATCCTCAGGCGCATCGAACGCGCGCTCTTCGTCGGTCATGACGTCACCTCCGACGTGTCTGGCCCCATTGCCGATCTCCTTGCCGGTCCGCAGGCGGTGCGCGCTCAGATGCCACGCCCCAGAGACTCTGGTCTGCCTGCAGGGGGCTGCATAGCCGAGTCTCGCCGAATGGGACACCGGTCCCGCAGCGACACGACGACGGTGCCGGGGCATTTCTGCCCAGTGGGACGGGCTTTGTCGGCGAAGTCCGCGTGTGAATAGCATGCGATCGGTGTCAGAGCCGACGGACGGAGTTGTCATGACCGCATCTACATCGAAGGCGCTGTCGAGCGAGCAGGAGGCTGAGCTCGACGACGTGTTCGCCCGCGCCCAGGCGGCGCTGAAGATCATCGAGACCTACGACCAGGAGCGCGTCGATCGCCTGATCCGCGCCGTCGCGTGGGCGGTGGCGAACCGTTCGGCCTTCCACCGGCTCGTGGAGATGGGGATCGAGGAATCCGGTCTCGGCGACTTCGACAGCCGGATGAACAAGCGCATGAAGATCCGCGGTGTGCTCCGCGACGCGCTCCGCTCTCCCTCGGTCGGCATCATCGAGGAGGATGTCGAGCGAGGGCTCGTCAAGTACGGCAAACCCGCGGGCGTGATCGGGTGCGTGGTCCCCACCACCAACCCCGACCTCACTCCTGCGGGCAATGCGATCTATGCCATCAAGGCACGGGACGTCGTGGTGTTCTCACCGCACCCGCGCTCGAAGCGCACCACCTTCGAGACGGTTCGGCTCATGCGGGAGGCACTCGAGGCCGAAGGTGCACCGGCCGACATCCTCCAGTGCATCACGCTGCCGAGTCTCGCGGCATCCCAGGAGATCATGCGTCGCTCCGACCTCGTCATCGCCACCGGTGGCCAGGGTCTCGTGCGCGCCGCGTACAGCTCCGGCACGCCCGCGTACGGCGTGGGGGCGGGCAACGCGACCGAGTTCGTCGATGAGACGGCCGATCTGGCGGAGACGGCACGCAACTGCATGCTCTCCAAGACCTCGGACTTCGGCTCGGGATGCTCAGCGGATGGCAACGTGCTGGTTCCGCGATCCCGCTACGAGGCCATGCTCCAGGCGCTTGAAGCCGAAGGCGCGTATCTCGCCGATGCGCAGCAGCGCGCCGCCCTGCAACGGGTGATGTGGGATGCCGACGGCCATCGGCTGGCCGACACCGTCGCGGTGTCGCCGCAGGCGCTCGCGCGGGCGGCGGGCTTCGAGATCCCCGACGACAGGAAGTTCATCGTCGTCGAAGGCGACGGGATCGGTGAGGAGCACCAGTTCTGCAAGGAGAAGCTGACGACTCTCATGGCCGTGCACGCCTACGAGGGGACGTTCGAGGACGGAGTGGAGGTCGCGAAGCGGCTCTACGACATCGGCGGGAAGGGCCACTCCTGCGGCATCGCGTCCACCGACGACGCGCACATCGACTACTTCGCCCGCCACATGCCCGTGTCGCGGATCATGGTCCGCCAGCCCAACTCGAAGGCCAACGCGGGGTCGTTCACGAACGGCATGCCCATGACGTCCTCGATGGGCTGCGGAACGTGGGGCGGGAACATCACGTCGGAGAACGTGTCCCTTCGCCACTACCTCAACACCACCTGGGTCTCGCGCACGATCGCGGAAGACCGTCCCTCCGACGAGGCGCTCTTCGGCGACTTCTACGATCCCGCGCTCGAGGCGACCGGCGCGGACGCGGTCTCCGCCGCATGAGCGCGTCCCTGGACGGCGACGCTGCCGTCACGTCGCCGCAACCCGACGCCGAAGCCCTCGTCGCGGAGGCTCGGCAGTGGTGGCAGACCGACATCATCGACATCCACCCCGGTGAGATCGCCCTGCGCGGCTATCCCATCGAGGAGCTCATCGGCAACGTCGGTTTCGTCGACACGATCTGGCTGATGCTGCGGGGAGAGCTGCCGTCGCGTGCCCACGCCGCCTTGTTCGAGGCGGCTCTGGTGGCATCCGTCGACCACGGCCCGCAGGCGCCGTCGATCGCGATCGCGCGGATGGCGGTCACCTGTGGGGTGCCGGTCAACGGGGCGATGGCCTCGGCGATCAACGTGCTCGACGACATCCACGGCGGACCCGGCCAGCAGTGCATGGAGCTGTATCTCGAGATCGACGCGGAGATGGAGGAAACCGGCGCCCTCGACCAGGCGGTCGACCGGGTGCTTCAGCGGTGGCGTGATGCCGGCATACGCTACGTCCCCGGCTTCGGGCATCGCTTCCATCCCCTCGACCCCCGCACCCCCAGGCTTCTGTCGCTGGTCGATGACGCGGTCGCCGAGGGCATCGTCGGCGGGAGGTTCGCCGCCATCGGCCGCGCGGTGGCTGATGCGATCAGCTCCGGCAGGGCCGCACCCATCCCGATGAACGTCGACGGGGTCACCGCGGTCATCTACTGCGAGCTGGGGCTACCCCCCGAGCTCGGGCGCGGTGTCTTCATCCTCGCCCGCTCGGTCGGCATCCTCGCCCATGCCAGCGAGCAGATGAAGCAGGGCGGCCGTATCAAGGGCCCGATGCCGAAATCCCTCGGCTACACCTACACCGGACCCGCCCACCGGCCGGTTCCGCGCAATGACGATCAAGGAAGGCCCCGCTCATGAAGGATCTCGTCTCGAACCAGATCACCCGATATCTCGAATCCCGTGACGTGACGCACGTCTTCGGCCTGTGCGGCCACACGAACATCGCGCTGCTGGCGGCCCTCGAGAAGAGCGACCGGATCGCCTTCGTGAACGTGCGCCACGAGCAGATCGCCGCGCACGCCGCGGACGGATACGCCCGCGCGACGAAGCAGACGGCCGTCGTCCTGACGCACCTGGGGCCGGGACTGACCAACGCCGCGACGGGGGTGGCCAACGCCGCGCTCGACTCGATCCCGATGGTCGTCATCGCCGGCGATGTGCCCTCGCACTACTACGGCAAGCACCCCCACCAGGAGGTCAACCTCCACGCCGATGCCGCGCAGTACGAGATCTACCGCCCGTTCGTCAAGCGTGCGTGGCGGGTCGACAAGCCACAGCTGGTCGCCGAGGTCCTGGACAAGGCGTTCACCCTCGCGGCGAGCGGGAGACCAGGTCCCGTGCTCGTGGACGTGCCCATGGACGTCTTCTCGGCGCACGTCGAGGTCGAGTCCTTCGACCGTGTCATCAGCGGCACGCGTGCTCTCGTGAAGCCGAGCCTCGACGAGGCGGCCGCCGAACGCATCGTCCAGAACCTCCTCGAGGCCGATCGCCCGGTGCTCTACGTCGGCGGCGGGATCATCGGCGCGGGGGCGTCACCGGAACTCGTCGAGTTCGCGGAGCATCTGTCGCTCCCCGTCGCTCACAGCCTGATGGGCAAGGGCGCGGTGCCGGACGACAATCCCCTCGTGCTCGGCATGACCGGGTTCTGGGGCACGGCCTTCACGAATGAGACCACGCGGACAGCCGACTGGATCCTCGCGTTGGGCACCCGGTTCGCCGAAGCCGATTCGAGCTCGTGGTATCCGGAGTACACCTTCGACATCCCGGCGACCAGGCTCATGCAGATCGACATCGATCCCGCCGAGCTGGGTCGTAACTATCCGCTGGAGATCGGCGCGCTCGCCGACCTCAAATCCGCGCTGGCGGTGCTTCTTCGCGTGGCGCGCCGACTGGCGCCCGAGGGCGTGCAGCGGCCCGAGCTCGTGGCGCAGATCGCCGCGAGCCGCGACGCGGTGCGGCGCGGCAACGTCGAGGCGCAGTCATCCGATGCGTGGCCCATGCGCCCCGAGCGCATCCTCTCCGAGACCAGGGAGGTCCTCCCCGGCGACGCGATCATCACCACGGACGTCGGCTGGAACAAGAACGGTGTGGGACAGCAGTTCGACATCCTGACTCCCGGCACCTTCCTCACGCCCGGTGGCTTCGCGACGATGGGGTTCGGGGCTCCGGCCGCCGTCGGGGCGAAGATCGGATGCCCGGACCGGGTGGTCGTGTCGCTCGTCGGCGACGGGGGGTTCGGCCAGAACCCCGCCGTTCTCGCCACGGCCCGCGAGGAGAACGTCGCGGTGGTCTGGGTCGTGATGAACAACAACGCGTTCGGCACCATTGCGGGGCTGGAGAAGGCGGCGTTCGACACCACATACGGAACGGTGTTCGGAAGCGCGGAGGACCCCATGTACACCGACTTCGCCAAGATCGCCGAGGCCTACGGGGTCACCGGAATCAAGATCGAGTCCGCCGCGGAGTTCAAGCCGGCCCTCGAGCGCGCCATCGCCGCCGGCGGGCCCGTGGTGATCGACGTGTCGATGGTGAATGTGCCCACCCCGACCACGGGCCACTGGAACATCCTCGACATCTACTCCCCGGGCGAGACGATCGAGCACGTCGCCACCCACTGACCGGCAGATCGGCGGTTCGACCATGACGATCACCCCGCGCGCACGCGACGTGCTCATCTCGACCGTGTGCTTGGCGGGCACGCTCGAAGACAAGCTGAACGCCGCCGCCGAGGCCGGATTCGGCGGCGTGGAGATGCTCGAGTACGACCTCCTCATGTCGTCCTGGTCCCCCCGGCGCCTGGCGGCCGAGGCGGCCGGGCTCGGCCTGGCGGTGGACGTGTACCAGCCGTTCCACGTCGAGACCGTGCCGGCGGAGGCGTTCGATCGTCAGCTGCGCAGGGCGGAGCGCAAGTTCGACCTGCTCGGCGAGCTCGGCGCGCGCGTCCTCGTGTGCTGCTCGGAGAGGACCACGGAAGGACTGGACGACGAGGAGCGCGCGGTCGACCAGCTGCGCACGCTCGCGGAGCGGGCTCACGCGCGAGGGCTCCGGCTGGCCTACGAAGCCGTGCCGTGGGGCCGGGTGCGCAGTCACGCGCAGGCGTGGAAGCTCGTCGAGCGGGTCGACCATGCGGCGTTGGGGCTCTGCCTCGACAGTTTCCACGTGCTCTCCCTCGAGAACTCGGCCGCGGCGCTCGCCGGCATCCCGACCGAGAAGGTCTTCCACGTGCAGCTCGCCGACGCGCCGCGCCCGAACATCGACGTGCCGGAGTGGAGCCTGCACCACCGCCTGTTCCCGGGGCAGGGTTCGCTCGACGTCGCCGGCTTCCTCGCCCAGCTGCAGGGCACCGGCTACGACGGTCCCGTCGCGCTGGAGGTGTTCAACGACGTCTACCAGCAGGAGGATCCTCGCCACGCCGCGACGGACGCGATGCGCTCGATCCGCGTTCTCACCGAGGCGATCACGGCGGCGTCGGGCGACGTGCCCGCCGCCCAGCCGTCCGCGTCCGACCTTCCACCGGCGCCTCGCCTGAACGGCTTCGCCTTCACGGAACTCGCCGTCGACGACATCTCCGGACCGCTTCTCTCGCGCGCCTTGCGCGCCCTCGGCTTCGCGCACACCGGTCGGCATCGCTCCAAGCCCGTGCAGTTGTGGGAGCAGGGCGGCGCCCGGGTGCTGCTGAACTTCGGACCTGAGAGATCCGTCCCCCCGGCGACGGCGGCGATCAGCGCGCTGGCCGTCGAGAGCGTCGACCCCGCGGCCTCGATGCTCCGCGCGGAGAGCCTGCTGGCGCCCAAGCTCGCCCGGCCCCGTGGCCCGCACGAGATCGACATCGCGTCGGTGGCGACGCCGGGGGGTGCGTCGCTGTTCTTCTGCGACCCCGACGCAGGCCGCACCTGGCTGACCGACTTCGACCCGACAGGGGAGCCGCTCCCGGAATCCCCGCTGCTGCGCGATGTCGACCATGTGGCGATCACGGAGGCCATCGACGACTTCGATCAATCCGCCCTATTCTTCCGCACGGTCCTCGGGCTGGTCGAGGGCGTCTCCGGCGAGATCACCGCGCCGTTCGGTCTGGTCCGCACCTGGTCCGCGCGCGATCGTGACGAGCGCGTGCGGGTGGTCCTCAGCACGACGCCGCTGCGCCGCGGGGATTGGGCGCCCGCCGTGTCCAGCCCGCAGTACATCGCGTTCTCGACCGATGACGCGATCGACTGCGCGCGTGCCCTGCGTGAACGCGGCGCCTCGATCCTCAGCATCCCCGACAACTACTACGACGACCTCGACGCCCGGTTCGAGCTCGCGCCCGGACTCGTCGACCTCCTGCGCGAGCACTCTGTGCTCTACCACCGTGATGAGGGTGGTGCCGTGCTGCATTTCTTCACGGAGATGGTCGGCTCACGCGTCTTCTTCGAAGTCGTGCAGCGCATCGACGGCTACGACGGGTTCGGCGACCGGCACACCGTCCCGCTGCGCATGGCTGCCCACCGTCGCCAACGGATGCGCACCCTGGGCAGTCCGCCCTCCTCGGGATCGGGGGAGCAGAAACGCGACTATTCGCTCGCGCATCTGACCGCGCTGAGCCTGACCCCACCCGAGCTCGTCGACGCCGCCGCCTCGGCGGGATATCGCTATGTGGGCCTGCGCATGACGAAAGTCACGACGCAGGAACCGCATTACCCGCTGGCCTCCGACCCGGCGCTCATGCGCGCGACGAAGACCCACCTCGCAGCGACCGGCGTCGAGGTGCTCGACATAGAGCTGGCGCGTGTGACATCAGGAGACAACCCACGCGACTACTTGCGATTCCTCGAGGCGGGCGCCGAGCTCGGAGCTCGCCATGTCATCACCCAGCTGCCCGATTCCGATTTCTCGCGCAAGGCGGATCGCTTCGCGGAGCTGTGCCAGCTCGCCGCTCCTCTCGGGCTGACGATGGACCTCGAATTCCCCTCGTGGACCGAGACGCCGGACCTGGCTGAGGCTGTGCGGGTGCTGCGCGCCGCGGCGCAGCCCAATGCCGGGCTTCTGATCGATCTCCTCCACTTCTCGCGATCGGGCTCGAGTGTCGAGGAGCTGCGCGAGCTGCCGCAGGAGTGGTTCCACTACGCGCACGTGTGTGACGCGCCGGCGGAGATCCCCGACACGACGAGTGGGCTGATCCACACTGCCCGCTTCGAGCGACTGTTCCCCGGCGAGGGCGGACTCGACATGCGCGGCATCCTGTCCGCACTGCCAGACGGCATTCCGTACGCGCTCGAGATCCCGCGCGCGATGCTCGTGGCCCAGGTGGGCCCTAAAGAGCATGCCCGCCTGGCAATCGATGCGGCGCGACGCCACCTCGACGCCGTCGACGCGCTCGTGTGAGCCCCGGCTCCCGGAAGAGGATGGCGCCCGGGGGGCTGCCGCACCGCGCGGCCGGATGCGACCGTGATGGAACTCCCCGCGTTGCGCGTTGCCCGCCGGCGACACCCCCGCGACGCGGACTGCGGTACCGTGAGCCTCATCGGCGAAGGAGACGAAGATGGCGCGAGACAAGGCACGCTCGTCAGGCTGGTGGGGCAGGTTCGTGGCGCTGTTGGCGGGGGTGCCGCCGATTGCGGTGCAGGCCGCCGACGACGACACCCACGACGACGAGCCCGGGCCGTTCGCGCGCCGCTCGGAACGCTGACGCGGCGCACCGCGCACCGCGCGCTCCCGGGCGCGGCTCTCATAGTGGTTCCCGGTGCCCGGCACCAGTCCCGATTTCGGAAGGCGCCATCCCGTAGCGTTGAACGATGGCGCACGACGACCTTCGGCCGGAGGACCTCTACACCGGCCCCATCGACCTGACCGGGATCGACGCTGAGGGCGGTGAGGACGCTGACCTCGAGAAGGCCGAGATCAGCTACGACGAGCAGCGCTATCCCGCCCGGCCGAGGCGACTGCGGCCACGCGACCAGTTCCGCGGGGGGAGCGTGCGTCGCATCAAGACCGACCCGCGCACGGCGAACGGCACCAACCCGTCGTACGTCGAGTGGCTCGTACGGCAGTCGATGCTGAAGGATGCCGATGTGCTCGCGCGCCAGCTCGCTGGACAGCCGGCGATGTGGCGCAACCCCTATGCACGCCCCGACGCCCGGCGCGCGATCGCGGCGACCGACGTCTGGTTCACGGCGTACCCGATCTCGCTCATCACCCGTCCGGGGCAGTCGTTCCTGGCGGCGCTGGGCGACGACGAGCTGTGGTCGGCGTTCGAGCGCATCGGGATCAACGCGGTGCACACCGGTCCGGTGAAGCGGGCCGGCGGCATCGCAGGCTGGCGCGAGACGCCCAGCGTCGACGGCCACTTCGACCGCATCAGCACCGAGATCGACCCCGCCTTCGGCACCGAGGAGGAGTTCCGCGCCCTGTGCGACGCCGCTGACGGTCACGGCGGCAGCGTCATCGACGACATCGTGCCCGGGCACACCGGCAAGGGAGCCGACTTCCGGCTCGCCGAGATGGGGTTCAAGGACTACCCCGGCATCTACCACATGGTCGAAATCGCCCCCGAGGACTGGGGTCTGCTCCCCGACGTGCCCGAGGGTGTCGACAGCGTCAACCTTGACCTCGCCACCGAGCAGGAGCTCGCGGAGCGCGGGTACATCATCGGCGCTCTCCAGCGCGTCATCTTCTACACGCCGGGCGTGAAGGAGACGAACTGGAGCGCGACGGCACCCGTCATCGGCCCCGACGGCATCACACGCCGCTGGGTCTACCTGCACTATTTCAAGCAGGGACAGCCGTCGATCAACTGGCTGGACCCCACGTTCGCCGGCATGCGCCTGGTCATCGGCGACGCTCTGCACTCGCTCGGTGAGCTCGGCACGAGCGCCCTGCGGTTGGATGCCAACGGCTTCCTCGGCGTGGAGAAGACCGCCGGGGGTCCGGCGTGGTCGGAGGGGCATCCGCTCTCGCACGCCGCGAACCACATCATCGCCGGCATGGTGCGAAAAGTCGGCGGGTTCACCTTCCAGGAGCTCAATCTGACGATGGAGGACATCCGCGACACCGCGGCCGTCGGAGCCGATCTCTCCTACGACTTCGTCGGTCGTCCCGGCTATCACCACGCTCTGGCGACAGGGCAGACGGAGTTCCTGCGGCTTGCGCTGCGGACATCGCTCGAGCTCGGCGTGCAGCCGGTGCAGCTGGTGCACGGGATGCAGAACCACGACGAGCTCACCTATGAGCTCGTGCACTGGGCGACCCGGCACGGCGACGATCTCTACCGCTTCCGCGGCGAGGAGATCTCCGGCGGTCATCTCGCCGAGGTGGTGCGGGCCGAGCTCACCGAGAGCTTGACCGGCACGGCGGACTACAACCGCGTCTTCACCCAGAACGGCATCGCCTGCACCAGCACCTCGCTCATCGCGGCGACGCGGGGCATCGAACGACTCGCCGACATCGAAGAGACCGACGTCCCGGCCATCCGGGACGCGCACCTGCTCCTCTGCGCGTACAACGCCTGGCAGCCCGGCGTCTTCGCCCTGTCCGGCTGGGACCTCGTGGGCATGCTCACGATCCCGAGCGAGGAGGTCGCCGACCTGCTCGCGGCGGGCGACACACGGTGGATCGAGCGCGGCGCGCACGACCTGCTCGACGTCGACCCGGGGGCGACGCGCTCCGCGGCAGGGATGCCGCGTGGTCGTGCCCTCTACGGACCGCTTCCCGCCCAGCTGGACGACCCCGAGTCGTTCGCCTCGCGCCTGGCCGCCATCCTCGACCTGCGACGGGAGTCCGGCATCGCGACGGCCACGCAGGTGGACATCCCCGAGGTCGCGCACGCGGGGATGCTCGTGCTCGTGCACCGTCTGGATGACGGCGACGCCGACGCGGACGCACCGATCCAGGTCACCGTGCTCAACTTCGCCGCCGAGCCCACCGAGGGCACGGTGCGCTCGGAGCACCTCGTGCCCGAGAGCGTCGTCGTCGACGCAGCGTCTGGGGAGACCGTCGGGCGCGTCGATGACCTGCGGAGCTTCTCGGTCTCGCTGTCCGCCTACGGGGCGATGTTCCTCACGCTGACGCCGGCGGCGCCCGCGCCGGAGTGACGCAGGCCAGAGCGGCGGCGTCGATCCCGGCGATCTGCTCGACGCTTCCGCAGTTAGTTGACGTGGGGCAATAGTTGCCTGATCGCAACTAATGGCATATAGTTGATCCTCATCAACTTCTACCACGGGAGCAGTCTCACTTGAGCAACGCGTCGTCAGCGACACCGGATACGAAGCGCTCCGCGCGCGAGATCTACACCGCCATCTCCGGCCTCATCGTCGGCATGTTCGTCGCCGTGCTGTCAGGCACGATCGTGTCGACGTCCATGCCGGTCATCATCAACGATCTGGGTGGCACCCAGTCCCAGTACACCTGGGTGATCACGGCGAGCCTCCTCGCGACCGCTGTCTCGACGCCCGTCTGGGGCAAACTGGCCGACCTCGTCGACCGCAAGATCCTCATCCAGGTCTCGCTCATCATCTTCACCGTGGGAACCGTCATCGCCGGGTTCTCCACCGACACGAACATGCTGATCGCGGTCCGCGTCGTGCAGGGCATCGGCGTCGGCGGCCTGATGTCGCTGGTCATGATCGCCGTGGCGCTGATCATCTCCCCGCGCGAGCGCGGTAAGTACATGGGCGTCGTCGGCGGCATCATGGCGCTCGGCACGATCGGCGGCCCCCTGCTCGGTGGACTGCTCACCGACGCGTGGGGCTGGCGCGCCAACTTCTTCGTCGGCGTGCCCTTCGCCGTCGTCGCGCTCGTCCTGCTGCAGTTCACGCTGCACCTGCCCAAACCGCAGCGGGGGAGGGTCTCGATCGACTACTTCGGCATCGTGCTGCTCACGGTGGGCGTCTCGACGCTCCTCATCTGGGTCTCGATGGGCGGTAGCCAGTTCGACTGGGACTCGACGACCAGCATCCTTCTCGCGGTCACCGCGGGCCTGGGCATCGCCGGCTTCATCACCGTCGAGTTCTTCGTCAAGGAACCGATCGTTCCGATGTCGCTGTTCCGCAACCGCACCTTCACGCTGTCTGTGGTCGCATCGGTCGCCATCGGCGTGTCGATGTTCGCCACATCGGTGTTCCTCGCTCAGTACTTCCAGCTCGCTCGTGGCGCCACACCCACCGAATCCGGTCTCATGACGATTCCGATGATCATCGGCCAGATGGGCGCGTCGATCATCATCGGCCAGCTCGTGAGCCGGTTCGGCAAGTGGAAGGGGTGGATGCTGGCGGGATCCGTTCTCGCCACCATCGGGGTGAGCCTGATGGCGACACTGCGCTACGACACCCCGTTCGCTCTGGTGGCGGTGTACATGTTCGTGCTCGGCGCGGGCCTGGGCATGGTCATGCAGAACCTCACGCTGATCGTGCAGAACGACACCGCACCGCAGCAGCTCGGTGCCGCCTCGTCGAACGTGAACTTCTTCCGCACCATCGCGGGGACCATCGGCGTCACCATCATGGGATCGCTGCTGTCCACGAACGTCGGCACCTACATCGCGGACGGCCTCGGCGACTTCATCCCCTCGACGGAGGCGGAGCTCACCGCGCTGAAGAACCTGGGGGCAGGCGACGTCCCGAAGGTGGGAGCCTTGCCGGAGTCTCTCCGTACGATCGTCGAGGGAGCCTACGGGCATGGAATCGCCGATGCGTTCATCATCGCCATCCCGCTCGCCGTCATCGGCATCATCGCGATCGCCTTCGTCAAGAACAAGCCGCTCTCGACGATGACCGCCGCGGAGCATCTCCGCGAGCAGGCGGAAGAATCGGTCATCCAGGTCGCGGAGGCCGAGGTCGGCGGGTCGGCCGAGGGCGGGCGCGTCTCGGGCGGTGAAACGACGGCGACCTCGACGGGCTCGGTGTCGGTCCTCGAGCGCACGGATGAGCGCCGCGAGCGCTGAGATGATCCTCACCGAGGCTGAAGCGGCCCCAGAGGTGGAGCAGGCGCTCGCTGACCTGCGAGGCCACATGAACCTGGCGTTGGCCCGCGTGCGTTCCCTGTGGAAGGAGTCGGCGGCCAGTCTCCACCCCGACCTGCAGGTCACGGGGTACAAGCTGCTGATGTTCATCGATCAGGCGGGCACGACCCACGCGCACGAGCTGTCGGAACGCTTGGACATGGACAAGTCCGTCATCAGCCGCCAGGTGCGGATGCTCGAGAGCGCCGGCCTGCTCGAGTCTCGACCCGATGAACGCGATGGGCGACTGCGGGTGCTCAGCGCGACACCGCGAGCGTCCGCCGCCCTGCGTGCGCTGTCGGAGCAGAACGCCGCGCGCATGCGCAAGGAGATCGGCGAGCTCAGCGTTGCGGAGATCCGAGCAGCGTCGAAGGTCTTCCGACTGCTGTCTGAGATCTGACCCGAAGCCCCGCTGCCTCCGTCACCGGGGGACTCAGGCCAGGGCGGCGTCGATTCCGGCGAGCGGCACGGGCAGCCAGTCCGGGCGGTTGCGTGCCTCGTAGGTCGACTCGTAGACCGCCTTGTCGAGCACGAGCGCATTCAGCAGCACGGGGTCGAGCTCGATCGCGCCCTCCGTGCCGCTGTATGCGTCGACGAATGCCGACTGGCACGCGTGTGCCCAATCGGCCGCGTCGGTCCCGCCCCCGACCGCGCCGGCGTAGTCGAACGAGCGCAGCATTCCGGCGACGTCGCGGGGCGGCAGATCGGGGATCGCGCGCTCCGGCATGGGGCGCAGCGGCTCGCCTTCGAAGTCCACAACGCGCCATCCGCCGTCCTGCACGGCGAGCACCTGGCCGAGGTGCAGATCGCCGTGGATGCGCTGCAGCTGCGGCCAGGGACGCTCGAGTGCGGACTGGTAGACGGCGTCGATCGCGGACATCCGGTCGGCCACGGCCGGCACTTCGGCGGCGGCGGTGGCGAGCCTGCGCCGCCAGGTGCTCACCGTGGATGCCACGTCGTCGGGGCCGGCATCCACGGTGCCCAGGCTCGCGCCCAGGGCTGCGTGCACTCCGGCGAGGGCGGTGCCGAGCGCCCGTGCGGCGGCGGTGAAGTCGCGCCGCTCCCGTGCCGCCTCGAGCGCGACCGCCCAGCCGTCCTGCACGCCGGGGAGGAAGTCCTGGGCGAAACCGAGGGTGCCCCGCGCGACGCCGGACTCGCGTCCGGAGTCCGGCCACTCCGCGTCGAGGCTTCCGAGGAACCGCGGCACATATGGCGACCCCGCTGCGCTCAGCGCACGTTGCACCGTGACGTCGGGGTTCTCGCCGTGGTGAAGGGTGCGGAAGAGCTTCAGGATGATGGTCGGCCGCCCATCCTCGTCGAAGACGATCGACGTGTTGGACTGCTCGCCGGTGAGCACGCGCGACCCCGTCACCCGGCTGGTATCGACGCCCATCTGTGCGAGCAGCGACAGGGCGTAGGGCGCATGCCCCGTGGCATCCACCAGATAGCCGTCGTCGGAGTGGGCCAGCGGGTCTCCCGCCTTCGGGGGCGACCCGACCAGAGTCAGGGGCACGTGGTAGAGCGCCGGCACCGATCCTGCGTCGTCCATCAGCAGGTAGCGCGTGGCTTCGGGGGCGGGGGCGGCGTCGATGATGCGAAAGCGCGGCACGTGGCTCTTGCCCGCGTACCAGCGCTGGCGCACCACCCAGGCGCCGAGGTCTTCATCCGTGAACTGCACGCTCCACCATGGCGCGAATCGGGTCGCCACGGAAAGGACTGGACCTGCGGGCGGTTCGCGTAGTACTGGCGCCATCTCGCGCCGCGCGCCCGGGCTCAGCGGGCGTCGGCGGCCAGGCCCACCTTCGGCTTCGCCCACGACCGGCCGTGGGTGTCCTTGAGGATGTCGTACTCGACGTCGACGTGGGGCTCGATGGCGCTGTACTTGTCGTTCGGCGCGCCGATGATGAGCTGGAACCCCAGGCCCCGCCAGGCCCCGATCGCGCGCTTGGTGAAGTGCGCGTCGGCCTTGATGAGCGCCTCGTCGAGGAACACCGGGGCGTAGCGCGGGCGCTGGGACCCGGCATCCCCCAGCTGATAGCGCAGTGCCGCGCCGACGATGAAGGCGATGAGCTCCTGCGACTCGCCACCGGACTTCTCGCCGATGTGGTCGTAGAGCGCGACGTGCTGCTTCGTCACCGCGTGCACACGCTCGGCGCTCACCCGTACGTGGTTGCGCACGTCGACGAGCTCCGCGAAGTCCGGCGCGGTGCGGCGCAGCCGGTCGATGAGCCGCGACATGCGCACGTACACGCGCTCACGGTCCTCGTCGGTGGCCGCCGCATCGATGAGCGCGCGGACCTCGCGCAGCTCTTTACGGAAGCGGCGGCGCGCCTCGGACTGGGTCTCGCGCGGAGTGATCTGCAGCCGATGGTCGTCGTCGTAGAAGGGGAGGTCCTGCATGATCAGGTTGATCGGCTCGATGCGGTCGCGGATCTCGCGCAACGACCGGCTGAGGGTCGAGTCCAGGTTGGTGAGGTCGTTGCCCGAGAGTTTCAGCAGGCTGTCGCGCCACTCGGTCTCGAGCTCGTGCAGCCCGCTGGTCTCGAGTTCCGTGAGGATCCGCTCGAAGTCGGCCAGCGAGTGGTCGGGGTCGGCGAGCAGATTGGGGTTCGGCCACCGGTCGAGGAAGCCCGCCAAGGTGCGCCGCAGGCTCTCGCGCTGGTCGCCCACCGCCTCCTGCGCGGCACGCTGATCTTCGGCGAAGCGCCGCGACGCCGAGTCGAGCGCGGCGTCGAAGCGCGCCAGGTCCTGCATGCGCGTGGCGGAGCCGGCGCCCTCCGGCAGCAGGAACTGCCCGTCGAGGTACGCAGCCTGATCGTCGGTCAGCGCCCGTCCGGCATCCTCGGCAGCGTCGACCGCGGCCTGGGCGGTGTCGACCTCGTCGGTGATGGCGGCCCACGCGTCGGCGAGACGCTGCTGCTCGGCCTTCGCGCGGCCGATGCCCTCCCGAAGCTCGGCCGCCTCGGAGCGCTTCGCGGCGATCTGGGACTGGATGCCGGCGATCGTCGGGTTCTCGGCGGTCACCTCGTCGATGATCGCGGTCCAACGCTCGCGCTCCGCTTCGACGGATGCCACGTCGACCTGCTCCCAGGTGAGGTCCTGGATCTTCTCGAACGCCGCGCGCCGCGCGTCGAGTGCGTCGAGCTCCGCGGCCGCTTCCAGCGTGGCCGCCTGCGCGATCTCGAGTTCGGCCCGCGCGGCCCCGAGCTGAGCGTCGAGCTCGCCGACGCGGCGGTCCGTGGAGAAGCCGAGCACGTTGCGACGGCCGTGCCCACCGTGCGCGCCGCGGGCGCCCTGCGAGGTCTGACCGGCGATCGTCAGCGCCATCCGGTGCGCCGAGAGATCCGCCGACGTGTCGACGCAGACGTACCCGAAGCGCCGGGAGAGCTCGTCCTGCAGCCAGCCGGTGAACGGGCTGCTGCGGTAGTCCAGCCGCCCGGGAAGCGTCTGCGGGTCGCCGGCGGCGCCCTCGGGCAGTCCCGTGTGCACCCCCTCGTAGCGCAGTCGCTCGGACGTGCGGACGGATTCGATGGCGGCGCGGAACGCCGGCAGATGCGCGGTGTCGATGAGCAGCGTCGTGGCGAAACCACCGAGGGCGAGGTTGAACGCCTCGCGCCACGGCTCGAACTCGGTGCGCACCTCGATCAGCTCGCCGACGAACGGCAGCCGATCGGAGGAGAGGCCCGCAGCGCGTGCCAGCAGCTCGCGGGACTCACGCAGCCGGGCGGGGATGTTGTCGTGGCGCCCTGCAGCCTCGCGACGCTCGGCCTCGAGTTCGGTGATCCGTGCGGCGCGCGCGTTCCTCGCGCTGATCGCCTCTCCGTAGGCTTCCCGCAGCGTCGCCTTCGCGTCGGGATCCGCGAGCGCCCGCCGGGCGCGGTCGGCCAGCGCCTCGAACTCCCGCGCGGAAGCGACCTGCACCTCCAGCACGCCGAGTGCGGCGTCGAGCCGCTCGCGCTCCCGCGCGACGTCGATCAGGCGGCGCTCGAGGCCGCGCAGCTCGCGGTGGGCGGTCTCGAGCCGGTCGCCGCCCGCGGCGCGCAGCACCTCGCCCAGGCCCTCGCGCTCGATGTCGGCGGCATCCGCCAGCGCCTGCTGCTCGCGGACCTTCGCGTCGGCGGCGCGTGTGGCCGACTGCAGCTCGGCTTCGACGTCGCGCAGCAGGTCGAGGCGGCGTGAGGCACGCCAGAGGGTGGCCAGCGAGTCCGGCTCGCTGAATCGCCCGATCTCGTCGATCACGCGCAGCCGCTCGGCGGCCTCTTCGATGCGTGCGCGCGCCGAGCGGATGGGCTGCAGCGCACGCACCTGCTGCTGCGCGGTGAGCATGCGGCTGCGGGTGCTCTCGAGCCCGTCGAAGTGGGCCACGACGGCGTCGGCGGTGGCCATCGTCTCGGGCTCCTCGAGCACCATCCGCTTGTAGAGGTCGTCGACGGTCGTGATCTGCTGACCGGCCTGGATGCGGGCGAGCAGGCTCATCGCCTTGGCGCCGGCCCCCGCGGCGCCGATGCCGAGCACGGCGTGAAGACGTGCGGAGAACTCGCGGTCGGTGGCCACCGTGTCGAGCCCCGCGCTCTTGACCGCGGCATCCGTCAGGCGCTGACGGGCGGCGTCCTCGAGTGAACTGAGGTCGAAGGGCCCGGCCACCGTGGCGCGCACCCGCACGGTATCTTCGACGAGCCGGGCACCGGCGGGGATGTACCAGGCGCGCACCGCCGTGAAGCGCGATCCGTCGTGGTCGAGCCACGTCATCGACACGGCGCTCCAGGTGTCGACGCCGTCGCCGCGCAGCACGGTCACCTTCGTGCCGTCGTCGGTGCGCGTCTCGTCGGTCTTGCCCCGGGCGTAGGAGAGGATGTTGCGCTGCTCCTGGCCGCGCGGGCGCCCCACGACGGCGCCGTTGGAGGCGCCGTTGAACGGGGTCGTATGCGGCATCATGAGCGCGACGTAGGCGTCCATGAGGGTCGACTTGCCCGAGCCGGAGCCTCCGCAGAGCAGCGTCGCCGTCGGAGAGAAACGCACCCGGTGGGCGCCGTCGTAGCCGCCCCAGTTCACCAGCTGCAGCTCATCGGCCACCCACTGCTGCCCTCGGGATGCCGCGGGGATGAGGCCGAAGAGGGTGTCGAGCATGGTCATCGTGCGGCCTCCGCGAAGGTCTCGGCGTCCACGTCGTCGGGGTCCCCGGTGTCGTCGGTGTCGTCGTCGAGGTCGATCGTGCCGGCGCGCGACGTCTGGTCGGCGAGCCAGTCACGCAGTTCGCGCAGGCGATCGGCGCTGAGCAGGATCTCCACGAGCGGGCTGATGAGGTAGCGCCCCTCGGACTCCTCCTCGATGATGCCGTCCTGGCGCAGCCGGGCGACGGCGGCCCGGATCGCCTTCTGGCGGCGGGCGGTGCTGCCGTCGGCCTCGGCGAAATAGGTCAGCACGGTCTGCTCGATGTCCTCGATGTCGACGCGGGCGGAGGATTCCCCCGCGGTGCTCTCGCGCTGATAGACGGTGCGCAGGTGCACGAGCACGAGCGTCTCGGCGCGGGAGTATGCCTCGTCCCGCAGCAGGATGGGGATCTCGAGCTCGTCCGAGCGCACCTGCTCCTTGTATGCGACCCCGCGGTCGTGGTCGACGACGAGACGCACGAACAGGTCGTTCAGCCGGGACTCGATCGCGTGCCGGTGGTCCATCAGCACCGTCCACTCGGCCCGGTTGCGATCGGCGAGCAGAAACCGGCGCTGCAGCAGGCGCACGAGCACGCGCCGCGCGGCGGCGTCGAGCACGCCGACGTCGCCGGCGAAAAGCTCGTCGGGGTCGTGCTCCATCGCGACGGGGGCGATGAACGGCTCGTCGTCCGTGGCGTCGGGGGCGATCGTGGGCTCAGTCATGGGTCGGTTCTTTCACGGTTCTGGCGGTGACGGCGCCGAAGGCGAACCGACGACTGGTGCCGTCGGGACGTCGCGCCTCGGCGACGGAGACCTCGTCGCTCTCGGTCATGCCGTTGCGGTGGGCGATTTCCAGCAGCCCCAGCAGGTCGACCGGCCGGCGGGTGCCCTCGGCGGCGCCTTCGAAGGCGGCGGCGAGGTCGAACCGGTCGCCGAGGGTCGCGACGTACGCCTCGAGCTCCGCGTAGCGGGGGCCGCCCCAGGCGCGCGTGTCGGCATCCACGAACTCGACGTCTCCGGGCTCCGGCAGGGGTGCGGGCGCCCCGGGCGGTCGCAGGTCGCTCAGCGATCGGCGGAGGTGACCCACGTCGGCGACGGGGAAGGTGTGCAGCGGTTCGACCCGGTCGCTCGGCTTCGAGCGCTGCATCCACAGCTGCAGGCCCGACATGACGCCGCGCAGCAGCTCGTCGACCTGACGGTCCCGCGCCGGGTCGTGCGTGCGCACCTGGGCGGTGATGACCTGCGATGCCCGCCGCTGTGCCGTGAGCACCTCCTGGACGCCCTTCTCGACCTGACGTCCGATGGCGTCGAGGTCGGCACGCTGGCCGGGGGCCATGAGCCGGGCGAACGGCTGGGCGAGCACGGCATGCAGCTGACCGGTGAGGCGGTCGATGTTCTCGGCGTCGCCGATGAGACGCAGGGCGCCTTCGAACGCACGGCCCTCCGGGGTCGCCTGCATGACGTGCCGGCCACGCTGCAGGTACTCCCGGAGGATCTCTCCCGTCGGGCGGACATCGCGGCGGAGGTCCGCGACGACGTCGCGCTGCATCGCCTTGATCGACTCGGCGACCCGCGAGAAGTCGGCGGGGAGCTCCCGGGCGAGGTGCAGCACGTTCTCGGCCTCTTCGAAGAGCTGCTCGTCGTCGACGGGGTCGGCCTCGTCGTTGCGGATGCGTTCGATCTCGGCGTCGAGGGCCTCGCGCTCCGCCAACAGCATCGCGATGCGCTGCTCGGGGTCGGATTCGGCATCGCGAGCGAGCCGCTCGACGGCCTCGAGGAGCGTGCGCACCCGAGACCGTGACACGCGGGCCCGCCCGCCGCCGGCGCGTCCGGCGATGTCGAGCGCGCCCACCGCGTGCGCGGTGAGCCGGTACACCTCGACGTCGTTCTCGATCTGCGGCGCCAGCCACCCGACGCGCACCCAGTGCCGGCAGATGTCACGGGCGGTGCCGGCGGGGAGTCGGCGATCGTCCTCGTCGTAGCCGGCGGCCCGCAGCTCTTCGAGCGCCTCGCCGATCTCGGCGTGGGCGTCGGCGACAGCCACCGCGGGGCGGTCGGCGGTGAAGACGATCGACAGGACGGCGACGACGAAGGGGGCGTGGCGGCCATGCAGCAGGTCGAGCGTCGGGTTGCGGAAGGCTGCCACCGAGCGCTGATACGCGGCTTCAGCGCGAGTGTTCGACATCACTCCCCAGGATAGTTGACCGCCCCGACTCCGCCCTCGCCCGGACCGCGGCCCCCGCCGGTGAGAAACCACGATCCGGCTGGGAAACCCCGCGGCGCGTGGTGTCCCAGCCGGATCATGGTTTTTCGCGGGTCCGCGCCCGCGTGGGCGCGGCGGGCCTACCGCAGCTCGACGGTGGCGCCGGCGTTGTTGAGCACCACGATCGCGGTGATCGCCGGGTGCCCCGCGGCGGCGATCTTCCCGCGGTCGAATCGAAGCAGCGGCGTGCCCTCGCTCACCCGCTGGCCCTTCTCGACCAGCGTCTGGAACCCGTCGCCCTTCATCGCCACGGTGTCGATGCCCACGTGGATGAGCAGCTCCGTGCCGTCGCCCAGCACGAGCGCGATGGCGTGGCCGGTGTCGAACGTCGCCCCCACCGTGGCGGCGGCCGGTGCGATGACGGTGTCACCCGTCGGCTCGACGGCGACGCCCGGGCCCATGAGCCCATCGGCGAAGGTGGGGTCGGGCACGTCCGACAGCGGCACGACCCGGCCGGCGACGGGCTGACGCAGCCGCAGGGTGGTGGGGCGGGCGTCGGTCAGCACACCGCCGCCGCCTGCGTCCAGGGGAGCCGCGGCGGACGTCGAGGCCCGCTCAGGCGAGGCGCCGGACGGCACCTGCGCGCGCCCCGAGATGAGGCCCTCCATGGCATCCTTCACGAACTGCACGTTCAGCCCGTAGACGACCTGCACGGCCTTGCCGCCGGGCTTCATGGTGCCGGCGGCACCGGCACGCTTGAGTGCGGTGTCGTCGACCTTGCTGACGTCGGCGACCTCCATGCGCAGGCGCGTCGCGCAGTTGTCGAGCTCGACGATGTTCTCCTTGCCGCCGAGGGCGTCGATGAAGCGGGCGCCGGTGACGAGGTAGGCGTCGTCCTTGCCGCCGCGGGTGTCGTACTCGGTGTCCTCCTCGAGGATCTCGTCGTCCTCGCGGCCCGGGGTCTTCAGGTTGAAGCGCTTGATGAAGAAGTAGAAGACACCGAAGTAGATGAGGAACCAGAACACGCCCATGACCGGGATGAGCCAGGGGTTCTCTGCCATGGGGTTCGTCCAGTTGAGCACCAGGTCGATGAAGCCGCCCGAGAATCCGAAGCCCATCCGCACCGGCAGGATCGCGCTGATCACCATCGAGATGCCCATGAAGAGCGCGTGCACGATGTAGAGCACGGGGGCGAGGAACATGAAGGCGAACTCGAGCGGCTCGGTGACGCCGACGAAGAACGAGGCGAAGGCGCCCGAGAGCAGGATGCCGTAGGCGAGCTTCTTGCGCGTCGTCTTGGCCGTCAGGTACATCGCGAGCGCGGCGCCCGGCAGGCCGAACATCATCACGGGGAAGAAGCCCGTCATGTACTGGCCGGTGACGCCGTACGTGCCCTCACCGGCGAGGAAGTTGTTGAGGTCGTTGATGCCGGCGACGTCGAACCAGAACACCGAGTTCAGAGCGTGGTGCAGGCCCACCGGGATGAGCAGGCGGTTGAAGAACCCGTAGATGCCCGCGCCGAGGGGGCCGAGCGTCACGATCCACTCGCCGAACCCGACGAGCCCGCCGTAGACGAACGGCCAGACGAAGAACAGCACGATCGCCAGCACGAGCGAGAAGCCGGCGGTCACGATCGCCACCGAGCGCTTGCCGGAGAAGAACGACAGCGCGTCGGGGAGCTTGGTGTCCTTGAACCGGTCGTAGCACCACGCGCCGATGAGACCGCAGATGATGCCGACGAACACGTTCTGCACGCGCAGGAACGCGGGGTCCACCTCATTGACGTCGCCCACGCCGGTGAACAGCAGCACCGTCTCGGGCTTGAGCAGGGTGGTCACCACCAGCCACGACACCAGGCCCGCGAGGGCCGCGGTGCCATCGGCCTTCGTGGCCATGCCGATCGACACGCCGACCGCGAACAGCAGGGCGATGTTGTCGAGGAGGGCGCCGCCGGCCGCGCTCAGGAACGCGGAGGCGATGTTGGCCCCCGCGGCCGAGGTGATCCAGTAACCGATGCCCGAGAGGATCGCCGCCACCGGCAGCACGGCCACCGGGAGCATGATCGATCGGCCGAGCCGCTGCATGAACCTCACATCTGCCTCCATCACGGGTTGGGCGAACAGGACATGCCGATGCGCGGCACGCGGATCATCCAAGCGTATCCGGGCTCGCCACCTCAACCCTCTGCGACGTGACGATCCCGCCCGCGCACCGCCCGCGTCGAGGCGCGCTGCTCGGGCGCGACCCGACCGCCGGGCGTGGCCGGCTCGATCGTCCTAGGCCGCGTCGGAGCCGGCGGCCCGTTCGTCGAGCGCGCGCCCGATCCGCGACACCGCCTCGCGCAGAAGCGGTCGCGGCAGCGCGAACACGAATCGGACGTGCCCGACTGCGGCCTGCCCGCAGGCGGCACCGTCGGTCATGGCGACACGGGCGTGCCCGCGGAACCACTCGCCGAGATCGCCCTCGATGCCGTACGCGCGGAAGTCGATGAGCGCGATGTACGTGCCCTCGGGCAGGATCATCCGCGCCCTCGGCGCGTGCTCGGCGAGCAGGTCGGCCAGCAGGTGGCGGTTGCCGTCGAGGTAGCCCCGTACGTCCTCGAGCCACCCGGCCCCTGCCCTGTACGCCGTGGTGTTCGCCAGCGCCCCGAGGGTGGAGGTCCCGTGCCCCGCCCAGGGTCCGAACGTCTCCCAGGCGTCGGCGTCGGTGTCGTTGGAGAGGATCACCTGCGCGCACTTCAGCCCTGCCAGGTTCCACGCCTTCGACGCGGATGCCGCGGTGAGGGTGTGCGCGGCGGCGGCGTCCGACACCGAGGCGTAGGGAACGTGCGTGGCCGGCCGGTACACGAGCGGGGCGTGGATCTCGTCCGAGAACACCCTGCCCCCCTTGGCCGCCACCACCTCCGACAGCGCGACGAGCTCGTCACGGCGGAACACGGTGCCGAGCGGATTGTGCGGGTTGCACACCACCACCATGCCGGCGCCGTCGTCGAAGGCGCGGCCGATGGCGTCGAGGTCCATCGTCATGCGCCCGTCGATCTCGACGCTCGGCACCTCGATGACCTCGCGCCCATGCAGCTGGGGCACGAAGAGGAACGGCATGTATGCCGGGGTCGGCACGATGATCGCACTGCCGGGCCGGGTGAACTTCTCGATCGCGAGCTCGAAGGCGGCGATGACGTCGGGCACGTGGTGCACGCGCTCGGCGGGCACGGCCCAGCCGTACGTGTCGGCGTACCAGTCCGCCGTCGCCGCGGCCATGTCGCCGGCGACCTGCGCGGGCAGGTAGCCGGTGAGCCCGCGGTCCAGCGCCCCGGTGAGGGTGTCGTTGATCGCGGGGGCGAGCCCGAAGTCCATCTCGGCGACGAACGCGCCGATGGTGTCGGGGAATGTCGTCCATTTGACGCTGCCGGCGGCGCGCAGGTCGTCCTCGGTGATGGCGTCGAAGTCGGGGTGCCCAGGCGTGCTCATGTCGTGGGCAGCTTCACCGCGCCGGTGCCCGGGTGCTCGTGCGGCATGCGGTCGCGGTCGTACGTGATGTCGGTGAAGCCGTGCGGCTTGGGCTTGCCGTCGTCGTCCAGGCTCACGAACACGATCTTCTCGATCGTGAGGATGCGCTGGCGGGTGATCATGTTGCGCACCACCGCGCGCATGGTCAGCGACGTGCGGCCGAAGTGGGTCGCGGTGAGTCCCATCTCGACGAGATCGCCCTGCAGGGCCGAGGCCTCGAAGTTGATCTCGGAGATGAACTTCGTCACCACGCGGTAGTTGCCGAGCTGGATGATGGCGTAGATCGCCGCTTCCTCATCGATCCAGCGCAGCAGGCTGCCGCCGAAGAGCGTGCCGTTGGCGTTGAGATCCTCGGGCCGCACCCACTTGCGGGTGTGGAAGTTCACGCCCTCCTCCGACCAGTACCAGGCAGATTCATCCGTGCTCGTCATGCTTCCACGCTACGCCCTGTCGCCTTCGTGAGGCTGTCCTCCGCCGGGCGGACGTGCCATGCTCTGGGGTGGGTTGTCACCCCTGCGTCTTCACGCAGGTGGTGCAAGCGTCGGGGGGCGTGCATGAGAATCTTCGTCATTGCGGAGTCCGCCGTCACGAACTCGCTGGGGCGCGCGATCAGTCTCGCAGTCGTCGGGTCAGAGCGCGCCACCACCGAGTTGTGGGCGGTGGACGACGGGCCGGTGTGGACCGGTGCACGGCACTTCGACCTGGACATCCGGGGCTTCGACGGCAGGGACCCCGCTGCACTCATCGCCCGCATCCGGGAGGCCGCTGCCGACGAACCGGTGCTGGTGTGGATATCCAAGGGCATCTCCCCGCTGGACCGCATCGCCTCCGCTCTGGCGGGGCGGGCGAACACGGTCGTCATCGCCGACTTCGACGATGACGACGTGAGCCTCATGCGCGAGCAGGTGGCGAAATCGTGGAAGACGGCCGTCCACCTCAACGTGCTGCACCGCAAATCGCCGACGCAGGTGCGCAGGGCGCAGGCCCGCACCGCGCGCGCAGCGGACGGCTACACGTTCTCCAGCCGCACGCTCGAGCACACCTACCTGGCGCGCGACCTCGCCCGGCGGTCGTCCGCGATCGTGCCGCACGCCCGTCCCGATGCCTGGCTCGTCGCCGAGCGCGAGGGGCGCGCCGCCGGCCCGCTGCGGCTCGCATATCTCGGCACGGTGCGTCCGCACAAAGGCGCCGACAAGGTGCTCGCCCTCGTGGAGGCGATGCCCGAGATCCACTTCTCGAGCTTCTCGGGTTCGTTCCGCCCCGCCGGCGGGGGAGCGACGTGGCATTCGATCGGTGCGGAGGCCGCACTGTCAGACGTGTACGCCGACATCGACTTCACGCTGGTGCCCCAGGACCCCTCCAGCAGCGCGGCCCGCAACCAGCTCCCCTCGAAGATCGTCGAGGCTGCCGTCTTCGGCGTGGCGGTGGTCGCCACGCCCACCCCCGTCATCGAGGAGTACTGCGCGGGGGCGTATGTGCCGATCGAGGACTGGAGCGACCCTCAGGAGGTCGCGCGCCGCATTCGGGCGGCAGACCCCGTCGCGCTGGGAGCGGCCATCCGCCGGGTGTTCGTCGACCGGTTCTCGGCCGCCGTGTCCGGTGCCGCGCTCGGCCGGCTGCTGGAGGAGGTGCCGGTGCACGCGCCCTCGCGGTAGCGACGCGTGCACCGATGACCGGTCACTTCACGCGGGCACCCGCGCTGCGGGCAGCTCCGCAGCCTGCTCGGCCCGCAGCCGGTCGACGAGCCTGCCCTCGGGCAGCTCGACGTCGGCGTAGGTCAGGACGGCATCCTTCGGGATGTCACGCACCGTTCGGCATCCCTCGGCCACCCCGATGGGGAGCAGGTCCTCATCGGCCGTGACGTCCGCCCGCTCCGCCACTCCATAGGTGTGGTACCCGCCCAGACCGTCGATGACGGTGCCCGCAGGCAGATCCTCCTTGGCCACGGCGACCACCTCGACGGTGGGCGCGCCCAGCGGCTGCAGGGTGACATCGCGCAAGAGCACCGCGCGGGCAACCGTGTTCGGCACCTCGAAGTGGCAGAGGTGGTACGGCGTGTAGAAGCTGTAGAGCGGCCCTTCGCCGAGCTTGTACAGATTCAGGTAGTGCCGCTGCTTCGGGTCGTCGTGGGTGGCCAGGACGAACACCCCCGGCCCGGGCTGGGCGCCCACGACGTAGTCGACGACGCCGCCGCGGCGCTCGAGGTCCGCCACGTCGTACGCCCCGGTGAGCTCGTCGACGTGGCCATGGTGGTCCGCTCCCCGCATGCCGCGCCGTTCGACGGTCATGCCGGTCGCATTCGCGACGATCGCCTGTTCGAACGACACCTTGGTGCCGTCGGCGAAGCTCGTGACCATGTAGGGGTCCTGACCCCATTTGGCGGCGAAGGCGGCCTGGGTCGTGGGGGTGCGGTATTCGTCCTGCAGACCCTTGATGTTGCCGCAGACGAGGGGACGCAGGCCGAGGCCCCGCACGAAGCGGACGAGGTTCATCTCGACTCCGGGCTGGTCCCCGTCGCATCCGGTGAGGATCACCCCGGCATCCTTCGCGCGACGGTGCAGGATCGGGCCGACCGTGCCGTCCACCTCGGCGTTCATCAGCACGATGTCCTTCTGCGCGCCGATGGCGTCCACCACCACGTGGCAGCCGTACTCGACGGCTCCGGTGGCCTCGATCACGGCGTCGACGGATGCCGCGTGGTTCGCGGCGCGGAAGTCGCTCGTGACCGCGACCGCCCCCGCGGCGACCGCGGCATCGACCTCCGCGGCGGTCGTCGCGCGCCGGACATCGGTGACCCCGGCCTCGTGCAGGGCGGCCTCGGCCTTTTCCAGCGTGCGGTTGACCACGACGCTCACGCGCATACCCGGCACGCTGTTCGTGATCTGGTTGATGAGCCCCCGTCCCATGAAGCCGGCGCCGACGACGGCGACCCCGATGGGGCGCCCCTCGGCCTCGCGCTGCTGCAGGGCGGTGTCGATGATGATCATGTCGTGTCGCCCGAGACGGCGGCGAGTTCTTGCGGCGACCAGCTCTCCAGCAGCGGCCAGGACAGGTCCTTCGTCGACGCGTCCGCGACGGGGAGCGGCCAGGAGAGCCCCAGCGCCGGATCGTCGTGGCGCAGGCCCCGCTCGGCGCCGGGTGCGTATGCCCCGCTCACCATGTAGGTCACCTCGGTCTCGTCGACCAGGGTCTGGTAGCCGTGGGCGAAGTAGGCCGGGACGAAGAGGGCACGCCGGTTGTCGGCGGTGAGTTCGACCGAGACGTGCTGCAGGCGGGTGGGTGAGCCCCACCGCATGTCGACGATCGTGTCGACGATCGCTCCTCGTGTGCAGCGGATGAGCTTGCTCTCGGGGTGGGGTGCCACCTGGAAGTGCATGCCGCGCAGCGTCCCGGCGCGGTGGTTGAACGAGATGTTGGCCTGCTCCACGTGCGGATTCAGCCCTGCCCGGACGAACTCCTCGCGATCGAACGACCGGGCGAAGAAGCCCCGGTCGTCCTGCCGCGGCTCGAGGTCGATGATCGCCACGCCGGCGATCGGGGTGGGGGTGAGGATCACGGCATCCTCCAGAAGAGTTCGTCGTCCACCTGGCCGGTGCGCCGCAGGTAGTCGAGCTGGGCCAGTCGGGTGAAGCCCCGGCTGAGGAACAGGTCGGCGTCGAGATCCACGGCCTCGAACACCGACAGCAGCTGCTCGACACCCGTGCGCGCGTTCCAGGCGCACTCGAAGCCGGGAAGCACCTCGCGGATGCGGTCGAACGAGACCCGGTAGCTGCGGTTGTCGCCGCCGCTGGCGCCGAAGCTCAGCTCGGCCTCGGGGAGAGCGTCGCCGATGATTTCGGCGATCTCCCGCACCTGGTAGTTCTGCTCGTCGGATCCGACGTTGTAGATCTGACCCCTGACCGCGTCGGCGGGGGCCTCGAGGGTCATCCGTATCGCCCGGGCGATGTCCAGCGCGTGCACGAGCGGACGCCAGGGCGTGCCGTCGCTGGTCATCGCGATGCGCCTCGTCGTCCACGCGAGACCCGCGAGGTTGTTGAGCACGAGATCGAAGCGCATGCGCGGTGACGCACCGAACGCCGTCGCGTTGCGCAGGAAGGTCGGGCTGAAGGACGCGTCGGCCATCGGCCGCACATCGCGCTCGACCATCGCCTTGCACTCGGCGTAGACGGTCTGCGGGTCGATCGGCGAGCTCTCGTCGACGACGCCCTCGGCGACGCCGTAGACGCTGCAGGACGACATGTAGACGAACCGCCCCACACCGGCCTCTTTCGCGAGGGTGGCCAGCCGCACGGAGCCCCCGTGGTTGATGCTGCGTGTCAACGCGGGGTTGAACTCCCCGAGGGGGTCGTTCGACAGCTCCGCCATGTGGACCACCGCGTCGACACCGCGCAGGTCGTCGGCCGTGAGCCGGCGGACGTCTTGCACCAGGGTCTTCGGCGTGAAGTCGACGCCGTTGTAGAGCCAGCCCGCCTTGTAGAAGCCGGTATCCACCGCGACGACGTCGTGTCCGGCGTGGGCGAGTTCGGGTGCCAGCACCGAGCCGAGGTATCCCTCGGTGCCCGTGACCATCACCTTCACGTCAGGACCACACCTTCCATGGCGCCCGGTCGGTGTCCCAGAGCTGGTTGAGCTCGGTCCAGTCACGGTAGGTGTCCATGCCCATCCAGAACCCGTCGTGGCGGTACACGCCCATCTGGCCGTCCGCGGCGAGCGTCTGCAGCGGCTTCTTCTCCAGCAGCAGGTCGGGGTCGTCGTCGAGATAGGTGTCCACCATCTCTCGACGGAACCCGAAGAACCCGCCCGACACCCACCCGTCGGCCATGGTCGGCTTCTCGTTGAACTCCGTCACCTCATCGCCGTCGACATGCATCTCGCCGAAGCGGCTCGTGGGGTGGACGCCCGTGACGGTGCCGATCTTGCCGCTCGCGACGTGCTGCCGGTACAGCGCGTCGAGGTCGACGTTCCCGATGCCATCGCCGTAGGTCATCATGTAGAACGGCTGGTCGAGGTACTGCCGCACCCGCTTCACCCGGGCGCCGGTGCCCGTCAGCAGCCCCGTCTCCACGAGCGTCACCTCCCAGTCCTCGGAGGGGGTGTGACCGTGCCAGTCCACCGCTTCGTCGCCGCCGCCCAGGCGCACGGTGAAGTCACGCTCGAACTTGCCGTAGTCGAGGAAGAAACGGCGGATCAGGTCGCCCTTGTACCCGAGGCACAGGATGAAGCGGCGGAATCCGGCCGCTTCATACGTCTTCATGATGTGCCAGAGGATCGGCTTGCCCCCGATGTCGATCAGGGGCTTGGGCAGCTTCTCGCTCGCCTCCCGGATGCGGGTTCCCATGCCCCCGCAGAGGATGACGACGGGAACATCTGCTTTCGGGGGCACTTCGGTTGTCGGTTCAGCCGCCATGTCGGCGCGCTCCTCTCTCATATGGTCGGCGTCGCCGGCGACCGGGGTGTCATCGCGATGGCGATGGTCAGTGGGCCGTGTCGCCGGGGGCGAGGACGGCGCGGAACGTGCGCAGCAGGATGCCGATGTCGCCGAGGAGCGACCAGTTCTCGACGTAGTACAGGTCGAGCCGCAGCGCCTCTTCCCACGACAGCGCGGACCGCCCGCTCACCTGCCAGAGGCCGCTCATGCCGGGCTTGACGATCAGCCGCCGCTCGGCGGCGAAGTCGTAGAACGCCACCTCCCCGGAACGCTGCGGCCGAGGCCCCACCAGACTCATATCCCCGAACAGGACGTTCAGCAGCTGCGGGAACTCGTCGAGCGAATGCTTGCGCAGCACGCGCCCGATCGGCGTGATGCGCGGGTCCTGCTCGATCTTGAACAGCGGCGCGTCGTCCTTGCCCTGCTCGGCGAGCAGCTGCGTCAGCATGTCGTCGGCGTCGGGCACCATCGTGCGGAACTTGATGAGCTGGAAGGGGCGCCCCTCCTGCCCGATCCGCTCCTGCCGGTAGAAGACGGGGCCGGTGCTGGACGCCCTGACCAGCGTCCCGAGGATCGCGAACAGGGGAGCGAGCAGGATGAGCAGCATCAGGGATCCGACGACGTCGAGGGTGCGCTTGACCACGCGCTGACGGCCGGTGTAGCGCGGCGTCTCCACGTGCACCAGGGGAAGCCCGGCGACCGGCCGGGTGTGCAGACGCGGGCCGCCGATGTCGGTCAGGCTCGGCACCAGGATCAGGTGCTGCCGGCCCGCCTTCAGCCGCCAGCTGATCTCCTTGACCTTGCGCACGGGCAACGCCGCGTCGCTGGCGACGATGAGGGTGTCGGCATCCACCATCGACATCATCATGATGACGTCGTCCGCCGGCCCCAGGAAGGGAACGCTCGCGCCGCGGCAGGTGTAGTCCGAGCGGCTTCCCGGCCCGCTGAGACCGACGACGACATAGCCGGCCTCGGGGTTGCGGTCGAGTTCCGCCGTGATGCGCGCGTTCTCCTCGTCATCGCCGATCACGAGCGCCCGCGCCATGCCGCGGCCCGCCCGCCGGTGCGCTTTGAGTCGCTGGCGCCACAGGTAGCGCGTGATCAGAAGACCGGCGAGGCCGAGCGGGAATCCCAGCAGGATGTAACCGCGCGAGACCGGCGTCATCGTGAGGTACGACACCACCGCCACGACCGCGAAGAGGTACACCGCCGAGCTGATCACGAGCCGGTATTCCGACATCCCCATTCCGACGACGCGTTCGCCGCGGGATCCCGAGATCGCCAGTGCCAGCTGCCAGCCCAGGATGAGCGCAACGGAGACCCACGTGTAGGTGAAGGCGGTCTCGTCCACCCGCTGCGTGACGCTTTCGCCCGTCGCGGAGAACCAGACGTACTGCGAGAGGAAGACCGCGATGATGACCACCACGGAGTCCGACAGCCACAGCATGCGGCGGTACGCGAGCTGCCAGTCGACCGCCGTTGCTTCTGCGGTCGACAGCGCCGCCAACGGATTCAATGCCACGTTCCCCCCCAAAGGTTCGCGTACGTTCAGTGGGCGCCTCCCCACGGGCGCGTTCAGGGCAGCGTCTCGGCGGCGCCGTCCCTCCGCGACCCCCGGAACCGCGCACGCGAGTTCCTGAGCATGCGCTCACCGGACCTGGAAGCCACGCCCCCCGGCATGCTTCTCAATTCCGGCTGAGTCTCGACCCCATCGAGGTCGTCGATGTCGGAGAAGTCCAGCAGCGCCGTCTGCGTGCCGTCCGGCTCGTCGTCAGGCTCGATGGACAGGTAGGACTGCGTCAGGTAGCTGGTCGCGCCGCGCGCGGTGACGCGGTTCGCCACCGTGCCGGCCAGGCGGGCTCCGACCTTGTCGAGAGAGGCGGTCGCCGCGCGGATGGCGTCACGGCGCGTGCGGTCGACGGCGATCACCAGCAGCACGCCCCCGACGCTGCGCGAGAGGATCGCGGCATCCGGCACCGGCAGGAGGGGCGGCGTGTCGTAGAGCACGACGTCGTACATCTCCTGCACGTGGGCCATCAGCTCGCGCATGTGCTGGGATCCCAGGAGCTCGCTCGGGTTCGGCGGCACGCGGCCCGACGACAGCACGTGCAGGTTCGGCGATCCCCAGGTCTGCACGACGTCGGCGAACAGCGCGCGACCGATGAGCACGTCGGTGAGCCCCGCGGCCCCCTCCAGCGAGAGGTACTCGTGGATCTGCGGGCGACGCAGGTCCGCTTCGACCAGCAGCACTCGTGACCCGTTGGCAGCGATCGAGCTGGCCAGGTTCAGCGCCACCGTCGACTTTCCGTCGCCGGGACCGGCGGAGGTGATCGCGAAGGTCGCGGGACCGTCGATGTCGAGGAACTGCAGGTTGGTGCGGAGGATCCGGAACGATTCCGCCGTCGGGGTCCCGAGGCCGTCGTCGACGAGGACGGCCTCGCTGCGTCCGCGGGAGATCTGCGGGATCGCCCCGACGAGCGGGGCGTCGGTCACCGCTTCGATGTCCTCGGTCGAGCGCACCCGGGTGTCGATGAGTTCGCGCAGGATCGCCGCCAGTGTGCCCAGCGCCAGTCCCGCGAACAGGCCGATGCCGAGGTTCAGGAGCAGGTTCGGGCTGACCGGCGCCGCGGGCGCCTCGGCGAAGCGCACCTGCGTCATCTTCACCGGGGTGATCGCCGCGGGCGGCGTGCCGTCGGGTGCCGGCGGCACGGCCGCCCCGCCGGGAACGGTGGTGGTCTCGACCTCTGCGACGACGACGGACAGGTTCGTGATGACGGCGTTCGCAACGCTCGCGGCCAGGCGCGGCGATGTCCCGCTGGCCGTGACCTCGAGCATCGTGGTGTCGAGCGGAATCGACACCTCGATGCGTGCGGCGAGCTGTTCCGGCGTGAGGTCGAGACCCAGCTCCTCGATCACGCGGGACGTGACGATCGGCTCCGTGGCCAGGCTGGCGTATGTGCTGACGCGGCGCTCGGTGAAGGCATTGCCCTGCGTGAGCTCGTTGACGCTCGCCCCGGTCTCGCTCGTGACCAGTGCCGCGCTGGTCGCCGAGTACACCGGCTTCGTGGTCGCCGCAGCGATCCATCCGACGAGCACCCCCGCGAGCGTCACGGCGAGGATCAGGATCCACGACCGCCGCAGGATGCGCGCGTAATCACGACTGCCCATACATTCCCCATCATGTAGGCGACGACGGAGAACGGCCCCAGCTTGCCCCCCGGCATGCCGCGACGATACGCACCGGATGGGGGCTGCGCAAGGGCTTTCTGTGATAGGGCCTTTCGGATAGTGTGACCGGGCGCGCCCCCCGACCGCACTGCACCGCACCGCACTCTGGGGGATTGCCATGCGTCACGACGTTTCTGCGCCGAGCGGGCTGACCGGGGAGAAGACCCGGCTCACCCTGCTGTGGGTCGAGTCGACGACGGATTCCACAGCGGCCGGCGCCCACCTGCGGGGAACCGTCGCGCGTCTCGCCCCGGAACTGTTCGAGCTGCGGGTGATCACGCGGTCGACCGACGGGCCGTCGTGGCTGCCGGGGCGGCTGCGGAAGCCCTGGCGCATCGTCTCGGTGGTCGGACGGGCGAGGCTGGCCCGGCCGCGTGGTGTGCTGCTGGCGCGGTGGAGCCCGTTCGTGGCGCTGGTGAGTCGGCGGTGGACGGGTCGCGGGAGGCCCCTCGTGCTCTTCGTCCAAGGCAACCTCGACGACCTGTACGACTCCAACCCGTGGACGCGCCGGGCGCCGTGGCTGACCGAACTCGCGCTCGCTTCGATCCGCGACGCGACGGCGGTGGTGACCCCGAGCGTCGGGCTGGCGGAGTGGGTGGGCACCGTGCGCGGGACGGGCAGCGAGTCGACCGTCACCGTCATTCCCAACGGCGTCGACCTGCCGCTGTTCGAGCAGGCGCGCGCGCACGCTGGTCGCGCGCACGAGCCGTACGCGGTGTTCTTCGGCAACATGGCCACCTGGCAGGGGGTGGACACGATCCTGCAGGCGCTCGCCGACCCGCGCTGGCCGGCCGGCCTCGGGCTCACGGTGATCGGCGACGGACCGCTCGCCCGTGAGGTCGCCGACAGCACCGACCCGCGCGTGCGCTACCTCGGACGCCGCTCGAAGGGCGAGGTGGCGGCGATCGTCGCCGGGGCAGAGATGGCGCTCGCGACCCGGAGCGACGTCGCCGCCAGTGCCACCGGGGTGTCCCCGTTCAAGGTCATCGAAGCCGCTGCGGCCGGTACGCCCGCCGTCGTCACGCGCGTTCCGGGACAGACCGAGCTCGCCACCGACATCGGGGGCGCGGTACTCATCCCCGCGGGCGATCCGCGGGCGCTCGCGCAGGCGGTCGCCGACCTTCATGCCGACCCGGCGCTGAGGTCCCGCCTGACGGAACGCGCGCTGGCGCGCGTGCGCGCCTACGACTGGGCTTCGCGGGCGGATGAACTCGCGGCGGTGGTGGCATCGGTGTCGAGTCGCTCGCCGGCGGATGCCACCGGGCTGGCCGGTCAGCGCCCATGACGGCCCTGTCCGAGCGTCGGAAGGCGCAGACACGGCCCCCCGGCGGCGGGCCCCCGATGGATGCGCTCAAGTACTGGCTGGTGTGCGCGGCGCTCGTCCTCGGCGCCATCGTCGCCGCCCGCAGCCACGCGATGCTGCCCGCCAAGCTGTTCCTCGACGAATCGATCATCCGCCGCTTCATCGCCGGCACGATCCGCGTCGACGGGCCCAGCTCGTACGGCACCACCGGCTGGCTGTACCGGGTCACCGGGCTGGCCGACATCCCGGACCTGTTCCCCGTGCTCGCCTACGCGGTGTTCGCCGCCGGGGTGGTCATCGCCATCACCTGGCGCGGCATCCCCGCCATGTCCTTCCCGGAGCTGGTGGTGGTGGCCGGCTCGCTGCTGCTGGGGGCGGTCTATCTCTCGCAGTACTCGAAAGAGTTCTTCGTGCTGCCGCTGGTGATCGTGCTCATACTCGCGCGCCGCTCCTGGGTCCTCGAGGCCACCTGGATCTGCCTCGCCCTGCTCTACGCGGGATTCGTGCGGCAGTACTGGTTCCTGGTGCTCGTGCTCTACCTCGCCCTGCGCGTGCTCATCCCGCGGCTGCGCTCGGCGTGGCTGCTCGTTCCCGTCGTCATGGTCGGGTTCGCCGCGATGACCCTCGCGTTCAATCTGGTGCTCGGCGCCGAACTCACGTTCTTCCGCACCGACATCAACAACGCCTTGGACATCGACCGCTCCACCCGCATCGACGACCTGATCCCGGGGGAGTCGCTCGCCGCCCAGTGGCTGAACGCGGTCGTGATGATCCTGGCGATCGCCTTTCCGGTGACCCTCGTCCTGTCGGGAGATCCCCTTCAGATGGTCACCGGGCTCTTCGTCGCCCTGTGCTGGGTGCTGGTCGCGCTGCGCTCCGCGCGCGTCGTCGGCAGGCCCGGCCCCGGCGTGATCCCGCTGGCGTTCCTGCTGGCGTTCCTCATGGTGCAGACGGTCTTCGAGCCGGACTTCGGGTCGTACATGCGGCATATCACGCCGCAGCTGCCGCTCTTCCTCGCGCTGTTCGTGGCGACCGACAAGCGGACGGGAGTGCGCTCGTGAAGATCGTCCACGTCACGGAGACGCTCGTCGGCGGGGTTCTCGCGGCAGTGCTGGCGCTGTCCGCGCGCCAGGCGGCGCTGGGGCACGACATCTCCGTGATGTATCCCGTCAAGGCGACCGTGCCTTCGTCCGACGAGCTGCGGGCCCGGTTCCACCCCGACGTGCGGCGGGTGGAGCTCGCCTACCGCGGCCGGCTTCCGGCGCTGCAGACGCTGCACCGCGCCATCCGCCGCCTCGACGACGACGTCGACGTCGTGCACCTGCACTCGACGTTCGCGGGCATCGCCGGGCGGCTCGGGCGGGTCGCGCCGCGCGGCAGCGTCGTGGCGTACTCGCCCCACGGTTTCGCGTTCCTCCGGGAGTCCTCCTCCCGGATCAGCAACGTCGCCGCGCTGGCGCTCGAGCGCGTGCTCGAACCGCGATGCGGGGGACTGGTGCTCGTATCGGAATCCGAGGATGCCGTCGCCCGCGACCGCCTGCGGGGATCGCGGCGGCACGTGCTGCGGAACGGGATACCGGTGGAGGGACTCCCCGCGGCGTCGGGCGGCGCGGCCGGCCGGCCGGTCGTCGTCGCGTCCGGCCGCCTGGGGGAGCAGAAGGGTCCGGACCGGTTCGCCGACATCGCGAGGGCGCTCGCCGGCCGGGCGGAGTTCGTCTGGATCGGCGACGGCTCGGCCGAGGCGCGGGAGCGCTGGATCGGCGACGCGCCGGTGCGGGTGACGGGGTGGCTCCCGCACGACGAGGTGGTCTCCCAGCTCGCGGCATCCGACGTGTTCCTGTTCCCCAGCAGGTGGGAGGGCATGCCGATCTCGCTCATGGAGGCGCAGGTGATGGGGATCCCCGCCGTGGCCACCGACATCGTGGGCAACCGCGACGTGATCGTGGACGGTGAGACGGGATACCTCTGCCACGGTCTGGACGGGATGGTCGCCGCAGTCACGCGGCTCGTCGACGATCCCGAAGAGAGGCGCCGGCTCGGCAGGCGCGCCCGCGCGATGCAGCCCGAGCGGCTGTCGGACTCCGCCCTAGGGCCGGCGTCGATCGGGATCTACCAGCGCATGCGGCAGGGCGCCGTGGGGGTCAACGCCGCAGGATGAGCACCCCGTCGATCCAGGTGGGAGGCCACCCCACGGTGACGTCCGCCCCCGTGGTGCCCGACGAGACGAAGAGCTCTTCCCCCGTGGCAGGGTCCGCCCACCGGATCTCGAACGCGGCCGTCGGGTGCACCGCCGTGGTGTCCACCCGCACGGTGCGGCGCGGCTCGCCGAAGTACGCCAGCGCACCGCGACCCTCCGGCAGCGTCGCCGCGCTGACGGCGGAGGTGCTCTCGACCGTGCCGTAGCCGTCCGGGAGCAGGCCGGCGGCCGGGCTGTCGGCCGTGACCGGCGTGAGCTCGGCGTCGGCGTGGCGGTGGAGCAGCGACGCGAGCGTGCCGATGTCTCGCGCGCTGTCGTGCGTGAGGGCCCGCTCCCAGCCGTCGCCCACAGGCCACACCGTGGAATGCCCATACGCGAAGCCGGCGGCACCGGCGAACAGGGCGTGATAGGCCTGGGCCCGGACGGCGCGGCGGTCGAGCAGGGGCTCCTCGTCCCGCTGCGCGTAGTAGGCCTCCCAGAGGACGACGGGTCTCACCGTGTCACGGGCGTACTCCGCGGCGACCTCGACGGCAGGGTACGCGCCGCTGTACGCCGCGGAGATCGTGTACCAGTCCTCGTCGCCGAAGTACTCCTCCGCGGTCAGGCCCCGGGCGGTGTGGTACGACATCAGCTGCGGCACCGATGCGCCCTCCCGCAGCGCCCGGCCCATCGCGATCGTCTCTTCGATGACCGGACCTTCTTCGAGCCCGCTGGGCACGCCGGCGGTCGACTGGTCCGTCGCATCCGGTTCGTTGTCGCCCCCCAGCAGCCACCAGACGTGGTCGAGATGACCGTAGCGTTCTGCGAGGAAGCTCCCATAGCTGCCGGCGCGGCGCTCGGTGAGGTGGCCGCGCCACGCATCGCCCCATCCGCCGTACCACGAGGGGACGAGGCAGGCCACGAGCCCGAGGTCCCGGCAGGTCTGCAGGCACCAGTCGATGTGCCCCCAGTAGTCGTCGCCGTCGGCAGAGGTCAGCGGCGAGTCGAGCCTTCCCGTCGCCGTGAAGGGGGCGTGGCCGTGGGCGTTGTCGGCCTGCGGCGAGAAGTCGAGCACCGACATCTGCAGGGCGGTGTACCCGGTGTCGCGCCGCGCTGTCGCGAGCCTCTCGAACTCCTCGCGCGTCATGCGGCTGGGGGCTGTCCACGCCGTGTCCGCGAGGTAGACGAAGGTGCGGCCCTGCGCGTCGACGAAGCCCCGACCGGTGTCCGAGACCCCGACGGGGAAGGCTGTGCCCGCGGACGTGGCGCCGCCGGAAGGGGTGGGGCGAGGGGTCGTCGGTGCGACCCCCGGCTCCTGACTGCGCGCGATGGCGAAGCCGCCCAGAGCGGCGACGGCCACACCCCCGGCGCCGATGAGGCCGTAGCGCAGCACGCTGCGGCGGTCGAAGGTGCGCGGCGTGCGCGTCGGCGGCGCCGACTCTCGGGCACGCCCGACGTCCGCGCGCTCCCCCTGCGCTGATCGTCCCTGTCCGTCCCCATCCGGGTGTGACATCACGCGACCATGCTAGGGGGGAGGCGCGCCCATCCGGACTGACGCAACGGCGGGGTGTGTCACGGTCATCCCCGCGCCGACCAGTAAGTTGGCAGTGTCGCGCGAGGGAGCCCTCGCGGGACCGAGGACACCGCTCGGGTTCTCGCAGCGCCGCAGGAGGACCGATGACCGAGATCGCCCTCGTCATCGTGCTCGTGGCGGTGTGGGTCGTGGTGGGCCTGGGCGTGGCGCTGGTGGTGGGCCGGGTCGTGCGCCGCAGCGACGAGGACAGCAGGTTCTTCGGCAGCTGGCACGCACGCCGCACCGGGGAGACGCCCCCGCGACGAGCCGATCACCGCAGCGACGACAGAGACGGCTGACGGCCGTCCCGAGGCGCGCCGGGCAGGGCGGCAGGCCGGCCGCAGCGCTCAGCCCGGGAGGAAGTACTGCCGCGCGAGCGGTGCGATCTCGAGGTCGGCGGCATCCGCCCGCGTCACCCAGCGAAGCTCGGCGATCTCGGCCGCCGGGCGCGGATGCTGCGGGCCGATGTCGGCCCCGAAGACGTCGGCGACGACGACGAAGCCGGGCTCGTTCGCGGCGGCGGCGGTGTACGCGCCGAGCGGCTGCAGGTCGCACGGCTCCACCCGCACGCCGATCTCCTCGGCGAGCTCGCGGCTGAGGGTCTCGGCCGGCGTCTCGCCCGGCTCGGGCTTGCCGCCGGGCTGCATGAACGCCGTCGTGCCGGTCTTGCGCACCAGCAGCAGACGCCCCTCGGCGTCGACGATCACGGCGGCCGACACGTGGATGCGGCGCGGCGCGCTGTCGTTCGCGGGGGTCACCTCGGCACGGTAACAGGTTTCGCCCATCGCGCCCGTCGTAGAATTCCGTGTGCCCCCCGCGATACCCGCCCCGTCCGACGTGCCCCCGAGCGGGATCGATCCCGCCGACCTGCAGACCACCCTCAGGGTGCTGGCGGAGATGGACCGGGTCGACCAGAACCACCCCGACTACATCGCCGTTCGTCAGGCCACCGCCGCCATGTTCAAGGCCGTGAAGAAGGTGCGCCGGCGCGAGATCCGCGACGCGATCGCCCAGGCGGACCGTGCGGTGGTCGCCGCGACCGCCACCGGCGCCCCCGACCGCATCGACGACGAGACCCGTGGCATCCCGATCTCCACCGCCACGACCGCCCCGACGGCGGGCACGCTCCTCAAGGCGCGGGGATGCTACATCTGCAAGCAGCCGTACACGGTGGTCGACGCGTTCTATCACCAGCTGTGCCCCGCGTGCGCGGCCCTCAGCCACGCCAAGCGCGACGCGCGCACCGACCTCACCGGGCGTCGCGCTCTGCTGACCGGCGGCCGGGCCAAGATCGGCATGTACATCGCGCTGCGTCTGCTGCGCGACGGCGCCCACACGACCATCACCACGCGCTTCCCGCGCGACGCGGTGCGCCGCTTCAGCAGCCTGCCTGATGCCGCGGATTGGCTGCACCGCCTGAAGATCGTCGGCATCGACCTGCGTGACCCCGCCCAGGTGATCGGCCTCGCCGATGACGTCGCGGCCGCAGGGCCCCTGGACATCCTCATCAACAACGCCACGCAGACCGTCCGGCGCTCGCCGGGGGCCTACCAGCCGTTGGTGGATGCCGAACTGGCACCGCTGCCCGACGGGCCGCTGCCGGAGCTCGTCACCTTCGGGCACACCAACGACCGGCATCCGCAGGCCCTGGAGCGGTCGGTCAGTGCCCATCCGATCCTGGCCGCAGCGGCATCCCGCGCCGACGAGTTGACCGAGCAGGCGATGACGGCGGGGTCGAGTTCGCTCGAGCGGCTCGCCGCCGGCACGGCGATCGACGCCGGGGGGCTCATCCCCGACCTCGAGAGCATCAACTCCTGGACCCAGCGCGTCGAGCAGGTCGATCCGCTGGAGATGCTCGAGGTGCAGCTCGCCAACACCACCGCGCCCTTCCTGCTGGTGTCTCGGCTGCGGCCCTCGCTGGCGGCGAGCCCGGCGCGGCGCACCTACATCGTCAACGTCAGCGCGATGGAGGGCGTCTTCGGCCGCGGGTACAAGGGCCCGGGGCACCCGCACACCAACATGGCCAAGGCCGCGGTGAACATGCTCACGCGCACCAGTGCGCGGGAGATGTTCGAGAGCGACGGCATCCTCATGACCAGCGTCGACACCGGGTGGATCACCGACGAGCGGCCGCACCCTACCAAGGTGCGCCTCGCCGAAGAGGGCTTCCACGCGCCTCTCGATCTCGTCGACGGCGCCGCGCGGGTCTACGACCCGATCGTGCGCGGCGAGGCCGGTGAGGACCTGTTCGGGGTGTTCCTCAAGGATTACGCTCCCGGCTCATGGTGAACCTGCCCGCGCCCGGCCACCGGGTCGTGGTGCGCTATCTGCTGCCGACCGGGCAGGCCACCGATGCGCTCGGCGAGCTGCTGAGCGCGGATGCCACGACGGTCGTCGTCGACGGCAAACGCGGCGTCGAGCGTATCCCGCGCGGTGCGATCATCGCCGCGAAGCAGGTGCCGCCGCCGCCCGTGCCGCGGTTACGGCGCGCACCGACGGACTGACGGACGCGACGCGCTCCTGCCGCTTCTGTGCTCCGGCACGGGCGGCGATGGCGGCCGCGCGGGGTCCTTCTTGCCCTGCGGCATCCGTGCTAGACCGTACGCGTGAGCGCCTCCGCGTCGTCCATCGATCGCCCCGGGGTGGACCTGACCAAGCGGCAGGTCTACGTCATCTTCGCCGCGCTCCTTGCGGCCATGTTCCTCTCGGCGCTGGATCAGTCGGTGGTCAGCACGGCACTGCCGACGATCGTCGGAGACCTCGGCGCCGCCGATGAGCAGGGGTGGATCGTCACGGCCTATCTGCTCGCCATCGCCATCGTCATGCCGATCTACGGAAAAGTCGGCGACCTCTTCGGCCGCCGCGCCCCCTTCCTCCTCGCCATCGGCCTGTTCGTCGTCGGCTCGACCGGCTCTGCGCTCTCGGGGTCGTTCGAGGGACTCATCGTCTGGCGGTCGTTTCAGGGACTGGGCGCGGGCGGGCTGGTGATCCTGTCGCAGGCGATCATCGCCGACATCGTCTCGGCGCGGGAGCGCGGCAAGTTCATGGGTCCGATGGGCGCGGTGTTCGGCGTCGCGACGGTGGCCGGCCCGCTGCTCGGCGGGTGGCTGACGTCGGGTCCCGGCTGGCGCTGGTGCTTCTGGCTCAACGTGCCGGTCGGACTGGCGGCGCTGATCATCGCATGGTTCACGCTGAGGATCCCCGAGCACCGCAGCCGCCGCCGGTTCGATCTCGTCGGGGCGGTGCTGCTGGCCGCGACGACGGCGGGCATCGTGCTGCTCACCAGCTGGACCTCGCTCACGCACACCACGTCGTACGACTGGACCGACCCGGGGCTTCTCGCCCTGCTGGGCGCGACCGTGCTGGCGTTCGTCCTGTTCCTGTTCGTCGAGTCGAGGGTGGAGGACCCCATCGTGCCGCTGGACATCTTCCGCAGCCGCACGTTCGCCGTCGCCGCCACGCTCTCGCTCTTCCTCGGCATCGCGATGTTCGCCGCGCTGACGTTCCTTCCCACCTTCCTGCAGATGGCCGAGGGGGCCAGCGCCACCGACTCGGGGCTGCTGATGCTGCCCATGACGGTCGGGCTGATGCTCACCGCGCTGACGTCGGGGCTTCTCATCACCCGCACCGGTCGCTACAAGGTGTTCCCGATCGCGGGGTTCGGCGTCGCGACGCTGGGCCTGCTGTGGCTCACCCAGCTGTCGGCGGGCATGTCGATGGTCCTCTTCGGCGCGATGATCTTCGTGCTGGGGCTCGGACTCGGCTTCGTGATGCAGACGCTCGTCATCGCGGCCCAGAATGCGGTCGACCCCAAACGCATCGGCGTTGCCACGTCGACGAACAACTTCCTGCGCGAGATCGGCGCGGCGGTGGGAACGAGCCTGTTCTCCACCGCCTTCACCAGCTCGCTCCGGGGCGACCTCGACCAGACGATCAGCCAGATCCCCCGGTCTCAGGTGCCGTCCGGTTTCGGGGCGGAGTCGCTCACACCCTCGGCTGTGCGGGACCTGCCGGCCGGGCTGCGCGACAGCGTCGTCGAGGCCTACGCCGACGCCCTCGGTACGTCGTTCTGGTACCTGGTGCCGCTGGGTGCCGCGGGGTTCGTGGTGGCGTTCTTCCTCAAGGAGATCCGCCTTTCCGACAAGGCCGGCCTCGCGGCGCGGCGGGACCGCTGACGGTGGAGCAGATCGCGGTGTGCGGTCACGAACTCGCCCCTGCAGGCGTAGTGTGACCCGACGTGACCCAGGACGTCGAGCGTTATCAGCGCCTGCGCTGGTGGGGTCTGGCGGCCATCTCCCTCGCCGTGGCCCTGATCATCATGGACTCGACGATCGTCTCGGTGGCGGTCCCCAGCATCGTCGAGTCTCTCGATCTCACCACGACCGAGATCCAGTGGGTGCAGGAGGTCTACACGCTCGTCTTCGCCGCGCTGCTCATGGTGTGGGGCACGACGAGTGACCGCCTCGGCCGCCGCCGGCTGCTCGTCATCGGAGTGGTGGTGTTCGTCGCCTCGAGCATCCTCTGCGCGTTCGCCATCGACGGCACGTGGCTGATCGCCGCCCGCGCGCTGCAGGGCGTCGGAGGCTCGATGATCCTGCCGACGACCCTGGCCCTCCTCAACGCCACGTTCCGCGGCAAGGAGCGCGGCATCGCCTTCGCGGTGTGGGGCGCGACGATCGGATCCATGGCCGCCGTCGGGCCGGTGCTCGGCGGCTGGCTCACCAGCGCGCTCTCGTGGCACTGGGCGTTCTGGATCAATCTGCCCTTCGGCATCCTCGTCGTCATCGGCGTGATGATCTGCGTTCCCGAGTCCCGCCAGCGCGGCGCCGAGCGCTTCAGCGACTGGATCGCCGTGGCCACGTCGGTGCTCGGGTTCGGCCTGCTCGTGTTCGCCCTCATCGAGGGGCGCGCCTACGGGTGGTGGGAGGCGACGGACTCGGCGCCGTTCAGCCTCGGCGGCTTCAGCGTGATTCCGGTGCTGTTCGTCCTTTCGCTCCTGGTGCTCGCCGCCCTCGTGTGGCGGGAGCGCGCGCGGGTGGCCGCGCGCAAGTCGGTGCTCATCGACGTGTCGCTGTTCCGCATCGGCACGTTCGCGAACGGCAACATCACCGCCTTGACCGTCTCGCTCGGGGAGTTCGGGCTCATCCTCTCGCTGCCGCTGTGGTTCCAGTACGCCCGGGACATGAACGCCCTGCAGGCGGGGCTCGCCCTGCTGCCCCTCGCCGTCGGATCGTTCCTGGCGAGCGGGTCGATCCAGTCGCTGTCCAAGCGCCTGTCGCCGGTGCAGATGGTGCGCCTGGGTGTGCTCTTGGAGATCATCTCGCTCGCTGCGCTCGCCCTGCTCATCCGCCCCGACTCCACCCTGTGGGTCACCGGCGTTCCGCTGTTCTTCTACGGCATGGGCGTCGGGTTCGCCACGGCGCAGCTGACCCAGCTCATCCTCATCGACGTGCCGGTGGAGAAGTCGGGACAGGCCTCGTCGGTGCAGTCGACGTCGCGCCAGGTGGGTTCCGCGCTCGGCATCGCCGTGCTCGGGACCGCGCTGTTCACGACGCTGCGCATCGGCACCGAGTCGCGCCTGAGCGATGAGATCGCCGCGGATCCGAAGGTGGGAGAGCTCGTGGATGCCGTCTCCTCCTCCGCCGGCGCCCTCATCGGACGGCTGAGTGAGAGCCCGGCGACTGCCCCGATCGCCGACGCCGCGCGCGAGGCGCTGACCCAGGGCGTCTCGGTAGCCGCGTGGGTGGCGGTCGCCGCGCTCTTCGTGGGTCTTCTCACGACGATCCCGCTCGAGCGGCGTGCGCGTGAGGAGCGCGCGGCGTCCGCGGGGCTCGGGGTCGGATCGGCGGCGGCGGAGCGCGGGGCGGGGTAGCGGCGGCGTCTTCTCCACAGGGAATCGTCATCGAAGGGTATCCACAATCCCTTGCTGACCAGCCCTTTGCATCGTTCCGATGTCGGAGGCCCCGAGGAGAATCGCCTCATGGACACCTCCTCCGCTCCTCCCCCCACAGGCCCGCTCGACGCACTGTCGATGCGCGACGTGGTGGCGGGGCTCGAGGAGAACCGCCGGGCGATGGCGTCGCTGCAGGCGCGCGAGATGCAGCTGCTGGGGCGCGCGGGCGCGATCGCCGCCGAGCAGACCGAACGCATTCCGGTGTCGGCGCAGCGCGAGCGCGAACTGCCGTTGCGTTCGATCGCAGCCGAGGTCGGTGCGGCGCTGCGTCGCTCCGACCGCGGCATGCAGGGCCGCATCCATCAGGCGGCGGCGCTGCTGGTCGCCTTCCCCGCGGTCATCGCGGCTCTGCACCAAGGGCGCATCGACATGGCGCACGTGCGCGTCATCGACGAAGCGGGGTCGCGCATCGCCGACGCCGAGGCGCGCGGCCTCTTCGAGCAGGCGGCACTCGTGGTGGCCGAGCGGGAGACCCCGGGCCGGGCGCGTCCGATCATCGTGACGCTCGCGCAGCGCATCGACCCGGCGCCGCTGACCGAGCGGCACGCCGACGCGGCGGCGGCACGGCGCGTGTGGGTGCGAGACCTCGAGGACGGCATGGCGGAACTCGTCGCGCTGCTTCCTGCCGTGCTGGCGCACGGCATCCACGACCGCGTCCACCGCACCGCACGCGCGTTACGGGATGCAGCGGCGCTCGAACGTGGGGCCGGCGGTGGGCAGGCGCCTGGCGGGCGGGCGTCAGGCGGGCGCGTGACGAGCGGTGGTGAGCCCGGTGTCGCGACGAGCGTGCCGGATGCCGGGGGCGAGCCTGCCGACTGTCGCACGATCGACCAGCGGCGCGCCGATGTGTTCGCGGATCTCCTGCTCACCGGCCATCCGACGGCTGAAGCATCCGACGCGACGATCTGCGAGACCGAGGCGATCGTGGCCCATGTGCAGGTCACCGTGCCGGCAGCGACGCTGGCCGGCGGCGACGCGCCCGCATCGATCCCGGGGCATGGCCCCCTCGACGCCGAGACCGCTCGGCATCTCGCGGGCGGAGCCTCCTCGTGGGATCGCCTCTTCATGGACAGCACCACGGGTGCCGTGGGGGCTACCGATTGTTACCGGCCGAGCCTGGCGCAGCGTCGGCAGCTGCGGGCGCGCGACGAGCACTGCCGGTTCCCCGGCTGTCGGTCCGACGTGTGGATCTGCGACATCGACCACACGGTCGACCACGCACACGGCGGACCCACCCGATGCGACAACCTCGCGCACCTGTGTCGCAGACATCACATGCTGAAGCACCACTCCGCGTGGACGGTGGTGCAGCGGCCCGGGGGAGTGCTCGAGTGGACGAGTCCCGCCGGCCGGGTCTACCCCGACGTCCCGCGTCGCGCGCTGGAATTCACCGCGGCGATCGCGGCAGGCGCGCCGCCACCCTTCTGACGCGTGTGCGGTGCCCCCTCCCGCGACAGCGGGTGGGCGGGCCAGGTGCGCACTATCGGCCTCGCGAGGGTCAGGCCGGCTGCAGCGCGGTGACGGCGGCGCCGGCCTTCCAGGTGAGGTATCCACCGTCGAGGTTCCGCGCCCGACGGCCGAGCTGCGCGAGGATACGGGCGGCGGTGTGGCCGCGCTGACCGACCTGGCAGTGCACGATCAGCTCGCCTTCCGGCAGGGTCGACGCGCCTTCGCGCAGCGCGTCGACCGGGATGTTGATGCTGCCCGGGATCGCGCCCGCAGCGAACTCCTGCGGCGAGCGCACGTCGACGAGCGTCGCGCCGCCGGCGACCGCCGCGGCCAGCTCATGCCACTGCACGGTGTCGCTGACACCGGCCGCGAGGTTCTCGGCGATGTAGCCGACCATGTTCACGGGATCCTTCGCCGAGGCGTACTGCGGCGCGTAGGCGAGCTCGAGGTGCGCCAGCTCCGCCGCCGGCAGCCCCGCGTGCATCGCCGTCGCGATGACGTCGATGCGCTTGTCCACGCCCTTCCCGCCGACGATCTGCGCCCCGAGGATGAGCCCGGACAGCGGGTCGACCATCACCTTCATCGCCATGCGCTCGGCCCCCGGGTAGTAACCGGCGTGGTCGGTGGGGTGGGTGTGGATCACCCGGTGCGCGCGGCCTGCCGCGACCAGGCGCTGCTCGCTCCAGCCCACCATCGCCACCGTCACGTCGAACAGCCCGATGATCGCGGTACCGAGAGCGGGCGCCGCAGGCCGGGGAGCGGTGTCGAGCCGCCCGTTCTCCCAGGCGATGACATCAGCCGCGGAGCGCCCGTGCCGGTTGGCCAGCCCCGCCATCGTGACCAGCGTCGCCGCGCCCGAGACGGCATCCGTCTTCTCGGCCGCGTCGCCGACGGCGAAGATCCGCGGATCCTCGGTGCGCTGGTGCCCGTCGACCACGACGCCGCCGGCGGTGCCGATCGCCAGCCCCGCCGTGCGGGCCAGGTCCGTGGCCGGGGCGACCCCGCGCGCGTCCACGACGAGGTCCGCCGCGACGACCGTGCCATCGGAGAGGTGGGCGCCGGCGGCATCCAGGGTGTCGACCGTCGTTGCGGTGCGCACATCGACGCCATGGGAGGCGAGCGCCTCGATGACGGCCGCAGCCATCTCGGGGTCCAGCGGCATGAAGGGGCGGGCGCCGTGCTGCACAAGGATGACGTCCAGGCCCCGGCGCACGAGGTTCTCCGTCGCCTCCAGGCCGATGAAACCGGCGCCCATGACGACGGCGCGGCCGCAGCGGTCGCCGATCTCGGCCAGGACCGCCGTGATCCGGTCGACGTCGTCGACGGTGCGGAGGGTCGCCACCACAGGGGCGCCGGCGCTCGCCGTGGCGCGCTCGCGCGGGGCGGCCCCGGTCGCGAGGATCAGGTGGTCGTAGGGCTCGACGACCGTGGCCCCGGTCACGGCGTCGCGAGCCGTGACCGTGCGCGCTGCGCGGTCGATGCCGAGGACTTCGTGCTCGACCCGCACGTCCAGCGCGAACCGGGCGCGCAGCGAGGCGGGCGTCTGCAGCAGCAGGGCATCGCGCTCGGTGATCACCCCTCCCACGTAGTACGGCAGCCCGCAGTTCGCGAAGCTCACATGCCGGCCGCGCTCGAACACGACGATCTGCGCCGTCTCGTCCAGGCGGCGCAGGCGCGTGGCCGCTGACATGCCGGCGGCAACGCCCCCGACGATCACGATCCGCGGACCGGTCGTCGGGGCGTGCGGGGTGCGGTCTGTGGGTGCAGTCATCGGGTGCTCACTTCCTCGGGAGTTATACCCCCAGGGGTATTCTCGCTCGCGCGCCGCGCGAGAGCAAATCGGTGTGGGGCTGGCCTGCGGGGTCTGGACGGGGCGGGGCTCGCGATGCAGACTCGGGTTCCGGCGGCGCGCTTGGTCGCGGCGGTGGGACCCCAGCATCGGGAGGGTACGCCATGAAGATCGAGCTTCGCGGAGTCAGCAAAGGGCACGAGGGCGAAGTCCTGCCGCAGACCGACGTCACGTTCCAGACGGGGCAGGCGGTTTTCGCCCGCGCCGAGACCGAGCAGCGCCCGACCGTGCTGGGAATGCTCGCCTCCGGCCGGATGAAGCCCGACGAGGGCACGATCGACATCGACGGCATGGCCGACGCCGCCGACCTGCGCCGACGCGTCGCGCTGGTGGATGCCCCGGAAATCTCCGAACCTGCCCCCCGCGTCACGGTCGGCGCCGTCACGGCGGAAGAGCTGATGTTCGCGGGCCGCGCGTCCGGCCGCAGGGCCGTGCACCGCTGGCTCAGCCAGCAGCACCTGGACCACCTGCTGCGCCGCCCCATCGCCACCGTGACACCCCGCGCCCGGATGCACCTGCTCATCGAGCTGGCCGTGCTGCGGCCGGACGTCGAGGGGCTCGTCGTCGTCGCGCCCGACCGGCATGGCGGGGACCCCCGCATCTGGTGGGATCAGGCTCTCTCCCTCGCCGATCGCGGGTTCGCGATGCTCATGATCGCCGGGTACTCCTCGGCGAAGGTGATCGGGGCGATCACCGACGACACCGACCGCGAGAGCGGCGATGCGCAGTCCCAAGGCGGCCGCTCATGAGGGCCGCGCCGATCCGGGTGCCTCACCTGAAGGTGCCGCAGATGATCCTCGCCGAGCTGCGGCGCCTGGTGTCGACGAAGCTGTCGGCCCTCGCGCTGTTCGCCCTCATCATCGTTCCGATCCTCTACGGCGGGCTGTACCTCTGGGCCAACCAGGACCCGTACGCGAAGCTCCCCGACATCCCGGTCGCCCTCGTCGTGGCCGACGAGGGCGTCCCCGCCGACGGCGACACCCCGGCGCGCAACATCGGCGACGAGGTCGCCGATGAGCTCATCAAGGGGCGCGATTTCGACTGGCATCGTGTCTCGGCCGCCCAGGCGAAGGAGGGACTGGAGCGGGACGAATTCGACTTCGCCATCACCCTCCCCGCCGACTTCACCGCCGCCATCGAGTCGGTGTCCGGCGACGACCCCCGTCAGGCCGACATCCTGCTGGAGACCTACGACGCCAACAGCTACCTGGCCAGCAGCATCGCGACCCAGGCTGTGGATCGCGTCCGCACGAGCGTCGCCGAGCAGGTCGGGCGTGAAGCGGCCACCACGCTGCTGAATTCCATCTCGACCATCCGCGGCAAGATCGTCGAGGCGGGCCAGGGCGCCGACGAACTCGTCACGGGCGCCGCCGAACTCGCGGATGGCACCGTGCGCCTCGTCGAAGGGGCCGCGAGCGCCGTCGAGGGGACCGTGCAGCTGCAGAACGGCGCCGCCGCGCTCGCCGACGGCGCGGCCCGCGTCGCCGCCGGCGATGACGAACTGGCCGCCGCCGCGAACCGGGTCGGAGCGGTGGTCAACCAGCTGACCGCCGACCTGCCGCAGGCGCGGGCCGACATCGCCACCGACCTGCTCGCGCTCGGGCTCGACCAGGCGACCGTCGACGCGGTGCTGACACGGCTCGACGTCGTCGGCGCGACGATCCGCGCGGGCGACCAGCGCGTGCAGGAGGTCGTCGGCCAGATCGACCAGCTCGCCAGCGGCAGCACCGAGGTGGCCAACGGCGCGGTGACGCTGCGTGACGGCCTGGGGACCCTCGGCTCCGGGCTGCAGGAGCTGTCGACGGGCACCGGCACCCTCCGCGACGGCGCCGCCACGCTCTCCTCGGGCACCGTGGAGCTGCGCGACGCGCTGGTCAGCGGCGCCCAGGAGATCCCCGACAGCAGCGAGGACGTCCGAAGCGCGCAGGCGCGCACGATCGCCGACCCCATCGCGATCGACACCACCGCCGCGGCGGAGGCGGCGAACTACGGCGCGGGCCTCGCGCCCTTCTTCGGAGCGCTCGCCGGCTGGATCGGCATCTACGCGCTGTTCCTCATCGTGCGGCCCATCTCCCGCCGTGCGGTGACGGCCCTCCATTCCCCGGTGCGCATCACCCTGGCGGGGTGGCTGACCCCTGGCCTGCTGGGCGTGCTGCAGATGTGCCTGCTCTTCCTGGTGCTCGTCTACGCCCTCGGCTTTCCCATGGTCTATCCGCTGGGCACCCTCGGCATCATGCTGCTGGCGACCCTCACCTACACCGCGATCATCCTTGCGCTCAATGTCTGGTGGGGGGAGGTGGGCCAGTTCATCGGGCTCGTGCTGATGGTGCTGCAGCTGGTCAGCGCCGGCGGCACCTTCCCGTGGCAGACCCTCCCCGGCCCCCTGGCCGCGCTGCATCAGGTGCTGCCGATGAGCTTCGTCGTCGACGGCATGCGCCAGTTCATGTACGGCGGCGACCTCGGCCGCACCGTGCTGGATGCCGCCGTGCTCTTGACCTGGCTGCTTGCGGCATTCGCCATCGCCGCCATCGGCGTGACGCGGCAGACGCATTTCCGGGCCCTGCGCGACCTGGAGCCGAGCATCCTGGGCTGAGCTAGCGTTGCAGACGAGCGCCGCCACGATGGCCGGCGCGGGTGCGAAGGAGGACCGCAATGGCGACCGCCGTGATCGTGGACGTGGTGCGCACACCGTCGGGGCGCGGGAAGCCCGGTGGTGCGCTGAGCGGGGTTCACCCCGTCGACCTCGCCGCCGGTGTGCTCGCGGCGCTGCTCGAGCGCAACGGGCTGGAGTCCCGGCAGATCGACGATGTGCTGCTGGGCTGCGTCAGCCAGGTCGGCGAGCAGTCGGGCAACGTCGCGCGCCAGGCCGTGCTGGCGGCGGGCTTCGACGAGACCGTGCCGGCATCCACCGTCGACCGCCAGTGCGGGTCGAGCCAGCAGGCTGCCCACTTCGCGGCGCAGGGGGTCATCGCCGGCGCGTACGACATCGTCATCGCCGGCGGGGTCGAGTCCATGAGCCGCGTGCCGCTGGGCGCCGCGGCGGCGGGCGGGTCCCCCTTCTCTCCCCGCCTGCACGCGCGCTACCCCGAGGGCCTGGTGAACCAGGGGGTGTCGGCGGAACTCATCGCCGCGAAGTGGAGCCTCAGCCGCGACGAGCTCGACCGGTTCGCCGCGGCATCCCACGAGCGCGCCGCGCGCGCCGCGGTCGAAGGCCGGTTCGCGTCGCAGCTGCTCCCGATCGGAGACCTCGCCGCCGACGAGACCGTGCGTGCGGGCACCACCGTCGAGGCGCTGGCGGGCCTGTCGCCTGCGTTCCGCACCGAGGCCTACGCGGCGCGCTTCCCCGACGTGGAGTGGAAGATCACCCCGGGAAACTCCTCGCCCCTCACCGACGGCGCCTCGGCCGCCCTCATCATGAGCGAGCAGAAGGCGGCGGCCCTCGGCCTCACCCCCCGCGCGCGGTTCCACTCCTTCGCCGTCGTGGGTGACGACCCGCTCATGATGTTGACGGGCCCCATCCCGGCGACCGCCCGCATCCTCGAGCGCAGCGGCCTCGGCATCGACGACCTCGACGTGTACGAGGTCAACGAGGCGTTCGCATCGGTCCCGCTCGCCTGGGCGGCCGAGACGGGGGCGGACCCGGCGAGGCTCAACCCGTGGGGCGGCGCCATCGCCCTCGGGCACGCGCTGGGGTCCTCCGGCACGCGGCTGCTCGGCACGATGCTCGCCCACCTCGAGGCGACCGGTGGTCGCTACGGGCTGCAGACGATGTGCGAGGGCGGGGGCATGGCCAACGCCACCATCATCGAGCGGCTCTGACAGCAGCGGTGCCCTGCGCCGCGTAGGCTCGATCCCTATGGCCATCGGCGCAGTGATCCACACCTTCACGGTGCAGTTGGCCGACGTCGACCGCGGCGTCTACGACGAGCTGATGCTGCGGGTCGCCCGCCATCCGTCCGAGACCGACGCCTTCATGGTCACGCGGCTGCTGGCGTACTGCCTCGAGTATGAGGAGGGCATCGCGTTCAGTGAGGGCATCTCGGCCACCGACGAGCCCGCCGTGCTCGTGCGCGACCTGACCGGACGCATCACGGCCTGGATCGAGGTGGGATCTCCGGATGCCGCGCGCCTGCACTATGGCAGCAAACTGGCCGATCGCACCGCGGTGTACACCCACCGCGATCCCGAGAAGCTGCTGGCGCTGTGGGCGGGCAAGCCCATCCACCGGCCCGAGTCGATCGATCTGCACAGCTTCGACCCCGGGTTCGTCGACGCGGCCGCCGCCCTGATCGCACGGCGCAACACCGCCACGCTGTCGGTCACCGAGGGACAGGTCTACCTCGACCTGAACGGAGTGTCGCTGACCTCGCAGATCCACCGGCGCGCCCTCGCCGCATAGTTCAGGGTGTGAACGCCGCCCCGCCCCCGGGGGTCGTCTTGTGATAGAGGCGGTTGATATGCCCCTCGACGGTGCGCTTGGACAGCTGCAGGCTCTGGGCGATCTCGGCGTTGCTCAGTCCCCGGGACATGAGTTCGGCGACCTGACTCTCGCGGCGGGTCAGTGACGCGACGGGCGGTTGCAGCTCGGCGGCCGATCCCCGCATATACCCCGCAGCCGCGGACATGAGCCGGGTCGCCTCGCCGTGCGCGGCGGATCCCGGCGCGCCCTGGTCGCGAGCGAGCGAGCCGGCGGCGTGGGCGAGGGCGAACTGGCCGGCCGCGGCGGCGTCGCGGCCGATGCGCAGCGCCTCGCGTGCCGAGGGGGCGAGCACGGTGCGTGCGAGGCTCTGCATCAGCAGCGGTACGGCGCCGGTGATCGGCAGGTCGGCCGCGAACGCGCACAGCTGCGCGTTCCGACGCAGGACGCCGGCCATCGCGCCGCGCGCCGCGGCTCCGACGAGGCCCTCCGCGACCAGCCCACGGCAGACCGCGAGTGCGGCGGCGCTGTCGCCCAGCGTCGTCAGCGTCCCGGCGACCGCCGCCCGGATGTCGGGCCCGACGGCGGCGTTCGTCGCCCCGGGCAGCGCTTCGAGGCGCGCCAGGTGCGTGCGGGCTTCCGCGTCACGCCCCTGGTACGCCAGCGCCAGCGCACACAGGGACAGGGCGCGGGCCAGATAGTCCTCGGGCCCATCGCGCTCGATCGTGTTGCGGGCGTCTTCAGCGGCCGCCAGCGCCGCTGAGACGTCGCCGACCTCCAGGGCGAGCTCGGCGTCGGCGAGGCAGCGCATGCCGTGGTCGATGCGGATGCGGTCGTCGCCGTCGACGGCGGCGAAACGGGGGAGTTCGCGCGCGAGGGCGGTGACCCCCTCGCAGTGCAGCACGACCACGAAGCGCGCGGAGAGGTGCTCCTCGGTGGCCCACTCGCCGACAGGGGCGCTCTCGGCCCGGCGATCCAGTCGACCGATCATGACGACCGCCTCGTCGCCGCGGCCCAGGGCGTCCAGCGCCACCGCCTGCAGCGCGTCGATGCGCCGCACCAGCACACCGGGGGGATCGTGCGGCAGCGCCAGACGTCGGGCGACCGCCTCGCGGAAGCGGCCGGCGTACGACAGGTGCAGAACCGCGAGAGCGGCGAGCAGACAACGCTGCGCCTCGTCACCCGCTCGCGCGGCGATCTCCTCCGCCTCCGACAGCAGCGCGAGGGCACGGTCGGGGGAGCGGTCCTGGTAATGGGCGAGGTCGGCGCGCGCCGCCGCGATCTCTCCCGCCAGGGCGGTGTCGACGCTTTCCGCCGACGCTGCGGTGCCGGTCACGAGAGCGGATGCCTCGGACAGGACCGCGTCCGCCTCGCCGAGGCGCTCCAGCATGCGCAGGCACTGCCCCTGGGTCAGCAGCAGCGCCGCGCGGAGCCTCGGAGGCAGGTCCGCGTCACGCTGCAGCGCGGCGCTGACGACCTTCGCGCCGGTCGCGTAGTCGTGCACCGAGTACGCGAGGCGGGCGGCTCTGACCGCGGCCTCGGTCGCCACCGGCTGCCCGTGGGAGAGCGACCACCAGGTGAGGGTGGGCAGCCGGCCCGCGGCATCCGCCAGAGCCGCCATCGCCTGCAGCTCGTCGCCGAGCCGCGGGGTGACGCACCGCGTGCGCAGCACATCGGCCACCAGCGGCGGATGCACGCTCAGCGGTCCGTCGCCGTCGGCGTCCCGTCGCACGCGCATCAGGCCGCGATCGAGCAGGCGCTGCGACGCGGCGGCGCCGTGCAGGCCGATCATGTCGCTCAGTGTCAGCCGCGGCTCGATCGCGAGCGCCGTCAGCACCGCCTGATCGTCGGGCTCCGCCCACCGGTCGGGGTTCGCGACCACGGCTTCGAGCGCCTGCCTCACCGGCACGGTCAGGTGCGCGTGACCGTGGGTGACGGCCACCCAGCCGCGGCGGTGGAACTCGTCGTAGGCGATCTTCGTGGCGGTGAGGTTTCCGTGCCCGCTGCGCCAGAGTGCCTCGACGAGACGGGCCGACGGCGGGCTGTCGATCGCCCGCCGCACGACGTCGGCCGTCTCGGCGCGCGTGAGCGCCGCCACCGTGACCGTGCGGGTGCGCGCGGCGACGGCGCGCTGGATGTCGGGGTGCACGGGGGCTCCCACGCGGGCCGACGCGATCAGGATGGCGTCGGGCGGGGTGGCGAGAGGCCTGTCGGCGTCGGTGCGATCGAGGTCGTCCCTGCGCACGACGTGGTGGCCCGCGATGCGCAGCCGCGTGGCGACGTCCGAGGCGAAACGCGTCGCACCATCACCGGGTGCGCTCAGCACCAGCAGCCCGCGTCGGTGCCGGCTGCACTCGGCGGCCTGCGCGAGCACCTCCGCCTCGCGCAGCGGAGTGCGCACACGTCGCCAAGCCGTCATCGGCATCCCTTCCGAGGTGAGCACCATTGCTCTGCGCACAAAACCAGGTGCGCCGCACCCGATTGTGGCAGATGCCGGGCGGGCAGGATGAAGGCACATCAGAACGACGAGGCAGTGTCGCCTCGTCTGATGCCTGGGGGGGCTGCGACCACCCTGCCGTGATCGTGGGGAGTCCGGCAGGGTGGAAAGCGCCGCGCTCAGCCCGCCGGGACCAGCAGTCCGTCGATGACGGTGTCGACCGCCCGCTCCGCCGCTGTCCACAGCGCGTCGCGTGAGAGGGCGCGCAGCGGGCCGTGCAGGGCGAGAAGGGCGAACCCGTGAACCGTCGACCAGCAGGGCCATTCGGCGCCCGGACGACTCCGGGCAGGCAGCGCACCCTCGGTGACGAGGTCGTCCAGCGCACCGACCAGCATCGCCAGCGGCGCCGGAAGCGCGGCGGGGTCGACCGCGTCGGGGAGTGCTCTCGCGCTGCCGAAGGCGAGTGCGAACCAGCCCGGCTCCGCCAGGGCGAAGCCGATGTACCCCAGGCCGACGGCGCGGAGGCGCCCCCGAGCCGACCCCGCGCGTCCCGCGGAATGCTCGTCGGGTGAGGCCGTCTCACGCATGCGCTCGGCGACCTGCTGCTGCACCCGCTGGGCGAGGGCGGCCACCAGGGCGTCGCGGTCGGCGAAGTGGCGGTATACCGCCGTCGGCACGACGCCTGCTCGGCGCGCGACCTCCCGGACGGTCACGGCATCGGGGCCGCCTCCCCGCGTTAGTTCGAGGCCCGCGTCGAGCAGCGCGTTGCGCAGGTCGCCGTGGTGGTACGCCGCTCGCGCGGTATCGGGGGACGATGCCACTGGCATCCCTTGACGCTCCTTGCTCGATGTGTACGCTGTCAACATAACATGTGCACACCGTACACTTTGGGGAGGGGACATGAGCAGTGAAGCGATGACCCAGCGACCGGGCCTGCCGCCGGTCGCCGACAGCGAGGCATGGGAGCGGCAGCTGGCGGCGCTGCGGGTGCGGGAGAAGGCGGCCACGCGCGAGCTCGACGCCATCGCGGCGCAGCGGCGTCGGCTGCCGATGGTCGAGATGCCGGACTACACCCTCGTCGGCGCCGAGGGACCCGTGCGCCTGGTGGATGTGTTCGGGGGGCGCAGCCAGCTGATCACCTACCACCACATGTGGCGCGACGGTGCGGCGTGGCAGTGCGGCGGCTGCACCGGTCACACGTCGCAGTACACGCGGCTGGGCTTTCTCGAGCCGTACGACGCCCGGTTCGTGATCGTCACGCAGGGGGAGATCGGCGAGGCGCTGGCGTATCGCGAGACGGTCGGCAACCGCATGGACTGGTACTCCACGGCGGGAAGCGACTTCGGCGCCGATGTCGGCGCGCCTGCCGGCGGCGGGTTCGCGGTGAACGTGTTCCTCCGCGACGGCGACACGGTCTACCGCACGTGGCACACCGACGGACGGGGGACGGAGCAGCTCAGTCACATCTTCCCCCTGATCGACATCCTGCCCTGGGGGCGCCAGGAGGAGTGGCAGGATTCTCCTCCGGGATGGCCGCAGTCGCCGACCTACTCCGGATGGCTGGATTCGCCCGACATCGCGCGCCGGTACGGCCCCGGCTGAATCAGCGGTGCGGGTGCCTGTCGCCCGTGACCACGGGGATCACCCCGGTGACGGTGTGCTCGTCCTCCCAGCACGAGATGCCGGTGACGCCAGGAAGGCGATCGCGCGTGAAGACCGGGTCCCGGCCCGCGCGGCGCTGCTGGGTGTAGTCGCGCAGCAGCCGGAACGCGAGCCCCGACAGCAGGGCGATCGCCACGAGGTTCACCAGCGCCATGATGCCCATGATGCCGTCGGCGGTGTTCCAGATGAGGTCGGCCGAGGCGATGGATCCGAGGAACACCACGAGCACCACCAGTGCGCGGTACGTCTGCAGGAAGCGCCGCTTCGGTGAGATGAACTCGATGTTCGACTCGCCGTAGTAGTAGTTCCCGAGGATCGAGCTGAACGCCAGCAGGAAGATGATGATGCTGAGGATCGCGTTCGACCAGGGGCCGAGGGTCCCCACGATGGCATCCTGGGTCAGCCCGATGCCCCGCTCGGCGCCTTCGAGGTCGGGCGTCGAGACGAGGATGATGAAAGCCGTGATGGAGCACACCAGCAGCGTGTCGAAGTAGACGCCCAGCGTCTGCACCAGGCCCTGCTTGACAGGGTGCGTCACGGCCGCGGTCGCGCTGGCGTTCGGCACCGAGCCGAGTCCGGCCTCGTTGGAGAACATCCCGCGCTTGACGCCGTTCATGATGATGACGCCGAGCGTCGCGCCGACCACCTCGTTGAAGCCGAACGCCTGGGCGTAGATCGACACGAAGACCTCGGGGAGCCGTTCGATGTTGAAGGCGACCACGACCAGACCCAGCAGCAGGTAGGCCAGCGCCATCGCGGGCACCACGGCCTGGGTGACGTGGGCGATGCGGCGGAGACCTCCGAACACCACGAGGCCGGTGAGGGCCGCCAGTGCCGCGCCGACCACCCACGGCACCCACGAGACGTCGCCGCCGAAGCTCGACGACACGGTCGCGCTGATGGTGTTGGCCTGCAGCGAGCTGAAGGCGAACGGGAAGCAGACGATGAGGATCACGGCGAAGACGATCCCCATCCACCGCGCCTTGAGCCCGTACTGCATGTAGTACGCGGGGCCGCCACGGAAGCCGTCGGCGTCGCGCACCTTGAACAGCTGGCCGAGGGTGGACTCGACGAAGCTCGACGCGCCGCCGATGAACGCCATCGTCCACATCCAGAACACCGCACCGGGACCGCCGATGGCGATGGCGGTGCCGACGCCGGCGATGTTGCCGACACCCACGCGGGATGCCGCGGAGAGAGTGAACGCCTGGAACGCCGACACCGACTGCGGGGTGCCGTCCTCGGAGCGGGGCGTGCGATCCCCGAGGGTGCGGAACATCTCCGGGATGAGGCGCAGCTGCACGACCCCGGAGCGCACGGTGAAGTACACCCCGAGCACCGCGAGGATGGGGAGCACCGCCCAGGTCCAGAGGGAATCGCCGGCGGCGAGGACGGCATCGTTCACGGCATCCATCCCGACAGTATCGTTCGGGTGGCGTGCCGTTTCGACCGGTGGCGCCGCGGCGCCCGAGACGCTACCGCTGCGCCGGCTCGGGCGCCGCGACGCCGTGGACGGGGTGCTCGCGCTCGAGCGCCGCGCCCTCCACATCGACGTCGGGCATGATGCGGTCGAGCCACTTCGGCAGCCACCAGGCGGCGTTCCCGCACAGGTGCATGAGTGCGGGGACGAGCATCATGCGCACGACGAAGGCGTCGAACAGCACGCCGATCGCGAGGCCGAAGCCGAGGGGGCGCACCATGCCGAGGTGGCTGAAGACGAAGCCGCCGAACACGGCGATCATGATGATGGCCGCCGCGGTGACCACCGCCCTGCCGCCGCGCACCCCGGCCACGACGGCGGCGCGTGCCGGCAGTCCGTGCACGTAGGCCTCGCGCATGCCGGACACCAGGAAGAGCTGGTAGTCCATGGCGAGCCCGAACAGCACGCCCATGATGATGATCGGCGCGAAGCTCAGCACGGGGCCAGGGTCGTGCACGCCGAAGAGGTCCGCCAGCCAGCCCCACTGGTAGATCGCGGTGACCGCGCCCAGCGCCGCGAACAGCGACAGGACGTACCCCGCCGTGGCGATGAGCGGCACCAGCAGCGAGCGGAAGACGAGGATCATGATGAGGAGGGACAGGCCAACGACGACGGCGAGGTAGACCGGCAGCGCGTCGGCGAGCTTCTGCGAGACGTCGATGTTGCCCGAGGCCTGGCCCGCAACGCCGAGGGTGACCCCGCCGTCCACGGGCGACATGTCGCGCAGCTCGTGCACGAGCTCTTCTGTGCTCTCGCTGTTGGGGCCTTCGGCGGGGATGACCTGGAACGCGAACACCCGCCCGTCGTCCGAGACGGCGACCGGGGCCACCGCCACCACGTCGTCCTGGTCGGCGAGGATCGTTCCGAGCTTCACCTGCGTCGCGACCTCATCAGCCTCCGCGACCGGTTCCGGGGTCTCGGCCACGACGAGGAGGGGGCCGTTCTGTCCCGCGCCGAACTCCTCCGCCACCGTCGTGTACGCGCGGTACTGCGGGGTGTCGGTGGCCTCGCTGGAGCCGTCGGGCAGTCCCAGGCGCATCGACAGCGCCGGGATCGCCACGATGAGGAGCGCGATGACGGCGAGCGCCGCGGCCCCGACCGCGCGGGAGGTGCGCATGGGCGTGATCTCGGGGCTGGTGTGGTCGGGGTGCCCCACGGTCGCACGCGCCTTGCGGGTCAGCACCCGCATGCCGATGAGACCGAGGAGCGCGGGGGTCAGGGTGACCGAGACGAGCACCGCGATGAGCACGCACACTGCGCCGACGATGCCCATGACGCCGAGGAACGGGATGCCGGTGACCAGCAGCGCCGCCAGCGCCACGATCACGGTCGACCCGGCGAACACCACGGCGTTGCCCGCGGTGCCGTTGGCCAGCCCCACCGACTCCGGAACGGACATGCCCGCCAGCATCTGCCGGCGATGCCGGTTCATGATGAACAGCGAATAGTCGATGCCCACGGCGAGGCCGAGCATGACACCCAGGATGGGCGTGACCGATGCCATCTCGACCACGTCCGAGAAGGCGAGGGAACCGGCGACGCCGACGCCCACGCCCACGACGGAGCTGATGAGCGGCGTGACGGCCGGGAGCAGAGCCCGCATCATGATGAGGAGCACGAGGCCCGCGATGGCGACGCCCACGATCTCGCCGACCCCGATGAGCCCTTCGGTCGTCGCGGCGATCGTCGAGGAGTAGTCCACCTCGACGCCGGGGATGTCGGCGCCGTCGAGCAGGTCGGCGACCTCACCCTTCGTCGACTCGGGCAGGTCGAACATCGTCTGGTCGAACTGGATCGCCGCGAGCGCGGTCGCGCCGTCGGCGGAGACGACTCGGATCTCATCGGCGAGGCTCATGAGGGCCGCGCCCTCGTCGAGCTGCTGCGTCTGCTCCGCGATCTGGGTGCGGCCCGCCTCGATCTCTGCGGCGGCGGCGTCCAGCTGCGCCTGCTGCTGGTCGAACTGCGCGGCGGCCATGTCGTAGAAGCCCGCCGCCTGGGCCTGCGCGATGGCGGCATCCAGCTGCTGCTGACCGGCCGTCAGCTGCGCCTGGGCGGCGTCGAGCGCGGCCATGCCGTCCTGCAGCTGGTCGCGGCCGGTCTCGAGCTGCTCGGCCTGCGTCGCGCGCTCCGCCTCGACCTCGAAGGGGTCGGTGACGGCGGCGACGCCCTCGATGTCGGCGACCTCCTGCAGCAGCGCCGACACCTCTCGCTGCTGCTCGCCGGTCAGTTCCGCGCCGTCGATGGCGGTGAACACCGCCGTCGCGCTCGCGCCGGTCAGGTCGGGGAAGGTGTCGGAGAGCTGGTCGTTGACGCGTTCGGTCTCGGTGCCGGGAATGCCGAAGCTGGATGCCAGCGAGCCGCCGAAGGCGAGGAAGGCCCCGCCGGCGAGGCCGAGGACGACAAGCCAGCCCACGATGACGGTCCAGGCGCGTCGAGCGCTGAAGCGACCCAGCCGGAAGAGGAGATTGGCCACGGAGGGAGCCTTTCGACAGAGGACAGGAGGCGCGGCAGCGGGCCGGACTCCAATCTAGGCGCTGGGGAGGAGGCCACGGCCGCGGGGGCCGTCGATTCCCCGCCGGGAACCCGTGCAATAAGATTCCGACGTGCCCAACCCCGATGCCGCGACGGCTCACTACTGGTACCGCGACGGCGACGACGACCGTCAGCGTCGTGCCGTGGAGGTGCTGCAGGCCTTCCGCGTCTACCGAGCCGCCGAACTGGCGATGCGCCGGCGCACTCGCGAGGCCATGTCGATGGGCGAGAACGAGCTGCTCGTGCTGCGCTACCTGCTGAAGGCCCAGGCCGAGGACCGCCGCGTCTCCCCGTCTGAACTGGCGCGCTACCTCGCGGTGTCCACCGCGTCGACGACGGCGATCATCGACCGTCTCGAGAAGTCCGGTCACATCGTGCGTCGTCCTCACCCGACGGACCGCCGCAGCATCCACGTCATCGCCACCGAGAAATCCGACCAGGAAGTGCGCGAAACGCTCGGCACGATGCACGCGCGCATGATGGATGCCGTGCGCGACATGACGCCCGACGAGAGTCGCACCGTCATCGAGTGCCTCGCTCGGCTGCAGGACGCCGTGGACCAGGTGGAACCGCAGGAATAGGCCGATTCCGACTAGTAACTCGGCAGCGGAGTTACCCGTCGAATTGATATTCGACTGCTCCGGCCCGGCGTGAAACCATGGGCTGGTGAACGAGGCTGGATCCGCTCCCACCGACGGCGCCCTGCTGCAGGTCGACGGTATCGCCGTGGTGTCGTTCGCCGCCGCCGCCTCTCGCCTGGCTGCCGAGTTCCCGGGGGTCGCCACGGCCCGCATCGAGGCGCTGCTCGTGCGGGAATGGGACGCGTTCTGCGCGGGCAGGCCGCTCGTCATCCCCACCGCGGTGGAGGACGGCGCGCGTGAGATGCTCGGCGACGTCCCTGCCTGATACGCTCGCCATTTCGCTAGACAACCTAGTAATCTGGCGTTCAAGCAAAACGGGGGACGAGGCACACCATGGGTGACCTGTATTACGGCATGAACGCGGCACGCGTGGAGATTCCCGACCGTCTTCTCGCTCACCTGAAAGTCGTCATCGCGACGAAGCTGAGGCGTGGTGAGAGCTTCACCCTGTCGTGGCAGCACGCCCCCGAGGAACGCGGCGGACGCAGCACGATCTGGCTGGAGCCCTCGATTCCGCTCCGCTTCGTCTTCGATTCCGACGACCCCGAGGTACTCAACCCCGACGTCATCCGCGATCTCGCCACGGCGGCGAACTCGTCCGGCGGGCTGTCCGTCGCCCTGGACGACACGGTCCCGGAGCCGGTGATCGGGCCGGTACGCTGACCGCATGGGGCGATTCATCTACGACACGGTCAGCAACTCGGTGGAGGTTGAGGACCGCACCCTCGCGCACCTGCGGATCGTGTTCATGAACAAGCTGCGCCGTGGCGAGCCGTTCATGTTCGACGTCGACGCAGGAACCGGCAGCGACCGCCGCAGCTTCTGGATCCACCCCGCGGTGCCCTTGCAGTTCCTCTTCCACGGCAGCCGCTCCCCGCGCATCAACCGCGCGTGGGTGGAGGCCCTCATGCAGGCAGCCAGCGGCCCCAGCGGTCTCAGTGTGGTGCCCGAGCCGCGCGAGGATTCGCTGGTCGAAGAGGGCTGACGGCTCAGCGCTGCGGCGTCGCCCCGGGCGCGGCCGGACTCGTGTCGAGTTGCTCCGGAACGAGCATGATTCCGCCGGACGAGTTCGCGGAGTTGGCCAGTTCCTCCACCCAGGCGCGGCTCAGGACCGCGGGCTCCGGATCGTCGAAGACGAAGCGCAACGGGATCGACGGGTGCACCCAGATGGTGCTGCGGCCGGGCGGCTCGTCGGCGGCGTGGCGCCACGACACGGTGAAGCTCTCGCCACGTCGCAGCTTGGTCGCGATGACCACCTTCAGGTGCGCCAGCGCGCGGTCATCGATGCGGATCGGCGTCATCTCGCCGCCGTAGAACATGGTGCCCACGGCGCCAGAGTACCCAACGCGGATGCGTCAGGCACGTGCCGCTGTTTGTCAAGACCGCACGCGGTGATCCTGTCGCGGGGCATGGTGGAGTGACCGAGGAGGTGTCCCCCATGCGCGATCCCGCAGACGAGCCGAGCCCGGCCGAGACGCAGGCCAGCGCTGAAGCGCTGTTCGCCGACCTTCCCGAGTTCGACGTGGTCGACGGCGAATTGCTTCCGCGGGTGCGCCGCCGCCCGCGGGACCGCTAACCGGGTTGCGAACCGGGGTCTCGGCGCAGGGCCACCACCGCATCCCACACCGCGTCCGCCGTCATGCGCTTGGTCCCCGCGGCCTCACCGACGATGTCGCCGTTCTCGCCGACGATCACCACGGCGTTGGAAGTCGCCTCGAAACCCTGCTCCCAGCCCACTTCGTTGAGTACCAGGAGGTCGGCGCCCTTGCGCTCCCGTTTGCGGCGCGCACGTTCGAGCCGCTCGGCGGCGTCGGACCCGGTCTCGGCGGCGAACGCCACCACGGTCTGCCCCTCGCGGCGGCGTGCCGCAAGGCCGGCGACGACGTCGGGGTTCTCGACCAGCCGCAGCGTCAGCGTGCCGTCGCCGTCTTCCTTCGTGAGCTTGGCGGTCGCGACCTGGGACGGACGGTAATCGGCCACCGCCGCCGCCATCACCAGCACATCGGCGCCTTCGGACTCGTCGTCCATGGCGTGCTGCAGCTCGCGCGCCGTACCGACCGCGCGGATGCGGATGCGAGGGTCGGCGGATGCCGGCGACAGCGCGTCGCCGTCGACGTGCGCGGTCACCAGAGTCACGTCGGCGCCGCGCGCCACGGCCGCCAACGCCAGTTCGACGCCCTGCCGCCCGCTCGAGCGGTTACCGAGGAAGCGCACGGGGTCCAGCGGCTCGCGCGTGCCCCCGGCACTGACGACGACCCGCAGCCCGGCGAGGTCGGCATGCGCCTGCAGCACGGCCATTGCGGACGCGAAGATCTCGTCCGGCTCACTCATGCGTCCCTCGCCCGCGTCCGTTCCCGTCAGCGCGCCCGAACCGGGGCCCACGACATGCACCCCGCGCTCCCGGAGCACCGCGATGCTGTGCCGCGTCGCGGGGTGCTGCCACATCTCGGTGTGCATTGCCGGGGCGACCACGACCGGCGCCCGGGTGACGAGCAGGGTGGTGCCCAGCAGATCATCGGCGAGGCCCGCCGCCATCTTCGCGAGCGTGTGGGCCGTGGCGGGTGCGATGATGATCAGGTCGGCGCGCTGACCGAGCGCGACGTGGCGCACCTGAGCCACGTTGTCGTGCAGCGAGGTCGTCACGGGGTTGCGGCTGAGGGCCTCCCACGTGGGACGGCCGACGAAGCGCAGCGCGGCGTCGGTGGGGAGCACATGGACGTCGTGACCGTCCAGGACCAGGAGACGCACGAGATGCACCGACTTGTAGGCGGCGATGCCACCGGTCACTCCGACCACGACGAACACGGCTCGATTGTTGCACGTGCGCGGCACGCGGGGCGGCGAAGGGAGACACACGGATGTGCACGGTGATCGTCGCGGTACCCGAGACGTCAGACGAACCGGTGCGGCTGATCGCCGTGCGCGATGAGGATCCGGCGAGGGCATGGGACCGCCCCGGACCGTGGTGGCCGGCATCGCACCCGGGCGCGATCGGGGTGAGGGATCGCCGCGCCGGCGGCGCATGGCTCGCGGCCGATCCGCAGCGCCGACGGCTGGCCGTCGTGCTCAATCGCGAGGACCGGTCAGACCGCACCGACGACGAGGTGACGACCCGCGGCACCCTGGTGCTCGAGTCGATCGGGGGACACCCACCCGAAGCGGTGCCGACCACGCGCGGGTTCAACCTCGTCGAGGTCGACCCCGAGGGAGTGCGCGTCGTGTCGTGGGACGGCCTGGTGCGACGCGAGCAGCCGCTTGCGCCCGGCATCCACATGGTCGCCCACGATGACGTCGACGACCGCACGACCGCCCGCGTCGACGCCTGGCTCGATCACTTCCGTGCGGCCGGGCCGCCGACGGGCGGGTTCGACGGGTGGCTCGCG